>CAZKGC010000043.1:0-10390 GCA_964552335.1 Hadarchaeota archaeon (SeqCode)
AGCCGCATCACCGTTTGATGTTTGGGTTACCTCTATTAAAGATGCGTTGGTTTTTTGACTTGAACTAAAACTCGCGTACCGGAAATTTGACCTGAACCTCGCGGATAAGAGGTTTGGCGAGATGTCTTCTGCATCTGGGAGGAACCTCGAACATCCCGAGATCTATCTCCCTTTTCACTTCCACGATTTTCGCCGAGCCAGCTGGTGCTTTGACCTTGCACCGTTTGCACGAGTATCCTTTGTCTTTGCCCTCCGATTTCATCCGTTTGCCGCAAATCTGACATTTCGGGTTTTCTTTCCGGAGGAGAGGCGCGAGCTTTAAAATAGCAAGTTTTTCGAGGTTGATGGTGAGCGGTAGCTCCGGTTTTTCTTTGATGCCCCCGTAAACCCGCACTTTATCCCCAACGATGAGCTTTCTCACTATCTCCCTGAACTGGCGCGTCGGCTCGTAGGCGGCACAGTCGATCTCTCCCGTCCTGTCCCGGATCCTGAAAATCACGTGGCCCCCTAGAATGACACATGGCGCTTGGCACACTGCACCGTCTACGATGACGGACCAGTAAGGCCTCGCCCCAGAGATTTTCGCCCGGCGTAGGTGCTCATCGGTGCCTTGGTTCGTCTTGTAGACAACCACGCGCTCGATTGGCTCAAAGGCCCTTACAAGTTTATGGGCTTTCTCCACGGCGCTGGGACTTTCCCCGCGGATGCCGTAGAGGATCGGACAGGGTGTGTGTGGAGTGATCCGGATTTCTCCGGTGGATGGGTCCAGATTGTCGAATGTGTTTGGAAAAGTTTTTTTATCCATTTCTATAACTGAAGTAGAATCCACTTTTCTCGCTGTCCCTCGATTTTCCGGCGTGCGATAGGCAATCAGCTCGTAGGTTCTGTCTCGCTCGAGGGTGTTCCCGACGGCCGCGAGTGAGCCGATGATGCCGCGCCCGAGCTTGAACTTGTGCACCTCGGCGCCGATTTTCCGCGCAAGGATTTCAGCTTCCTCGATTGTCTCGACATCCCGTACGACTTTTTTTGAAAAGGCTTTCAGATTGGGAGGGATTTTTTTGCCTTGGTAGAAAACGACGCCCGGATTTGTTGTTTCGACGTGGAGTTCGGCAAGCTCTTTGACTGTTTTGAGCACGGTATCTTTAACAGTGGAAATTTTTTCATCCGAAGCTTGGATTTCAATAGCAACACTACAATTTCCCCGAGTTTTCCATGGAATATTCGGGTTAAGGCGGATCAACTTGGGGAAGTCGATAAACTTGACCCCGATTCCTTTTAATTTGTCAGTCACAACTGCTCCAATGTAGGTTGTACACATTCCCTTTTTTGAATCAGTATCATCGATGCCGATATGGAGTATAGATGTCATGGTCTGCCGGATAAAACATATGCGGCCGCTTTCTTTTATCTACATACAGCACATGCATTACGGCTGGATGTAAACCTTATTGAGTTCCATCGACAAGAAAAATTGGGTCTAAATGACTGCCAGCCCTTGGGGCGAGTTTAGGCGCGACGTGTGCGATGTACTGGAGGCCGCGCTTTCCAAGCTCGGCTGGAAACCGCCGAAGCCACTTGGGGACACGTTGGAGGAGCCCCCCGACCCCAAGCTAGGGGACTTGGCATCTACCATCTGCTTCGACTTGGCGAAATCCCTCCACAAATCTCCCATGTGGCTTGTGGTGGAAATCTCCAAGGTGATAAAGCCAGCGGGGCTGATCGCGCGGGTTGAGGTCTCCGGCAACTACCTGAATTTCTTCGCGGACACATCAAAGCTGACCGAACTCACGCTCCGCGCAATCGAAGAGGCCGACGGTGGGTATGGCCATCTAAAGGTTGGTAAGGGTAAGGTGGTGATAGAACACACGAGCGTTAACCCCACGAAGCCTCTCCACATAGGTCACGGTCGGAATGCGGTAATCGGAGACACCATGGCTCGGATTCTACGGGCGCTGGGCTATCAGGTCGAGGTCCAGAACTACATCGACGACATGGGGCGCCAAGTTGCAGAAACCCTGCTCGCCAACAAGCTCATCAAGCGCAAGCCGCGGGCGAAGTTCGACCATGTCCTCGGGCTCATCTACGCCGAAATGCATCGCCGCCTCGGGGAGGACGCCAAGCTCGAGGAGCAGGTCAGGGGAATCCTCGCGGAACTCGAGCGTGGGAAGGGGAAATGGACCACGATGGCGAGACGGTTGGCGGAGCGCTGCGTGAAGGCGAACTTGGAGACAACAGATCGTTTGGCTGTGAACTATGACCTGTTGGTGTGGGAAAGTGACATCGCGCGCTCCGGGATTTTGGGGGAGACTCTCAAACGGCTCCGAGCGACACCTCATGTCGTTGAAGGAACAGGTGAGCGGGCTGGAACTTTGGTCCTGAGGCTGGCCGATTACGGGATCGAGGACAAGGTATTGGTCCGATCCGACGGCACGGCCATCTACACAACTCGGGATATCGCATATCAGCTCTGGAAGTTCGGGCAAACGAAATCAGGGCTCCTGTTCAAGCTCCACTCGAGGCGCCCCGATGGCGGCAAAACATACACCACGGCGCAGCGGGGAAAATCAATCGCGAAATTTGGACAAGCAGATAAAGTCATTAATGTTGTTGGGGCGGAGCAGAGGTTCCCCCAGCTGGTCGTATTCACCGCGCTTAAGGTTCTCGGGCTGGAGCGGGAGTCCAAGAACTCCCAACACCTCGCATACGAGCATGTCTGGCTCCCGAGCGGCAGGTTCTCCGGGCGAAAGGGCACATGGGTAGGGTTTTCCGTGGACGATGTAGTTGAGGAAGCGGTGGCACGGGCCCACATGGTGGTCAAGGAACACGCTCCGGCTGCGAGCGAGCGGTTCAAACAGGAGGCGGCGGAGTTGGTGGGGGTTGGTGCGGTAAGATATTCTCTGCTAGGCACATCCCCTGAGAAGAAAATCGTGTTCAAGTGGGAGGAGGTCCTCAATTTCGACCGGAACAGCGGACCAGCGGTGCAGTATTCGCACGCTCGGGCCTGCAGCATTCTCCGTAAAGTCAAGCGACGGGGCGGGAAGCACCCTAGCGATGTCTTCAAGTTGCCTCAGGAACAGCGCTTGGTCAAGTTGCTCGCGAGGTTCCCAGAGATTGTGCGTGAGGCGGGCGAGAAGCTCCAGCCAAACCTACCCGCTCTTTACGCGGCCGAGCTAGCGCTGGCGTTCAACACATTTTACGAAGCGGCTCCGGTGATCGAGGCAGAGACGGCCGAGCTCCGCGCTGCCCGTCTGCGCCTGGTTAACTGTGTTCGTATAACACTGCGGAACGCGCTTGAGTTGATGGGGATAGTCGCTCCCGAGCGCATGTGACGCTATTCCTGATAGAAGAAACTTTTCAATTTTTACCTATAACCAGCCGTTGAATCCATCACCTTTTCGGCTTTCTTCTGCTCGGTTATGTCATAGGTAATCCCAACTATCCCCACCGCATTGCCTTCCCTGTCAAGTAGGGGCGCCTTGGTGGTCATAATATAGAATTCACTTCCGTCTGGGGCGATGGAACGCGTCTAACATTTTTAGTGCATAAAACCCTATTTCCTTAAATTCTTTAATCTCGCTATCTGCTCTTCCAGCTCCTCAATCTTCGCCCTGTATTTTTCTGCTGTCATCCTTACCGCCTCTGTAACCTTTGCCGCCGCCTCTGCCGCTACCCTTTTGGACATTGCCTCCTCCTCCGCCCGCTTGCGATCGGTGATGTCTCTAGAAATGCCGAAGGTGCCGACGATGTTCCCCTCCTTGTCACGCAGAGGCAGCTTAGAGGTCGAAACCCACGTGTCAGGGCGACCGGACCAAGTTTCCCTTTCCTCTATCCCTATCAGGGGTTTGCCCGTTCGGATGATCCCCTGCTCATCCTCGTGGGCTAGTCGGGCGTGTTCCTCTGTAAAGAAATCGAAGTCCGTTTTACCCACCGCTTCTATAGGGTCGCCTAGGCCAAAGGCATCGGCTTGAGCCTTGCTGATTCGGATGAAGCGGCTCTCGGTATCTTTGAAGTAGACGCGGTCGGGGATGTTATCCATAAAGGCACGCATCAGGTACCGCTCCCGCGCCAGTGCCTCCTCTGCTTGCTTACGTTCTGTGACATCGCGAACGTATTCAATTACCCCACTCATCTGACCTGTCGTCGTATCGATAATAGGGAAACTGTAGAGATCCAGCCATCCGACAATCTCTCCTTCTGGCCCGCGTTTGGGGACAACTTCATATGCGGCTTCACCCGTCTGCAGGGTTTGCCAGGTGGGGCAGACCTCACAGCGCTCACTCAGACCATGGTAGGCGGCGTAGCATTTCTTGCCGACGAGCGGCATCGCGTGTGCATACCACCTTTCCAATGTCGAGTTGACACGGACAATGTTCATATCCTCATCGAGAATGCTGATGCCGTCTTGTATGCTCGCGAAGATGTCGGCCAAGAAGCGTTCTCCCTTGCGCAGTTCCTCCTCCGCCCGCTTGGTCTTGGTAACATCGTAGGAGTAGCCTATCAGCCCCGTGATGTTCCCCTTTTCATCGAATCGGGGTACCTTGGTGGTCATAGTGTAAATTTCAGCCCCATCTGGGGTGGAAAAATGTTCTAGCTTGTCGACTATGGGTTTCCCCTCCTTTATGACCCACATGTCGTCCTCGAACATCTTTTCCGCGTGCTCCCTCAGGCATACATCGAAAACGGTTTTCCCTATCATGTCTTTCGGAGTCTTTAGACCAAATATCCTGCCGTAGGTCTTCTCGTAATCCGAGTAATAACTTTTGTTCACGTAAACCCATCGGGCGTCTTTGTCCTTGTAATAGATCCTAACTGGGATGCTATCCAAGACGTTAAAGGTATCTGTGAGTTCCAGGACACGTCTATACAGAGTAGTTTCTGTGAACTTCCCCCGCGTGGGCCTTCTTCTTCCTCTCACCGCTCGTGGCCCACTCCTCGACTTCATTTGGTTAAACCTCCAATTAAGTGGCTCCACTAAAAATATGGGCAGTTCATCTTAAAAAATTAGGGGTGTCCGCTATTTCATGCGCAAATTTTTAGAATTATCCCTGAAAACCTTCTTTGAACTCTCCTCGCTCCAAGCGCTCGTACCATTCCTGCTCGGTCGGTCCCTGTGCGTGAAACTCTTTCCGCATCGCCTCGAGGAGCTGGGGCGCCTGACCGATGAATTCCGAGGCCGAGAGCACTCGATGCCCTCGCCTCCCCGCCTCGGCGTAAACAGGCCGCAAGTAATCTCCGTAGTCAAGTGATCTCAAAAGGTGATGGTCGATGATGGTCAGCGGCACCTCACCAACCACCTTCACCATGTTGTCAAGTGCCCTAGCGAGGCTTTCTTCGTCAATTTTGAAGTTTTTAAGGTACAGAGGAGGGCCGCCGATCAACAACATGTCTGGGCGTTGCTTCAGAATCAGCCGCAGCGCTACTTCATCAATTGGTCCCTGCACATCCGACGCGTGCATGAGCGAGCATCCGGGCGTCCGCACAGTCAGCATCAGCACGTATCCAAGCTGTGTGTCGGCCACGCCATGAAATACGGGTTTCGAGAATTCTAAGATGGTCTGGCCGAACTCGAATTTTTTGCCGTCCGCAACTTGGATTTCTCTCACGATTTTCGAGTTGAGCTTCTGGAACATGTAGCCCCGCTTCCTCTGGCTCAGGTTTATGTCCGAGTGGATGTCCTTCGCTAGGATGAGCTTGCCGCGGTATAGGCGCTCGGCGAGTTCGGGAGAGCTCCAAGTCCAGATCCAATCCTCAAAGCTCGGGACATAGTGGTCAAAGTGGTAATGGCTTATGGTGAGGACCTCCGCCCCCCGCGCCGCCTTCATTATCGTCTGGCGTGAGCGGGCCAGAGCCACGTACTCGCGCTCGTGGGGACTCAGGTTGAATCGTGGACCAAGGGCGGAGCCAGGGTCAATGACGAGCTTGAGGTCGTCCGTTTCGACCAGGGTCGCCATGCTCCGAACGCCGAAACTTTCAAATGCCAGTGGGAGGACGCGGATTTCACCGTCACCGATTGGTATGGCCTCCATGCAATCGAATTTGCTTTTCACCGTGAAGCTTAAATCCGAAGCTCCTGTAGCTTTAACGATGACTCGCTTCAACTATCTTGATCGGCCTAAGCTCAAACGGCCGGTACTGGTCGCTGGTTTGCCAGGCATAGCGAATATCGGCAAACTTGCAGCTGAATATTTAGTCTACAAGCTCAAAGCAGCGAAGTTCGTGGAGCTATATTCTGAACACTTTCCGGAGTGGGTAATCCAAGAAGATGGCGCGCTTAAGACGCTCAAAATGGATTTTTTCCACGCTAGACCCGCTGAGTTGAAACATGATCTAATTTTGGCGACTGCGGATGCTCAGGCAGCTACACCCGTGGGGCAGTATGTGCTCACAGGAGAAGTTCTGGACTTCGCGGAGAAACAAGGGGTCGAGACCGTGGGGACAATGGCAGCCTATGTGCTTTCCCCAAACGAGACAATAGACGGGACGGTGGTCGGAGCGGCTTCTCAGCCGGAGATGACGAAATTGCTCAAGAAGCACGGCGTTAAGGTTCTCGATGGCGGGATGATTGTGGGCATGAACGGCCTGCTCCCTGCGTTAGCGCCGGTGCAGGGAATGCAGGGGTTCTGTCTGTTGGGCACGACGAAGGGAGGGCTGTTGGATGTCAGGGCCAGCGAAGCCGTCCTGCGAGCCTTGAGCTTGACGTTAGGTTTTAATGTGAATTTGCAGGAACTTCACCAGCACGCCGCGACCTTATCTAAGTTCAAGTCTCCTACGCTAAGACTCCCAAAAGGATTGGAGGAGGAGCTGAGCTACATCCGTTAAGCCCTGAACGGAAAACGGTGGGGCAATTGTCAGAACTCTCCCAAAATGAAATGAAAAAGATAGCGAGAGAATTCGTCAGACGCTCGATGAGGGTAGGAAAAAAGCGCGGCGGTGGGTACGATGCCGCGAGAATCCTTTACAATCGCACTGACCCTAGCTGCGAAAAATTTGCTCACAAGGTCGAAGAAGAGTGCTGGAAGGTGGGCGCGCACACGCTTTTGCTCGGGTATTCATCCAAGAGGCAGAAGCTAAAGTATGTGTTGGCTCCCGAAAGCTCACTGCGCGAGATGAGCCCGTTTGCTGAGGCGATAGCGAGGCGGGCCGACGTATCGATCTTCATAGGAGAGGAGGACGAGCCGAACTGGGCGAGGGGCCTCACGGCGAAGATTAAACTTACGGCACCTGTTCGGGAAAAACTTCATGAGATCATAGATAGAAGGCGGACGAGGTGGGCGTACTTCGGTTGGCCCATCCCCGGGACTGCTCGCGCATACCGTTGTCCAGTCGATAAATTCAGGCAGATTTTTTTCGACAGCATCAGAAAGACCTTCACGGGAGAACTGCTCAAACTTTGTAAATTCTACCACGATGCGCTCGAGGGAAAAGACAGGGTTCAAATAGTGGCCGACGATGGTACAGATCTGAGTTTTCGAATAAATGGCCGCCCGGTGCTGGTTGACGATGGCATTATTTCAAACGAGGATCTTGCGCGTGGTGATGTTGGGGTCAATATCCCCGCGGGCGAGGTTTTCATCGCCCCTCTGGAGACGAGCGCCGATGGAGAAATTTTGTTCGAGAGGGTCGCCATCCCAGGTTTTGGAAAACTTGAGGGGTTGAGGCTTAGGTTTCGGCGAGGCAAGGTCGTGAGATATTGGGCAGAGCGCGGCAGGGAAAACTTTACTAGGTTCCTCGCTGCGAACACTGGTGAAAAGGACCGCATCGGGGAATTCGGCATAGGCACGAACCCGGGAGCGGCATACACGGGAGGAAGCATAATCATCGATGAGAAAATTTTTGGAACCGCTCACATCGCTATAGGCAACAATCGCGGGGCTTACCACGGCAAAAATCGGGCCTCCAGCCACCTCGATCTCATCAAGGACATGCGACGCGGGCAAGTTTTCGTGGACGGAAAGTTGATTATGGACGGAGGAAAACCAGCGTTTAGATAGCTGTAAATGTTCAAACTCTTACAATTTCAGTTTGCCAATTGGAAACAATTTAATTAGAGTTCACATAGTTCTAAGTGGAGGTGTTGAGACGGCGTTCGAGCTTAAAGGCGTCAGTGCCGCGTTCACCACTCCATTCAAAAAAGGTGATTCGATTGATGAAGAAGCGCTCCGCAGAGATATCCAATATCTCGTCGAAGCCGGCGTCCACGGGCTGGCATCTTGCTCAACACCCGGCAAAAAAGTAATGGAGAAATTAGACTTAGGTTTAACATGAGCTGATGAACGTGTTTTCAAGACTGGTATCAACGATAAAAAAGGTTGGAGCTGAGGGCAAAAAAAGTAAAGGACAAGCACTTGGTGTCCCGATAGTTTTAACCGCTTCTTTTATCGAGATGAGTGATTTCAACTTAAATCCGTTCATAGCTTTTACTGGCGGGTTCCCGAAGATTTTCCCCGCACGGTTTCTTAGAAAATATTGGTATCCCATAACTCCAAGCGAGGAAGATGGACGCGCCAAATTCGCTCCATACGGGTTGAGAAAGATCGAAGCACTATTGGAAGAAGAATTTGGGGAAGAAAATGTTGTCACCTGCACCCCTCAAAACTTAAGTAAGTTCGTCGGCCCAAATACAAAAGTTATCGGCATTTCCACGATGGATCCACTCGGAATAGGTTTTGTGAGTCGAACATACACCTCGCTTGTCGCAATCGGTGGAGAGCCGATCGCGGCGAACGAATTCAAAGATTTGATAAAACATCGAGTGTTGAAGAAAAAGAAACGCAACTATAAAGTGATAGTCGGCGGCTCCGGCGCTTGGCAGATATCCAAGGGAAACATGCAGGATGAGTTCAGGATTGACACGGTGATGATTGGCGAGGCCGATCGCGTAGCGCCAGAGATATTCCAAAAAGCTATGAAAAGTGAGGAGCTACCGAGAATCATCCGCACAGAAAAACCAAAAGTCGAAGAAATCTCCACGATAAAAAAACCAGCCCTTTTCGGGGTCACGGAGATAACGAGGGGCTGCGGCAAAGGATGCCAATTTTGTTCGCCGACGATGCGGACATTCTATAGTCTCCCTCTGGAAAAAATCAAGAAAGAAGCCGAACTGAATGCCCGCGCTGGCTCGAAGATGGTGGTCCTTCAAACTGATGATATTTTTCTCTACAAACATCACGAACACTTCGTACCGAACCGAGAAGCTATCGTCGAACTCGTGAATACCATCGGAAAAATCGAGGGCGTCGAATACTTACAACCAGCTCACGCCGCGCTCTCTCCTGCAGTACACGACCCGAAGATGATAGAAGAGATAGCGCCAGTGCTTGTTGAAAAAGGGCGGTGGCAGTGCCACGGTAGAAAAGTAGCATCGATAGAAGTTGGGATCGAAACAGGAAGCATCAGGCTAATGGAAAAGCACATGCATGGCAAAGCGTTACCTCTGAAAACTGAAGATTGGCCCGAGATCGTCACTCAGGCGATCGGCATCTTCAACGATAACGAAATCTGCCCGCTCGCGACTCTGGTGGTCGGCCTCCCGGAAGAGCGCGAGGAGGATACAATCGCTACCATGGAGCTTGTGGATGATTTGCGGGGATCCGAGATTTTCTATGTTCCCCTCTTCTTCACATCGGAGGAGGAGTGTCTGCTCAGCTCGGCGCGGCAGGCTGACCTTCACCGCCTCACCGAACTGCACTGGGAGTTCTTCGCTACATGCTGGAGGCATAACATAGATGTCTGGGGTCACGATTTCAACTGGAAGGTTTGGATGGCGTCGGCGCTGCTATATCCACTTTATTACAGGTGGAAGCACGGGCCAAAAATAGGGAAGGCGATAAGGGTACTTGGCGGGCTTGAGAGTAGAAACCGTCAGCAAAAGATTGCTTAGAGTAACTCTACAATCGTGATTAAAAAATAAAAAGGGAAGAGCAGGGTTTTATCTGCTCTTCGCCATCCCGTAAATGGCCCTCAATGCAATAAGCATAGCTCCCGAACCAACGAACACTGTTATGTTTGCAGCAAGTCTTTGGAGTTCTATAGGTATCGGTACCAGTATTAGCGATGACATACCAATAGCAGCGACGATGAAGGCAATCGATGCAAGCAAGAATGGAGCGGTTTGTTCAGCGGTTATGTTCAGCAGGCCGACTATCACACCGAGCACCGCCAGTCCAACGTAGAGCCAACTGGACGGTACAACGAACGCCGCTATCAGCGCTATTAACAGACCAATGTAAAACGCTGCAGGGCCCAAAAGAGACATTCCTTTTTCAACTGCTTTAGGCAAGTCCCCACCTCCACGAAAAAAGTAGTTTAACCGCTTTTAAAACTTTCTGTATGATACGGCTTTGGGACAAAATTATTTTGGAGCCACTCTTGTGGCAAACACGTTGTGAAG
>CAZKGC010000044.1:0-10356 GCA_964552335.1 Hadarchaeota archaeon (SeqCode)
CCGTCTCACGAATCGAAAGGCGTTCAGTGTTGAGCACGATATCAAAGGGCGAGTGGTTGTTCACGTCGATATCGTACAATTTTTTGAAACGCTTGGCCTCGCTTCGCTCCCGTGTCATCGTTTCTCTCAAGACCTCTTTGTAATCGCGTTTCTCTCTCCGGGATATCCGCCTGGCCCGAACTTTGAGCGGGGCCGTGAGCAGGATTTTTATGTCCGCCCTTTTCGCCATCCACCCCGCGAGCCGGGCGTCGATGAGCACGTTGTCCTCTTTCGCGGCGTCGGCGGTGCGGCGGTCTATCATTCGGTCGATGCTCGGGTGGAGTTCTGCATATTTTGAAAATTCGTCTAGGGTCATCCCACGCTCCTTCGCGATTTGCCTGAACACAGAACCAGCGCAAACATACCGAAGTCTAAATTTCTTCGCGAGGGCCTTGGCGGCCGTGGTCTTGCCAGCACCGTGCAGGCCGCTTATCGCGACAACTACCATGCTTTCACGCCCTAGCCGCCTCTTTTATCGCTTGGCGCGTGCAGGCCGAGCACAAGTAACCACCAAATGGGCGATTGGGCATGCGGGAACTTCTGGGAAGAGACCGCAGCTCGGTTGCCTTCACCCGAGGAACGCCTCCCAGTGGGCGGCCGCACGAGGCGCAGCTGGCCAAGCTCGCACGTTTTTCCTTGTAGTGGGCTATTGTTCGTCCTCCAGCCGTGCGGACGTAACGCTGCTTGTAACTTTTGGATCTATATCTCCGCGCGGGCATCCTAGTCCCTTATCATGATTTTTCGGAATATCTGAGAGAACCCAAAGGAAGTGATGAAGTACCACAACCCCACCCCAAAGGCGACCAACCTCCCTAAAAACGGTATATCTATGCTGAACGGCAACCAAGCGACGACCCATCCGCTGTAGAAGTTGAATAGGAGGAGATAGATGGCCATCATGGGAATGATGTAGACAATCGTCGGTTTAAACGTTTGTGAGAACATCTCTCCTTGAAGCTTTGAGATCTCCTTCCGGCGCTGCTGAAGTTTATGCACTTCTTTCGCGTCTCTCTTTTTCATGGCCTCACGGAGTTCCTTCTGGTACTTGGCGATTTCGGCCTTGTTTTTTCTGACTAGATTCCAGTTGACCATGCGTTTGTTCAGCAATGTTGCGAGCAGGGACACTATCATTCCTACCCCGAGTATGATGAACAGTGAGTACGCGTAGAGAGGAGGCAAAGAACCGATCTGTAATATAGTAGCTTTTAGGGCAAAGATGTTTTCTTCAACTGGGTTTTCTTTAAGCAAGGTGAAAGCAGTCTTGATCTTGTTGTCGAGCGAGTTTTCAACGCCGGGGCTGAGGTAGTTATCGTAATCGTCAGAAGCTTGCCCGATAAGGCTCTTGGCGCCTTCGTTATCTCCCCTCCTAAGGGACGAGATCGATGTGTCAAGGGTTCTCACCAGCGTAGTCACGGTCGCTTGGGCATTTTCCCCCTGGGCTCGGACACTCCCTGTGCTGAGAATGGACAGCGACAGCGCAGCCACGATGAGCAGGACTATCATTTCTTTTTTCATTGCGATCATCCCAACGCTTCAACCATTTCATCCACAGCCTTCTTTAATCCCTTTTCCCTGTTCTGGATTATCCTTACTGTGGCCCCCGAAAAGGCAGCGTAGGCGGCAGCCGTAGCGCGGTTCATCAGCTGGTGCTCCTCTATCTCCTCTATAAGCTCTTTGTCCCTTCGTCTCGTGATGTCTTTGGCGCGCCGCCCAGCGATTTCTTCCGGCGTTGCCTCGATTATGATGATGGACTCTGGCTTGAGTTCTTCCAGCACCCAGCGGGGTAGACCGGGATAATATCCTTCCGGTTTTTTTATGAGGCAATGGGTGTCGACGATGATGGGTTTCTGCTCGGCCTCTTTGGCGATTCTCCTCGCCGCCTCGCGCTGGATTTCACGATAGCGGTCCGTTGAAACTTTCCGCATCTCATCACGGTCGTTGATGCCCTCTTCGCGCATGAGTTCCAGCATGACATCGCCGTAGTTCAGGATATTGTAGACTATTCCCTGCGTCTTGAGCTTTTTGAGAGCCCCGTCTATGACAGTGCTTTTCCCAGATCCGGGCACCCCAGTTGCCACGACTATTTTCTCACTCACCAAGGAACCTCCTTACAGCAGGGAACATGTCCGCTACTCGCTCTTTCGCTATCTCTTGGTAGAGACTATACATAATACTGACTGCAAGCAAAATCCCGGTCCCGCTCCCTATCGCGCCCAGAGAGTCCGCGCCAGCCGAAAGCAACCCGATGAAAGCCCCACCAAGCATAGTTGCGGTTAGTATGTATCGCCTCAGTACCCCCTCCATTACTCTTATGTCACGGCGGAAGCCAGGGATGAGCATGCCCGATTGATCCAGCTGTTTTGCGACATCACGTGGACCCATGCCGGTCATGCTTATCCAAAGCCTAGCGAATCCCATACATAGGAGAGCCAAAATCCCCATGTATACAAGGGCATGGATGGGGTCGGCGGCAACACCAGCGAGGCCGCTCGGTGCGTTGGTGTAGTAAGCGAGGCCGCCCGTTACATTGCCTGCAGCATCATATGTGCCTAAAAATGAGATACCTGAAATTCTAGCTACCATGTTGATATTTGCGAACACTACCATCGCGAGAATCACAGGGATGACTGATGCGTACAAAAACTTGATTGGGTAGCGTCCCCTGATCCCACCAAATCTTCCGTAGGCGAGGGGTATCTCTATTCGCATGTTCTCGATGTAGACCACGAGAAAGAATATCAAGATTGTCGCCAACAGCCCCATCATACTAGGTAATTGTCCGGGTCTGAAAAATGCGTTAACTAGCTCTCCTCCTCCCAGCATCGTCCCTGCGAAGTGCGGGATGGCGCCGTAAGGTGGTTGTATGGGGTTAAAAGCTCCCCAGATTACCGTCGTCGCAACGCCTGCGAGTATAAAGAGACTTATCCCACTTCCAAACCCATATTTTGAGACCAACTCATCCAAGTAGAGTACCACAACCACTCCGAGCGTGAGCTGGATGAGAATGAAGATGCCGGCCGCGCCCCCGAGCGGGACACCGTAGTGCCAAGCGAGCAAGAGCATGGCCCCCTGAAAGATCCCCATGATGAGTGCTAGGAACTTCTGAACCCCCGTGAAGAGAGCACGGTCTTCCGGATTCGAGAGGTCGAGTCCTATAATTTTACCACCTACAAGTAACTGCATGATGATACCGGCGGTGACGATGGGACCTATTCCCAGCTCCATCAAACTTCCCGCGTGGCTAGCCAGCACGAATCTCAGTTGTCCGAAAAACTCCTGAACTCCAGCGTCCCATACTCCATTGTTGTTAAGGTCTCTGAAGGGCTCGCCGCTGTCCCATATCCCATTACCGTTTGTGTCTGTGAAAGACTCGCGAGCTGGCGTGCCGTAGAGCGGAATCTGGGTCATGACGAAGAACGCGATGAGAGCTATCGCAGTCCACATAAATTTTTCTTTGAAGGAAACGTGCCGCTTGGGAACCGCGACTTCCGGCATCTTGCGGACAATGGGTTCGAGGGCGTAGAGCTTAGACCGCGGCTTCTCTTCCTTTTCCATCACCTTCACCTGAGATCGCCTTGCCGCCCGCTTCCTCGAGCTTTCGCTTGGCCGACTCTACAAATTCTTGGGCCATGACCTCCAAAGGGTGTGTGACCCGGCCTCCACCCAGAACCTTTTCGAAGCCGAGTTTGCCCACATCGACGACAAATTTTTCTCTTTCTTTTTTCGCGACACCCATTTGCAGGAGTTCTTCCAAGCGTTCATCTAGCTCTCCGACGTTTATGGCCTTGACCTCCCTCTGGACCGAGGGCGGGCGCGTGAATCCGTGTTTTCCAAAATGTTCAGGCATGTACCTTAGGATGTACGACCATTTTTGTTTGTGTCCACCGCTTAGTCCTGTGCCTCCCCTCTCCCCGCTGCCGCGCCCCCGCTTCGAACATCCTCTTCCGTAAGTGCGCGTACCTCGCTGGGCTCTTACCTTTCTCCGTTTTCGCACCACCATATCTCTCACCTAAGCCATCTTTAGGATAAGTTCGTTTATCCGTTCGCCCCGGTAGCCGAGGTCGCCTAAATCCTTGAACGGGCGTTTCGTTGCTTTGTAACCCTTCCGCGGCGGGTGAAGCCTGAAAACTTTTTTCAGCTGCGGGAGCACTTTGGGCTCCGTCTTTCCATCGCATATGGCGGTGGCAAGTTCCTCGATGGATGAAAATTCAGTTCCAGATTTCACGATTTCGTCTGTTAAATGTTTATCCCCCTGCAACCTCCCCCGCTTTTGTAGCAGGTGTTCAAGCGTTTCGGGCTTTATTTCACCCCAAGTTATGTAGTCCTTGGCTTTTTGAAGCATGCCCAGAGTGGAGGGGTCATCATCGACCAAGACACAGTGATTGACGCGCGTCAGATTGAGCATCTTCAGTGTTCTGTTAGCAACACCCAGCGCGTTGATGCCCCCGCGGATCCTGATCACGGCTAGCTTACCCATGTACCTCACCAGCCTTCCCGATGTGAACGTGTTCCTTGAACTGTTCGCGCAGGGCTATCCTCGTCGTCTGCTTGAGGGCATCCAATGTGGCGAAGGCGAAGTTCAGGGTTGCCCGCGTTTGTCCATCCGAACGGGTCCAAGCGTCTTTAACCCCAGCCATGCGCAAAATTATTCTTGGGGTTTCGGCCGCAGCCAAGCCCAGCCCCCGAGGCGCGGGTTTTATAGTCACGCCGACGCTCCCGCTTTTCCCGTTGACTTTGAAAGGTACTGAATGGGGGCGGCCGCAACCACATTCCCAGCTCCCGCAGCCCCGAGCGACTTCTATCACATTCAGCTTCGCGGCATCCACGGCTTTTCTGATGGAGGAACTTACCTCCTTCGTGCTCCCGTGTCCTACTCCAACTACCCCATCCTTGTTCCCGACTACTGCCACAACTCTGAACTTGACTCGCCGTCCTGACTTGTGCATTCGCTGGACCATACCAACCCCTAAAATGTCTTCCTCGAGGTTGGGCACGAGGGCGTCGACAACTTCGATCTCCTTAATAGGGATTCCCCCTCGCAAGATTTGGGAGATTTCAGTCATCTGCTTCTCTTTGACGGCTCGCCCGATGTTCGTGCGTGGTTGCCATAGGTCAATACTGAACTCTCTTTCAGGTTTTCTCATTGGTTTTCTTCTTCTCCTCATCTCGTTAACCTCCTCATCTCGTTAACCTCCTCATCTCGTTAACCGAACTGCGTAATTATTGCTTGCTTAACTGCATTAAAGTGCTCTGATATATGTTCAGGAGGAAGTCCTCGCGCAAGATATCCGGAGAACCTAGTTTGGTAAGCTTTTGGGTCCTTCTCTTTCAGCTTGGCAGCGTATTGGGAGATATGTGTTCCATTAATTCTGTTTTCATCGGGCAGGATCCCATTGTCGTGTGGAATATGCAAGCCAGCGTCGAGCGCGCCCTTAAGCACAGCAAAAACTTTAGCTCGGACGACGGGTTCATGCATTCCGATATCAAGTATACACTCTTTCACGTCAGCCTTCACCGCGCGATAACCGCAGAGGAGCCCAACTAAGTAAGCCGCGGGGATATTCGATGTATGGCATTTCCACCCAAATTTCTCCAGCTGTTTCGAGTGTGCGGAGGCCAGGGTCATGTCTCCAGTAGGAGTGGCTCGTATAACTTGGGCGATTACATGTTTGAGTGAAATTCGTGTTACCAAGCGCGGCTTTCTCGACCGTAGCAATTTGAGCCTGTGCCTGTAGTCAGTTTTTCCCTCTCTTTTTCGCCTAAACTGAATTCTATAGCGAGGCCCTATATTTGGCATTTCTATCCCTTCAACAACCCTCGTTCCTTGAGATGGGTCTCGAGATGGGCTCTGCTTTTGAATGCCCCGCCCTTAACCATGCGGTATAGCCTGCGGTAATCTCGTGACCCGATTATCCCTTCTTTTTTTAATTCCCGCAACCTCGAACGCAATGGGCGAACTGTTTGAATCCAGCTGGCCTTTTTCGACAGTCTCGCATGTCTTGCGCCCTTCCTGCTCCCTGCTCCCCCTCGTCTGCCCATCCTGCGCTTGGCAGCCAATTTCCTATGTCTACCGCGGCTCGTCCCTTGCTCCGGTTTTGCGCGGATGGCTCCTTGTCTAATCAAGCGTCTGATGTCATCGCGGGTGATCGCGGTGGAGACATCCTCAGCGCGTGTCGGGTCTATCCAGACCTTGTTTATCCCCACTTTAAGGATTTGAGCCGCTAGCCTCTTCTTTGCGTTCAATTTCACGTTTTTCAACTCCTACATTGAGTACTTTGAGGTTGAGTTCCTTTGTTCTGGCTATAATTTGTCCCCGCTTGCGTTTCCCAACTCCTGATGCGATTCTAACGGCCTGCCTGAGCCCGTCGATACCTTCTAAATCGCGCGGGTTGTTGACCAAAACTTCTGTCAGTCCTGAAGGATGAACTCCTCGAGTAGCTTTTGGGGACCTGTATCCAATTGAAACCACCGGAGGTTTCCCGCTCCTACCAACTCGCATTTTGCTGTTTCCCCCTCGAGGTTTGCGCCATTTCTCACCTAACCTTTTGAATCTGAACCACTCTTGGCGCCTGAACTTCGGCAAACTTTTTTTCTTCATTTGATTCACACTCGCTCCGTAATGTAGCAACCGTCCTGAAATGTCCTCAAATCGCGATGTTTAATAGAGGTGGCCTGCTCGATGTTGAAGGCTGTTTGCCCGACATCTTCCTTGTCCATCCCTTTGACGATGATCTCATCCCCGCTGGCTTCAACTTTGATATCTCCGATAATTTTTGCCACGCGGGGGAATCGCTCTCCAAGAAAATTTTGTATCAGGACACGTTTCCCCTCGACCTTGATAGTGATAGGAAAGTGGGAATACACCACGCGCAATTTATAAGTGAAGCCATCAGTAACACCCTTGCACATGTTCTGCATATGAGCTCTGACGGTGCTGACGGCGGCCTTGTCTTTGCGGCGCGCGGAATCTGATTCGATCAAAATCTTTCGCCCTTCAGCCTTCAGCGTTATCTTGGGGAGGTCGAACGTTCGCGTGAGCTTGCCCTTTGGTCCACTAACCTCAACCGTTCTGCCCGTGAGCTTCAGCCCCACGCCTTCGGGCGCTTCGAACTCTTCTTTTGCACCAAGCGTCATCGACAACGAACTCCACACTTACTCCGTCTATCTTCAGCTTTCCTCAATTAAAAGTGTGATGAAAACAGAGGTATGGTCTAATATGTATACGCTAAAAGTCGACCGCCCAGCCCCAATTCCATCGCTTTCTTATGTGTCATTACCCCCTGCTGAGTCGAGACCACGAGCACCCCGAAGCCCGCCGCTGGTAGGTACCGCTTCTCCCACTTTTCGTACTCGTCGCGCTTCGTGGAATACTGCGGTTTTATCACCCCGCATCCATTTACCTTCCCCTGAAGCGCAACCTTGAATTTTCCTGCCTTCCCGTCATCGATGAATTCAAATTCTCCGATGAACCCCTCCGCCTGCATGATGCGCAGGACCTCGTTGATCAGCTTTGAGGCCGGGGCTAGGACGATTTCCCGCTTTCTGGCTCGCTCGTGGTTCTGGATTTTGGAAAGGGCATTAGCGAGAGGATCAAGCAGCATCTTTACACCTAGTTATATTTTTTAAATCCTATCTTCGGGGCGAGTTCCCTGAAACATCGCCTGCAAAGCTTCAGCCCATGCATTTGGTAAACGTGCCCGTAGCTGCCGCAATGCGCGCATTTGTGTGCGCCCTTCCCAAACTTTTTCCTCGCCATCAGATCACCTGAACTCCAAATTTGTCAGTAGCGAAATTTATCGCTTCCTCTTTGGTAATCTTATGGCGCGGTGGAATGGGACGGGCCAAGCGTCTCCTTCGTCTTATCCTGTAACCTGGCCTAATCAGCGTGACACACACATCCATGCCGAATACACCTAGCTCGGGATCGTAAGAGATGCCGGGGATGTCGATGTGCTCCTTGATGCCGAAAGCGAAGTTGCCGCTTTTGTCGAATGAGTCCCTCTTCACGCGCCGCTCGACTGCATCGAGCAGCCGATTCAGTGTCTCAACTGCCAGCTTACCGCGCAGGGTGACCACACAGCCTATGGGGCTCCCGAGCTTTACTCCCCAGTCTCTTACAGGTTTTTTTGCATAGGTCCGCGCTGGTTTTTGTTTGGTGATGCGTTCGAGCACTTTTTCTGCGTTGGTGAGCTTGTCGCCCCCCTCACCTATACCCATATTCAGCACAACTTTCTCAATCCTGATATCGCGCATTGGGTTCATGTGCTCACACCCGGCAGTGAAATAGATGGCTTCTCCCCGCCAATGACGAACACATAGTGCTCGGGGGCTTGGAAACTCTCTTCGCCCGTTTTCAGGATCACAATGTTCGGCTGGGTCCCCGCGATCAGCTTGATCTCAGATATTCTGCCGATTTTGCTGACATTGCTACCGCCAGTGACCAGCGCCGTCGCACCAACCTCGAATGGGAGGCGCTCTAACACCTTTAGACCTGGCAGGGCCAATTTAGCCACATCGCCCGGCTTGAACTCGTTCAGATCCCCGACAATGGTTTTCCCGTCATGAAATGTCAGTTGAACCTTTTTTCCTCGCACGATTTGTTTGTGCATCGCCCTGCAAAGCTTCATGGAGGCTTCGGCCGGGTCTATCTCCTTCAAGATCAAGCGCTTTCTGTGGTCTAGTAGCACACGATAGCTACGGTTGAGCGCGGGCAACTGCACGATATCCATCAGGCCGACCGGGAAGCTTGGCTCCCGTCTGATTTTTCCATCTACCAAGACATTTCTCTTGAAGAGGATGCTGTCTACCTCTCTAGCGGTTCGTCCCACCGATAAATAGTCACGCAGGACAGAGCGGAGTGGGATAGTTTTTTCAATGGGATGCGGTCCGGGCGCAGCCTTCGTCGTCCATACATATAGTTTCCTAGGCAGCTTGAGGGCCCGCGGTGCGGCGTATCGCTTCAAATGCCTGCTTCCGCCTTTCTTAGCCACCTTTAGACCTCCTATCGATGATTTGTGTGCGTTCCTTGTCCTCGGCCAGCTTCAACAACATAACATTAGAAGGCCGGATTATTCTGGAGACTTCTGTTCCATCAACTTTGGTCACATTTGCTCCCTTCACTTGGATGAATCGGTGCTTTGTGTCAACTTTAGTTACATCACCCTCGAGTTTCTTGAAGTCGCCGCGCAAGATTCGCACCTTGTCGCCCTTCCTGACGGGAAGGGAGCGGATCTTGTGTTTTTCTCTGAGTTCTCGGCTGAGGGGCGCCGAGAGAAGCCTATGGCAGGAGTGCAGAGGGGCAGAATAAAGCGCCAAACGTTGCTTTCGAGGTTGTTTAGTTACCATTATTCACACCACAGTTGAAGCTATTCCGGCAACCCGTGGCCATTTCTCGGCGGCTTCCCTCGCGACGGGGCCCTTTACCTCTGAGCCTCGTGGTGCGGCTTCGGGCGTGATGAGCACAGCCGCGTTGTCTTCAAATTTTATGTGCATGCCATCCATACGGCGGTACTCTTTTGTCTGCCTGATGATGACAGCTTGGACGAGTTGCTTTCGGAGCTCAGGCGTGCCTTTTTTGACAGATGCGACCACTCGACCACCGACACCAGCGCTTGCCATGCGCGCGCGTCTCCCCTTGTAACCCATGACGCTCACGATTTGGATTTCCCTCGCCCCCGTGTTATCCGCGCAGTTGAGTCGCGCTCCTACAGGCAGCGCGCGAACGGGAGTTACTGCAGATACACCCACCGAAGTACCAGCACCTTTCTTTCCCATCCTTCACCCCTCCAGCTTTTGAACCACGGCGAATGCCTTGGTCTTGCTCAGCCGGCGGCACTCCATGACCCTGACTTTATCCCCGGTCTTTGCCGCGATGCATGGTGGGTTGTGTGCGTGAAATTTGGAGCCGCGACGTTCATACCTTTCGTACTTTGGAATGTACTGCATACGCTCGAGCGCCACAGTTACCGTCCTGGCCATTTTGTCGCTCACCACCACGCCTTCGAATGCTCGCCCCCGGACCGATAGCTTACCGTGGAACGGGCAATTTACATCGGAACACTTTTCCTTCGGAGGCTCGATTCCCATACCGACCATATTTTCACCGCTTCCGCCTGACCCGCTCCTCGGGCCGCCCAACCAGTTTTTTGCCATCGACGGTCACCTTCTCACCATCGGGCAAGGTTATGAGGAAAGTTGAGTTGGATTTTGAGATTTTTCTGGCCTTCTCTCCGTCCTCTATCACCAGCATGTTGCGCGTTTCGTCCACGACTTTTCCAGAGGTGCCGAGTAGTGTATGGTCCGAGCTATTCGTGACTC
>CAZKGC010000045.1:0-8676 GCA_964552335.1 Hadarchaeota archaeon (SeqCode)
ATAGAGTTTATGATCTAGTTCTTCTATTTTGATCTTTTTATTTACCTCAAATTCTCTCATCTTCCAATACGGCGGGGATGTGATAACACAATCTATACAATTTTTTGGGAATTTACTTAGGTGTTCTTTACAGTCTCCAAGTAAAAATTCGTATTGTGATTCTCCATTGATTACATTCATTATTCTAGCTTGATCCTTTTTGTAGTCAAGCATAGTTTTCACTTCTTGTTCTCTCCTTTTTTCTGCTTTTTTGCTTCGACAATCAATCGTCTATTTTCCACTCTGATTTCCAAGTCCTGACCGCCGTTCCAACCGAGTTCTTTAACGGTATCATCGGGGACGACAAGAACGTGCTTGAAATATTGCTTGCCCTTGTATTCATACGCAAGTTGTTTTTGGAGTTTCATAGAGATTTCTCCCTTTTCTGATTCTCGAAAAGATAAGTTATGGCATCATCTAGTGTCTGGTGTTTTCCGCTTGAACTTTGGAGATGACCTGCAAGCCTCGTCAAACGTTCATGATTTTCAGGAGATACTTTTGCAGATACTTCTGCTACTTTCTCTACTTCTGCTACGTTGGAGTTTTTTTCTACTTTCTCTACCATTTCTACCGTGTGGATATGGTACCATGGATTATTAAAAGCTTTTCTTTGGTTTTATGGTACCATAAAGCTTATATGGTTATGGTACCATAAAGGAATATGAAGAAAAGGGAGATGATAGAAATGGAAACCGAGAACCCAAGAATAATGCGGGGGCTTGCGATAGCGGCCCAAGCAGAGTGCGTGGAAAGGAAGGACAACCAGACCTTCCAAGTTAAAGCCCAATCTGGAAACGGAAGCTATGTAGTGTCGAAACAGGGGGCGGAGTGGACATGCACTTGCCCGGACTACTGCAATCGAAGGGCCGACTGCAAGCACATCCACGCGGTTCGCATGGGGCTTGCTATGGGCGACTCGCTGGAAATCTTCGAGACCTACAAGCAGATGCAGGAAAGCTCTAAATGCAGGTATTGCGGGTCGGAGAACATCGAGAAGTACGGTGTTCGCGATACCACGAGAGACAAAAAGCAAATCCAAAAGTGCAAGGACTGCGGGAGAAAATTTACCGCAGATAACGGCTTCGGAAAGATGAAGGCAGAGCCGGAGGTAATCACGGTTGCGTTGGATCTCTACTTCAAGGGGATCAGCCTTCGCAAAGTTGTAGACCACTTGAACCAATTTTACAGCATAAAACTTTGCCACACCACGGTTCTTAGATGGATTAGCAAATACGCGGAAGTTGTCAATGCCTATGTTGAGGACTTGAGACCAGACCTTTCGGAAATGTGGCACGCCGATGAGATGATGATAAGGTGCGGCGGTAGGTGGAGTTGGCTGTGGAATCTGATGGACAAGGAAACAAGGTTCCTGCTTGCGAACCTTATCTCAAAGACCAGAGAGATAAACGAGGCTAAACGGTTGTTCCATGAGGCTAAAATGAAGGCTGGAAAAAGACCAGAGACTATTGTAACCGACGGGTTGCAAGGCTACAGAGAAGCCTACATGAAAGAGTTTAGGACACAAAAAAGTCCGAGAACCGAGCATGTGAGGTTGAGACGGTTCGAGGATAAAGTGAACAACAACCTCGTAGAGAGACTACAAGGAACGATTCGAGAGCGTGAGAAGGTAATGAGGGGACTTCAAACCGAGGAAACAGCCAAAACGATGATGGACGGGCTGAAAGACTACTACAACTTTCTGAGACCTCATATGGGACTGGAGAACAAAACACCAGCGCAAGCGGCAAACATAGAGCTAGAGCTAGGGAGAAACCGATGGCAGTCGATCATAAGGCAAAGTTCAGCACAACCCGAACACACAACACCCAAGATTCCAACGACTTAACCACCCCTCGCCACCCGTGAATGCACCAGAACCCTTTTTTGTAGTTTCATTTTTTTTCGGTCAGAATACGACAGTAAAAGGCACTTTTGAGGGTATTCCTCTCGGGCGCGCGCAAACTGCCGCTCCAAGGCGCAAAATTTGCCGCGAAAGTTTTAAATAGGGGTTTGGCGTTTTTCATCACACGAGAATTCGGGGGGAAAGCAGATGCATAAGTGCTGTTCCAAATGCCCGATGTTTGATGAATGTGAGTACCGCAATGGGTGTTGCCCTGAGTGTGACTTCTACTCAGATGGTGAGTGTCTGTTTGGAGAAGAGGAACCCTATGAAGATTTAGTAGGTGAGGACCGGGGCTAGCGAGGATTTGAATGTTTTAGCACTTCAGAGCTTGTTTTAGAATTCCCCAAAATTAATTAAGAATCAGGCCAAATTATAATGAGGTCGATGAAAATGGCATTCGATCCATTCGACGAGGAGTTTTTCAAGCGTTTTTTCCGGCAACTAAAAGATTTTGAAAAGGAATTCGAAGAGACGGAGAAAAAGTTCAAGTTGGATTTTCGTAAGTTTGAGCGAACACCGGGGGTAGCCGGGTTCAAAATAGAGATAAGAGATTTCGGCAAGGGGAAGCCGGAGGTGAGGGTGACGCGAATAGGTGGTCCCCCGGCGAAGATTGCCCCTGCAAAACCATTTAAACCCGAGCGACCCGAGCCCAGGGAAAAACCGAGAGAAATAAAACCGATATCACGAATGCTGGAGACCAATGTCGGGAAAATTGAGCGTCCCGATGAAGTGGTGCTCACGATGCAGGTGCATGGGGTGAGGAAGGAAGATGTCGAGCTGAGAACGATGGGAAATACGCTTGAGGTCATCGCACGAAAGCCCAGCGGCGAGGCTTACTTTGCGGCGTTCGAACTTCCGCTTAATACAGCTTCAGACGCAAGGCAAGTTGAACTCAAGGAAGACATGCTGATAATCTCCATCCCACGGCGAAGGAAACCACCCACAGGAGTTAGGTAATGCGATTTCCAGTTAAAACAAATGGTAAGCGTTATAACATAGTGTAGCTTAGAAAATAGAGCAATTATCTCGGTGAGTGCGTGAAATATATCATAGTCGTTGGGGACGGGATGGCTGACTATCCTTTAGAGGAACTTAGAGGGAAAACTCCGTTGCAAGTGGCCAATAAGCCAAATATGAATTGGATAGCTTCTCACGGCAGGAGCGGATTACTGAGAAATATTCCAAAGGGCATGAATCCGGGTTCTGATGTCGCGATGATGTCTATCCTAGGTTACGACCCGAGGAAACATCGTCGCGGCAGAGGTTCTTTGGAGGCAGCGGGGTTGGGTATTGAGCTGGAAAAGGAAGATCTCGCCTTCAGATGTAATCTGATAACTGAAGAAAGCGGGAGAATCGCAGATTACCGTGCTGCCAACATAACAACAGAGGAAGCCCAGGAGTTGATGAGCGCGGTGAGAAAAAATTATGGGCATTTGGGTGATTTTTACGTGGGCATTAGCTACCGGCATTTATTTGTGATAAGAAATGCGCCTAGGGGTTCAGATAAACTCAAAACTGTGCCCCCGCACGAGATTGTTGGCGAAAAGGTCAGCGACAATCTGATTAAACCGAAAAACAACGAAATAGCAAAAACTTTGAATGAGATGACTCTAAAGTCAAAACAAATTCTTTCGAACCATCCAACAAATATTGCTAGGGTAAAAAACGGAAGAAAACCTGCCAACATGATCTGGATTTGGGGTCAGGGAAAAAAGCCGAGGATGAAAACCCTAGTTGAAAAATATGGGATTAAAGGAGCCATCGTTTCGGCCGTAAATGTGGTTAAAGGCGTGGGTGTGTGTGCTGGGATGAGTAAATTTGAAGTTCCAGGAGCAACCGCCTATTACGACACAAATTATGAGAATAAGGCCAAGTTTGCGCTGAGGGCGTTGAAGAACCATGATCTGGTTTTAGTTCACGTGGAAGCGCCGGATGAAGCCGGGCATGCGGGTGATACCGAGAGAAAAATCGAAGCCATCGAAAATATTGATTCCCGCCTGCTCGGAAAGATAATCGATGGGTTGAAAGGAGAATACGCGATTTCAGTAACGGCCGACCACCCAACACCGATAAAAGTTAGAGTCCACGTCGCCGACCCTGTTCCGTTTGCCGTTTACTCAACGAAGGGCAAAAAAGATGGTGTGAAATACTTTGATGAGTCTTCGGCTAAGCGAGGATCGTTTGGTGTTTTAGAAGGCCACAAATTCATGGGTAAGTTCCTTCAACTTTGAGTCATCTTAGTCTGTGTACAGTCACGGAAGCAATATTTAAGATAATTCATCCTCAGTTGAAACAGAGGTATTCACGATGGTTTGTATGGTCAGGAGCGGGTGAGGGTTTTGCTTGTGAGGATCGTGATGGAACTTGAGGATGTCCCCGGGCAGCTTCTCAAGGCGCTCGAACCAATTTCGCGATTTGGGGGCAACATCCAGAGCATCATGCACCAGCGTGAGCGAAAGACACCGCTCGGGCGCGTACCGGTCATGCTGGTTTTTGAAGTCGTTGATCGGGTGAGGCTCAATAGAATTCTAGCGGCGCTCCGCGCAAGAGGAGTGCGGATTACCCAGCTTGGAGAGCGTGAGGGCGCCGTGAGGGCAACGGCCCTTTTGATAGGCCATATTATACACACAGACATCAGGGACACGATCGATCGATTGAACGCTCTCAAGGGAGTAATGGTCTCTGACCTGAGTCTCGCGATGGGTGATCTCGGCAAAGAGTCGACAGCCAGAATGACGATCACGGCCGACGACGAAAAGCGCGCGAACTTGGCAATTTCAAACCTCCAGCGCATTGCGGACAGAAAAAAGCTTCTCATGATAACTTCGCTTGAGGCGGGATGATGCGGATAGTGCTCATTGGGTTCGGGAACTTAGGCAGAGGGCTCAGCCACGCGTTTATTCAAAAAGCGGGTTTTCTGCGTAAGACCCACGGTTTGATCCCGCGCGTGGTCGCAGCTGTTGATGAATTCGGCGCGGCGGTGGACGAAAAAGGGCTCAATTTGGCGGGATTGCTCAACGCCGCCGAGAAGAAGGGGACGGTGGCGGCATACGAAGGAGGGAAACGGGGCAAAACTGCTCTCGATATTATTGAGAATGTTGAGGCGGATGTCGTCTACGAGCTCACTCCGACGAACATAAAAACTGGAGAGCCTGGCTTGACTCACATCAAACGCGCGATGCTGGCCGGAAAGCATGTCATAACTTCCAACAAGGGCCCGCTGGCAGTCGCCTTCAGGGAACTCGACGCGCTGGCAAAAAAGTGCGGCGTGGAGTTCAGGTACTCCGCTTCAGTTGGCGGGGGTGTGCCAGTGATAGGTCTCGCGAAGAAGCTTTTGGCTGGAAATGAAATCCGGGGGATACGAGGCGTGCTCAACGGAACAACAAACTACATCCTCACGCGCATGGGCGCGGAGGGGGCCCCATTTGAGGTAGTCCTCCGGGAAGCCCAAGAGCTGGGGGTAGCGGAGAAGGATCCGACGCTCGACATCAAAGGCATAGACACCGCGTGTAAAATCACGATCCTCGCGAACTCAATTTTAGACATGAACGCAAAACTCAGTGATGTCAGAGTAACTGGTATCGATCGAATTTCTCCAGAGGCGATCCGTCTAGCCAAAGAAGCGGGGCAGACAATAAAGCTCATCGGCATCGCTAGGCGCGGATCGCTTGAAGTTGGGCCGAAGCTCGTCCCGCTGGGCCATCCGCTCGCAGTTAGCGGCACCTTGAACGCTGTGATGTTTGAGCTCGACTTGGCGCGGGAGATCTCGATCGTGGGGTTCGGGGCCGGCCCGAAGGAAACGTCCAGTTCACTGTTGGGTGATCTGATAGATATTCACCGGACGCTCGGGGGTTAGACTTGCGGTTGGAGTGTATCGAGTGCGGCAGTAAATTCAAGATCGACGAGAGATTCTACACCTGCCCTAAATGCGATGGATTGTTGGAAGTAGAGTTCGAGACAAGCGAGTTGAAGCGGAAGCTCGATCTAAAACGTCTGAAGACGGAGACACCCAGCGTCTGGAAGTATAATGCATTCATGCCGATTCTGGGCAAAACAAAAATAGTCAGCCTTCATGAAGGAGGTACGCCCCTCTATCGCTGCGACCATCTCGCGAAGGAAATCGGCATCAGGGAACTTTACGTGAAATTTGAGGGGGCGAATCCGACAGGTTCCTTTAAGGATCGCGGGATGACTGTGGGAGTCACTAAAGCACTTGAGTTTGGGGTGAAGACCGTTGCATGTGCATCGACCGGCAATACATCGGCATCGCTTGCGGCATATGCGGCAAAAGCAGGATTGAAATGTCTAGTTTTGCTTCCGAGCAAGAAAGTGGCGCTTGGCAAGCTGGCGCAGACGATGATATACGGAGCAAAAGTGATTGCGATAAAAGGGAACTTCGATGAAGCCCTCTCCTTAGTCACCAAGATATGCGAAGAAAGAAACGACATCTACCTCTTAAACTCAGTGAATCCCTTCAGACCTCAGGGACAAAAAACGATAGGATTTGAGATAGCGGATCAGCTCGGCTGGAAGGTGCCCGACCGTATAGTGGTACCGATGGGAAACTGCGCCAACATCTGGGCCATCTACAAGGGATTTTTCGAGTTCGATACGGTCGGCCTAACGAAAGGCATACCGATGATGACCGGAATTCAAGCAGAAGGTTCAATGCCGGTCGTTGACGCGATAAAGAGGGGGCTTAAGAAGTTTGTGCCGGTCAAGAAACCGGAGACTATAGCGACGGCGATTCGGATAGGCAACCCAGTAAACGGTCCCAAGGCCATAAGAGCAATAAGAAACTCGAAAGGCATGGCTGAAAGCGTCACAGACGAGGAGATAATCGCTGCTCAAAAGATGCTCGCCCGTTTGGAGGGTATAGGAGCGGAGCCGGCCAGCGCCTCTACAGTAGCCGGGCTGAAAAAACTTGTCGGTATGGGTGTAATAGACCGAAACGAAAAAGTAGTCTGCGTCGCCACCGGGAACTTGCTTAAGGACCCAGAAGAGGCAATACAGGTTTCGGAGAAACTTTTAGAAGTAGAAGCTAAGTATGATAAGATAATTAAACATTTGGGTTGATTGGATGAGGCCGAGGGAAGCATACGACCGGACATTGGGGCTGCTGCAGGAGCACCACGAGTGGTTAAAAAAATCTTTGCCTTTGATAGCCAGCGAAAACATAACGAGTCCGGCGGTGAGGGAGGCGATGACAAGCGATTTCCAGCACCGGTACGCCGAAGGCTGGCCGGGCGAGCGAGTGTATGCGGGTTGTAAGTACATAGACCAGGTGGAGTTTCTAGCGATGGATTTGGCGAAAGAACTTTTTAGGGCAGAGCATGCGAATGTGCAGCCCGTTTCAGGAGTCGTGGCAAACCTCGCCATGTATACAGCCCTAACCAAACCCGGCGACACCATGATGTGTCTAGCTATCCCTTGCGGCGGGCACATAAGCATGGGCAAGCAGAAGTTCGGCGGCACCGCGGGGGCTGTGCATGGGCTGGAGGTAGAGTACTGGCCTTTCGATGAAAAAAAGATGAATATCGATATCGATGCCGCGGCGAAGAAGATAAGGGAGATCAGACCAAAACTTGCGCTCTTCGGCGGTAGCGTTTTTCTTTTCCCACACCCGGTTAAAGAGCTCAGCGAGGTTGCAAGAGAGGTCGGCGCGCATGTGGCGTATGACGCCGCTCATGTAGCAGGGTTGATAGCAGGCGGGCAATTCCAAGACCCATTGCGGGAGGGAGTAGATGTCATGACGTGTAGCACTCACAAAACCCTGCCAGGACCTCAGCATGGCATGATTTTGTGTAAGAAGGAGCTGGCGGAGGTGATAAACAAGGCAGTCTTCCCAGGCGTCGTCAGCAATCATCACCTCCATTCAGTAGCAGCTCTGGCGGTAGCCTTATCTGAAATGCTCGAGTTCGGCAGGGAGTACACTTCCCAAATCGTTAAAAATGCCAAGGCACTCGGTCAGGCGCTTTACGACCGAGGATTGAACGTCTTGTGCCCTGATCAAGGGTTTACCCGTTCGCACACGATAGTCGTCGATGTCTCAAAATATGGCGACGGAGGCACGATGGAGCAAAAGCTGGAGCAAGCGAACATAATCTTGAACAGAAATTTGCTGCCCTGGGATATCCGGGAGGGTAGGCATTACAAAAATCCCAGTGGAATCAGGATTGGTACACCAGAAGTAACAAGGCTCGGTATGAAAGAGAGGGAGATGGCGGAGATAGCGGACTTCATCAAGCGGATTGTAGTTGACGGAGAAGACCTAAAGCGCGTGGCCGGGGAAGTTGCTGAGTTCAGGCGTGACTACCAGCGGGTTCACTACTGCTTTGAATCAGCGACTCAGGCTTACGAGTACGTGAAGATACGCTGAATCCTACGCAAAAAATTTTAAATTTTAAGTTTAAACCTATAGCCAAAGCTTTCAGACCTATATTTCCACTGTTTTCCTATGTTTCCACTCGAACTAAAAGATGTGGAACCTTCTTTGGGAAAAATAGGCGCTGTGGTGGGTGTTTTTAAAACAAACTGCTAAAGGGCAGTAAGACGGAATCTGGATTATTTTCGGTGACCCCTCCTCCAAATCGGCAAAAAATCTCCCCCTTAAGTTTAATACGGGATGTAACTTGTGTGTAGTGTCGAACAGAGCCGTGGATTACTTTCGGTGTGCCTACAGGGGGTTACCTTCATCATTGAACAAAAATGTAGCAGGGATACTAAGTCAAATT
>CAZKGC010000045.1:8686-9215 GCA_964552335.1 Hadarchaeota archaeon (SeqCode)
ACCCTTACCAACAAAAATCCTCGTGTAACTTTTACCCCTGCGGAGAGTACTTGCAGCCTAAAAATTAAAAAATTTTCTCTCATTTTAAAGCAAAAGCGCAAATTTTTTACAGCAATTAATTTATACGGTAGTCTCCCTTCTCATACCGTCGTTTTGCCGAGGTGTTTGTTTTGGAGGCTAAGTTAAAGGAGAGGCTAGAGGAGTTCCTCCACAGTAAGGAGGTTCTCAAAGAACTTCGCAGGAGAACTGCGGCCGGGCATAAATCGCTCGTGGTCGAGTTTGGGAATCTCCTTGAATTCGACAAAGATTTGGCGAAAGTTTTGCTGGATTTCCCGGCAGAGTTTTTTGATGACGCTGACGCGGTATTTGAGGGCATAACAAAGATTCCTGGCATACGTCTCCGCGTTAAAGGTTTACCGGAAAGCATCGAAGTTCGCAGCATTCGCTCTGAACACGTGAGTAAGTTCATCCAAGTTGAGGGCATAATGACTCGGGCAGGTGAAGTGAAACCAGAGGCGAAGGAAGCCGT
>CAZKGC010000046.1:0-8656 GCA_964552335.1 Hadarchaeota archaeon (SeqCode)
TATCTCTTTTTCATGAAGTCTGAAGCGGGCCCGGCTGGCGAGTTCTATAAGCCTCTTTGCGCTCGTCTCGTCCAATTCCACAACCAAGTCCAAATCATAGGTTGCTCTAGGGCAACCATAATAGTTTGCAGCTAGTCCTCCGGTTATCATATAAGGAATCTTGGCGTCCTTGAGGACCTTTACCATCCTCTTCGTGACTTCCTCGTAGCTCATCTCCGTTCACCCCAAAGGATTTCGTTGAGTTCACTGAGTTTTCTCTCTTTTTTTAAGGATGTTATAAGAACTTTGAGCATAGCATCAGATGTCTCGGCGCCCATCTTAGCTGTCTTTGCTCCGCTAAGTTTACGAAGCGGCGCCACCTTGTCCCGGATCTCTTCATAATTTTTCTTCACGCTACCCACCGATTATCTTTCTTGTTGTTTTGGTTTAAGGCCCACCGCAAGCCCAATTATGCACCAGTAATCTGCCCGAGCTTCTCACCAAGTATTTTCTCCGCGCAATCCCAGCAAATGAAGCTTGCCTTCGCCTCACCGGGCTTTACGAACTTGACGTAGGTGGCATCGTAGCTCATAAGCTGGATGGTCTTCCCGCATAACTTGCATCTAGGTCCTTTCGCCTGCATGCTCATCAGATTAACTTCACGCTCAAAAATTAATAGCTTGCGCGCCAAACCCTTACCGAGAAAATGCTACCGATCCTGCGCCCGCCGAAGTTCGATTTGCGCGAACTCGCGCGGATACAAAACCAGATAGCGAAAAAAGTCAGGCAACGGGACGGCTTCAGGAAACTTGAGACAATCGCTGGATGCGACATCTCCTTCGCCAGAGATGACCTCGCATGGGCTGCCTGCGCATTGCTTGATTACAGAAGCCTCAAAACGTTGGACAACAGGATCATCAGGGTCAAACTCAGCTTTCCCTATATCCCAACCTTTCTGGCGTTTCGGGAGTTGGAGGGGATGCTGAAAGCCGTGGGAAATATAAAAGCCGATGTTTACATGGTCGGAGCCCACGGGTTAGCCCACCCGCGCCGAGCAGGGCTGGCGTGCCATCTCGGCGTGGTGCTCAACAAACCGACTCTGGGGGCCGCTAAATCTAGGTTATGCGGCGAGGCCCAGATGCCTACCAACCGAAAAGGTGCACATACCTTTCTGAAAGATGGGAAAGAAGTCATCGGAGCTGTGCTTCGAACGCAACCCAATTCGAAACCTGTTTATGTAAGTGTCGGACACAAACTCTCGCTAAAGACCGCGATGAAAATAACCCTCGACACCTCGCGTGAGCATCGTCTACCTGAGCCCATCCGCATCGCACACGAGCTGGCCACCGAGGCGATGCAGAGCTAGATTTTAGGGCAGAAACTTATCTTAGATTGTGGTACCGTGAAGCTCGGCCTCTCAAGCCTGCTCTTCGTAAATAACACAATAGAGGAGTTCATCCAGCTTAGCAACAGGCTCGGCGCCGGGTGCGTCGAGATAATCTACGATGTCCCTCACTTCCCACCCAATTACTACCAGCGCAAACTTTCCGCCGTGAGGAAGCTCTTGGAGAGCTATGACCTAGGGGTCTCGGTGCATGCGAGCTTCTGGGACCTGAACCCGGCGAGCCACCACCGTGAACTCTGGGAGTTATCACTCAAGCAAATCAAACGAAGCATTGACGCCTGTCGCTCACTTGGAGGAGAGATCACCGTTGTGCATTTTGGAAAGTGCCCGGTACCTGAAGCCAAACTCCTGAAAGGAGCCAAACAAAGGTACCGCGAGTTCCTCGGCAAATGCCTGCCCTACGCACAAGATCGGGGCGTGATTCTGGCCGTAGAAAACGCCGGGAGAATCCTCAATTCCTACCCGCCAACCATCAGGGAACTCAAACAACTCGTGCAGGAGCTGGAAGGAGCCAAAGTAACGTTCGATATCGGACATGCTTTTCTGACCGAGCGCAGAGCAGGTAAGAGAACTGCGGAGGCCGTGATCGCCGAACATATCAGAAACATGCGCAAACAAATAGTTCATCTTCACGTACACGACAACCGTGGCAAGATAGACGACCATTTACCACCGGGAAACGGCAAGATAAACTTTAAACCAATAGTCGAGGCCATCCGGGAGATAAAATACAATGGGTTTATAATAGCCGAGTTCTGGGACCCCCAACACCCGCTGGAAACCGCCCAGAGGGGAATGGAAAGGCTCAAGAAACTTTTTGAAACTAGCTGAACTCTGCGATCACCGTTGTGAAGACGGGACCCCTGATGTCGATGCGTTTTTTCTTCGAGGTTATGTACCGCTGCGCCACCTCGTCGACCGCAAGATTGATGTCGCCGGGTGACTTTACCGTCCGTACGCGTATCTTCGCCCCTTTGTCCCCGCGCTCCGCCGCCTGCTCGATCTCCCACGCTGCGAGAGCCGCGAACGCTTCCATGTAACTGATGCCCGCGGACACGCCTTGCTTTCTCACCTTGCTGAGAAACTCGTCCTTTTCCCATCCCTTCGGCGGTACACCCACCACATTGCCATCGTAAACGTAAACTTCGTTGAAGCCAGCGGGGCCTATGAGCTTTGTTTTGCTTTCTGGCTCGACCACCTTCACGAGCACCCGCCTACTCGAGAACTCACCCTTGAATGCCTTGAACTCGCACGGGCTCGGCTCGTCGGCGTGCTCTCTTGCTGTCTTGACAATTGCGGCGGCTATTTCTTTTCCACCGTCTGTGCTCGGTTCGCGTTCAAGTTTTATCATTTTCGAAAGCTCTTCATCTGAGAACTCTGCCGCTTTGTAGAGGTAGGGGTAAACAAGCGCCCTTATGTCCGTCTCGCCTGTGAGAATCATCAGCACGCGCTCCAACCCGATGCCGAGGTTGAAGACGGGGTAAGGAATATCGTAATTGCTGAGGGCCACGGGGCTGTAAAAGCCGGCGTCACCGACTTCTATGAACTCGCCAGTCTTGGGGTGCTCCACGAAGACCTCGAACTCCGTCTGCGGAGCGTAGTACTTCGATGTCGCGGCCTTGACGGAAAACTTCACGCGGTCAAAACCCAACCTGCTCAAAATCTCTCTTGTCACCCGCTCCCCGTCCTCCAGGCTCATCTCCTCCGCCGCTATGACCACCGAGGCCGTCCACGACTCGTAAAGGTGCGTCGGGTCAAGCCTCTGCTCTCTCCTGAACTTTGGTCCGATCGAGAAGAGCTGCAGGGGCAGGGGCTCGCGCTTGAGCATCTCTCTGAGCACAAGAAACCATCCTCCCGTGGTATGGCTGCGTAGCGTCAGGTCGGTTGGGACCGGCTCAAGCTTCTGGAACTCGGAGAAAAGCGAAAGGGCTCTACTGGCCTGCTCCTCCTTAAGCCCCAATTCCTTCACCAGAACTTCGACCAAGTCGTCCGCGGGGATCGCGCCTTCCTTGTAGCGCCTGAATATTCCCTGAAGTTCCTTAACCTTGTCGAAGCCGGGTACCACTTTGCGAATATCTTGAAGCTTTTTTTGGCTGATACCTATGTCCGGACGTTCCAATCCGGCCAAGAAAAATAAGCGGTCGAGGATAATCGGCGCTTCCGGGCCATACTGGGCAAACACTTCTTTCTTTTCTATGAGCATGGGTACAGAAACTTCGGTGAAACCAAGCTGTAGCAATGTATGCCTTGTCTTCGCGATGAGCTCCTGCAGTTCGTTTGGCTTGCCCTTCTTCTGAAGCGAAAAGAGCCGCCCATCTTTTTTGACGAGTTCCGCCGTCTTCAACCAAGCAGCTTCGTAATCCTTCTTGGCGCTTGCTCTGATCTTCGCCACATCGAACTTTGTCATTTGGCTCCCTTTCGTTTCGCGTGTTCAAGCGCCCGTTCAAGTCTTTGTTGCCTCAGGGCGGTCGTGAGATCCCCCCGGGTCTTCTCCAGCACCCCTCTGACCATATCCTGTCTGCGCTTCATGCCCGGCAGGATAGCATCCGGGTAATCGAAACTCATGAGGAATTCGTGGATTTCCTCCATCGTTTTCAGCAATCGCTCGGCCTCCGCCACCTTATCCGCCCGTATCAGGTCTAGCGCGCGCCGTCTGAGTTCACCGCTGACATCCGCCATTGCAGCTAGGTATGGTTGATAGGGTATCTTGAGTTCCTCCGGCGTGGAAAGTCTGCCTCGCTCCAAGAGCCCTTCGAGAAGCTTGGCTTCGCAGTACTCCTGTTGAGCCGAGTGGACTGTCCCTGATTTCATCCAAAGTGGGTCGGCTTTTACAGCTTTTTTTAACTCGACTAGACCAGCCCGTGCTTCGTCCAACATCTCCCTCGCTACCGCCGCGTCGTCGCGGTGCATCGCCGCTATCGCGCGAGCGGATGCCCTGATCACGCGGCGCGAGAGTTCTAAAGCCTGCTCCCGAATCTTCTCCTGGTCGTCGAAGTACCTGCGAATTTGCTCTAATATTTGCCTCGTGTCACTCCCCCGGAATAAATAGGCGACCCAGCTTTTCAAGGCTTGGGTGAATGCAAATTACCTGACAGACTTTTTAGTAATCAGGTAGACTTCGGGGGCTCTGGAAGAGATACGGCGCCAAAATTTTCAACACTCACCCAAGTCCGCAGAAAGATGAACGAAGCTGCCAATCAAATTCTTTTTAACAACAGCACACGGCTCGGCTCAGACTCGTCTAAGATTGAGTAACCCGTTTCCTGCGCAAGTTCCTCGGCGAAAGCCCTAATTGCCCGATGCAGCGGCATGTTCTCCATGTTCAACCTCGCCCGTGCGAACCCGACATGCATGTAGGCCTTAGCCTCAACGAAGTCACTTTCGGCCTTTTCGATGAGCTTTGCGTATCCGGGCGCATTTCCAAGATTAAGCCCCTTGACGAGCGTCAGCCGGATTACTTTTCTACATTTAAAAGAGGGCATGAGTTCTAGACTATTGTTCAACCTCGTCCAACCGTTCTGTAAGTGTGGCTGGCAAATCGTTTTGTAAGTTTCGGGGTCGGGTGCTACGACCGAGATGTAGAGCTGTGTGGGTTCGACCAAGTGTCCTAAGATTTCTGGATGCATGCCATTTGTGACCAGAAAGCTCGTCATTCCGCGCCTGTCACACTCCTCGATAAGCTCGTTTATTTTTGGGTAAAGAGTAGGTTCTCCAGCGAGCGAGATCGCACAGTGTTTCGGATCTTGGGCTTCCTTAAATTTTCGTTTGTCGATATCTGGGTTTCCACCGAACCCGCTGAGCAACTTTCTCTGCGCCAAAATTGCTCCGCCCAAAATTTCGGCTGGCTCATCGACCTCCCCAATCCAGTCCGAGTGAGTAACTTTAGTGTTTCTCCAGCAGAACACGCAGCGGTGGTCGCAGAAAGGTAGACTTGGGGTGAGCTGGAGGCACCTGTGACTACGCACACCCAGCTCCCGGGAATAGAATTGCTCTTTGTAGCAAACTCCTCGACCCAGCAGGCTCTTTCGCGTCCAGCGGCAGACCTTGACCGCGCTGTGCTTGTTACCCCCCACAAAACGATATCCGGCCCGCTCTAGCTCAGAAAGCTCCGCAGACGAAACCGCCATCAAATCCCCTCGCTATTTTTTCGGCTTTAATTTCTCCTGCAAGATTTTGAAAAGGTATTTCTCGACATCATATAGTTTTCCCTTTCCGACCATGCTCGCGGCACCAGCATGGCCTCCCCCGCTTCCCTCGAACTGTTTTCCGAGTGACTCCATAATTTCACCTAGGTGTAAACCCGTCGCTTTTAGAACTTCGAGTCGCGCCCTCCCGCTCAGCCTCACCTTCTCTTTGTGGGTGGACCCGACGAACGCCGCGTCTGCCCCTATCCGAACCAACATCCCGGCCGCGTCACCCTCGAACGAACCCAGTTCCGAAAACATGACCAAATTCCCGTGAACCCGACGCAGCTCCGAACGCATTGCGCCCTTCAACATCGCCATGCGCTTTGATATGTCCTCTGGCAATCTGATGGACTCCAACACCCGCCCATAGTCTGCGCCTGTTTTTAGAAGGGCATTGACAACTTCAAACGTCTCCGGCTTGGCCAGCCTAAAATGCCCTGTATCGCTGATGATGCCGGCAAGCAAGAGCGAAGCTTGGTCTGGGGTCAATTTTTCTCCCAGCTCAGACACCAACCTGAAGATGAGCTCAGCCTCGGAGGCGAAGTCCTCCCTCACGAAGTAGAAACTCGAAAGCTGTCTCATATCCTCGACCGCTCTGTGGTGATCCACGACCGCCAGTTTCGGTGCAGCTCCCCTCAACTTGTCCCCGAACTCGCCCAAGTGCTCCAAGCTTGACGTGTCAACGAGAACCACCAAATCGACATCCAAAGGTGGGTTCACCGGGATTTGCCGGCCAAAGGTTTTCAGGAGCGCCTGGGCAGTCATTGTAATATCATTAGCTACCCCTGCCTTGGACTTAGCCCCAAGCTTCTTGAGAACTTCGGCCAACACGATGGCGCTTGCGACCGCATCTGGGTCTGCATTGTGGTGGCAAAGCACTAAAACCCGCTGTCCGCCCTTGGCAGCTTCAACCAGAAAATCTGCCAGCTCCTTCATAAATCCAGCCCTAGCCAGCAGCTTCTTCACTTGGCTTGCCCTTGAGCGCCTCGTCTATTTTGTCGCGCATCTCGCGCAGGCGCTGAACCGCCCGCTCTCCCTGACGCTCGAGCGTCTTGAGGCGTAGGTCAAGCGTTTCCTTTTGCTCTGCGAGGTCCTTTTGGAGAACCGCCTTTTCGGATTTTACCAAGATGGTACCCACGCTTTTATAGACCACCGCACCCTCCGGAAGCTTTCCCAGTTCCTCAAGGGCCCGCTCTGTCTCTCTCAAGAGAAGTTCGAGCTGTTGCCGCTGGGTCAGCAAGACCTGGGCCTGTTGTTGAGCCTGCTGAAACTGCGCAAGCTGATGGCGCATCTGAGGCGAGAGTTTTTCCATTTATTTTCCCCCGTTTTCAACCATGTCACGCGCGACGATCATCCATCGAATGAACGAATTTAACGCCGCACGCAAGGCTGCTGTATCTTTTGCCTTTACTCGCAAGCATAAAACATTTTTCCTTCGACTGACCCACACCCTGCAGCGGGTCGAGGCTGGAAGGACTTCCTCAGGCATCAATGCTTGATGTACTGTGCTGGCTTCCTTTGGGCTCCGAAACGTGAACTCCAACACTGCGCTGGTTTCTTCTGCTTTGACCATAGAATCACCCAAATCTGATGACTTGGATTACCGGACCCGTGATCTCCGAAGTCGGCCTCTTCTGAAAATGGATAAGTCCCGAGTTGGTAATTATTGAGAGAACAACCCCTGCTTCAGGTAATCTCTCTGAAATGGGGAGCCCAGATATTTCCCCGAGAAACTCAGCCAATTCCTGCGCTGGTTTCCCCTCCGCATATATTTTTATCCCTTCAAACCTGACCCGCTGACCGAGATCCCGCTGAAGCTTTACCTCCCCTAACTCAACTCTTTTGTCAAACCACCTCCAGCCTTTCCCTATATTTAAAAAATGCAGCTCTTTTGGATGACCTGCCGAACTGTTTACGACCATTACCCACGCGTGCCCAAGCGATTCCGCCATCAACGCCAATTTATCCACGGTCTTGACCCCTCTCGAAAAATATTTGGCATTGGGTATGACTCTCGCCAATTCCCTGCCCAATATCCTGGCCCGGTGTCCAGGGCGTCTTGAGGTTGTTACCAACATCAAATTTTTCTATATGTTATCCGGCGGTATATTGTTAACCGACAGCATGATGCTATTTAGCTCTTCGAACATTGCTGGGAAAGCCACCGCTCTACATTGCCTTGACCTTGCGAACGACCTCTGGACGGATCTTTAAGAGAATGCGCGCGCCGCAGTACGGACATCGCGGACGCCCATCCGGAAGCTTCTCCACCAGCCTACCACACGCGCTACACTTTAACACTAGCTCTCCCCCTTAACTGAGGTCCCCGCTGGAGCGGCGAGGACGGACGGCGAGTAGGCCGCTCCTGCGAACTTCACGCCGCACCTCCCGCACTGCCATAAGGATGTGCTGACTCGCCTAACCCTGAGCGCCCCACAGCTCGGACATCGATATTTCTGCCTGACTTTACGCTCGACCTCGAGTGTTAGCTTTCGAATTTTGGTCCCGTACCTTGGCCCAAACTTGCCTGTAGACCCAACTTTCCTCGTCCCCGGCACGCGTTCACCTCAAGTGCTCTCTGAGTTCGGCCACCTTCATCCGCGCCAGCTGATACGCCTGTTCGATCTGCTCACGTGAGAAGTAACCAACGCCCCCCTTCTGCATCGCACATATGCTACCATCCTCGGTCGTCGCTATAGTTAACCTGGCGTCCATCACACTCTCCTCGTCTAGACAGGGATCGACCATCAGCTTGTCGTTGATCCTAGAGACGGTCACTGCAACCGGACGCTTCCGGATTGGAAACTCCTGCAGAGACCAAGCCTCGTCCTCGGGTGGCTTCACGTTCAGAAGCGCAGCTATTGCACCGAGCGCCGATGCGTCAATCAAGTTTCCGTCGTGGTCGAGGACATGGATATCTACAAAGACAGCCCACACGTCCTCCCCTGGTTTTATCCCAAACTTTTCCAGATCTATGGCCTCCGACTCGCGAATCCCCCTATCGACAACCCGGGCGAGCTCAATAGCTCCCTCACGAGGTGGTCCGAGCTCAAAGCTGGGCGACGCGAGCGGTCGTAGCTCCGCG
>CAZKGC010000047.1:0-8391 GCA_964552335.1 Hadarchaeota archaeon (SeqCode)
CTCACGCGCGATTGAATGAAAGTTTCCTATTTTTCTCCACTTGCGGGAGTACTGGCTAGGACCTATGTTGCCAAAAGGCGGGGTAATCAAGCTATTTAAATTACCAGTGACGCAAAAAACGTTGTGTTAACCGTAAAAACTACATGAACCAATTACAAACTGGCGCGGATAATGCCCAAGAACTTTCTCATCACCGGACCTCCGGGGAGCGGCAAGACCTCCGTGATCGAACGGACGATGTCTGTTTTACGTGAGCGGGGGCTGCGGGCTGGCGGGATTTACTGCCCCGAGATTCGGGAGAGGGGTGTCAGGGTTGGATTCAAGATAATCGACATCATGACCGGTGAGGAGCGCATACTGGCGCACGTGAACCAGCTTACAGGGCCCCAAGTGAGTAAGTACCGCGTTAATGTGGCGAACGTGGATGAACTCAGCGAATCAGCGATTAATCGAGCGCTGGGTGGAGCAGATTTCTTGGTCATAGACGAGATTGCGCCCATGGAAATCAACAGCGGGGGCTTCAAGCGGGCTGTGCTTGCCGCGCTCGACTCCCCGAGGCCCGTGCTAGCTGTGATTCACCAGCGGACAATGACAGGATTCATAAGCAATATAAAGGCACGCGAAGATGTCCAGATTTTTGAGGTGACACAAGGCACGCGAGCGGATTTGCCAGACCAACTCGCGAAAGCCGTGCTAAAGTATTGTAAAAGTCGAGCTTGAGAAATCTTATTTATCTCACACTTTTTTTCTCTTCCACTGATTTTTAAGTGCCGGGGTCAGATCTGCAGAGAAAAATTTGATGTTGACAAGACTTAACCCCAACATGGAGGAAAATAACTGTAGGTGAGCGCACGAACACTCAACTCATAACTGAGGGCGAAGTGAAACTTGAGGTACCGGACCTCTCGCGGTTTAAGACGGTGACGGGGGATTACGCCCCATCCCTGACGCCCGTATTTTACAACCCGCGCATGGAGCCCTGCCGCGATATCTCTGTTTCGGTCGTGCAAATTCTCGCGAACGAAATCGAGGGCTTACGGGTTTGCGATCCACTCGCGGGAGTTGGCGCTAGGGGGATCCGTTACGCCAAGGAGGTCAAGGGAGTTTCGAAAGTCACCGCCAACGACTACTCCATAGAGGCGTTTGAACTGATTGGGAGAAATGCCGAGCTCAATGGGCTGGGTCCCGTCATCGAGGTTCGGAGAGAAGATGCCAACACCCTACTGTGGAGAAACCGCGGCTGGTTTGATTTTGTGGACTTGGACCCGTTTGGTTCTCCAGCTCCTTTCATCGACGCCGCCTGCGCCGCTCTCGCACGAGGGGGAATGTTGGCCATGACCGCAACCGACACCGCCCCCCTCTCCGGAACTCACGCGAGGGCCTGTCTGCGCAGATACGGTGCCAAGCCCATCAAGACAGAATACTGTCACGAATCGGGTGTGCGCATCCTGATCGGGTTCAGCCAGCGCGTTGCCGGCAAGCACGACCTCGCTCTAGTTCCGGTTTTAGCGCATTCTACTCAGCACTACTTCAGGGTTTACTTGCGCGCATGGAAGGGAGCCCAGCGCGCTGACGAGGTTCTTAAACAGCTGGGATACGTGTCGCACTGCAGCACTTGCGGACGGAGAGTGCTCACCTATGGGATGGTTCCCAAACTACCGAGCGCTTGTGAATGCGGCAATCGCCTTCTCCATGCTGGCCCCCTCTGGCTCGGTAAACTCATGGAGCAAACATTTGTCAATAAAGTGACGGGGGACTTGGCTGTAAGGAACTTTAAATTGGAAAAACAGGAGTTCGCGCTGCTTTATCAGTGCGCCGAGGAAGCTGAGGGGCCGCCGATGTTCTACGATGTGCATGAAATCGCGAGGCATGCGGGAGTACCGCCGCCCAAGATCGCTGGGCTCATAGCAAAATTTAGAGAGCGGGGTTATTTTGCATCCCGCACCCATTTCTCCGGCACCGGTTTCCGAACTGACGCTCCGATGGACGAAATTATCAAAATTTTCAAGGGCGCCTGAACTCTTTTGCGATGACGTAGGCCTCAGCACTGCCCTTACGCGAAGCGGGTGGTTTGGAGATTTTAATAAATCCAAATTTTTCCTTAACCTCTCCTACAAACTCCTGGAAGAGCTCACCTTGGAATACCTTGATGAGCAGCTTCCCGCCCTGCGCCAACACGTTTCCAGCGATTGCCAGCGCAGTGCGTGCAAGCTCAATCGATCGTGAGTGGTCGATGCTCCAGACCCCGGAAATCTTCGGCGATGCGTCGGAGAGGACAACATCTGCCGGGCGCGGAAGATTTCCCCTGATCAGCTCGGGCGTTGAGGAATCTGTGATGTCCGCCACCCGCGTTTTGACGTTTGCGTGGGGAAGTTTTGCGATCTGTTGGAGGTCAACGCCCAGCACAAATCCTTCATCACCAACCCTTTCAAGTGCTACTTGGAGCCAGCCGCCAGGGGCAGCGCCGAGGTCGACAACCACATCCCCCCGCCGCAGCAGTTTGTAGCGGTCGTCGAGTTGTCTTAGCTTGAACGCCGCCCTGCTCCTCAGCTTCAGCTCTTTGGCCTTCCTGTAGAAGTAATCCTGCTTTCGCTCACGCCGATATCCCTTATCCATATCTAACACCTTTCTCCGGTTTGAGACCGCACGCTTTGAACCCTTCCAGCACCCGCCTGAGCAGCATGTGGAGGTCTGGACTGCAGAAGAGGTGACTCTCACAATTACAATCACTTGAGCCGAATCCCTTTACGCTGGGGAGATCTTTTGCCAGTCCCCTAGCCACTTCACACTCCTTCCGCTCCTCGCTGCGCGCGACGATCACGTCAACTGCACGGGCGTGAATCAGCAGGTGGTCGATGTGCCAATGGATTTTCTTTTCTCCCCGGAGGTGGCGGTTCACTCGCCCCTCCAAACCTCCTAAAGCAGACCCGATGTAGGCGTAATAACCCTGCTTGAAGTCGACCTTTCCCAGCTCCCCAACGCTAAGGGCCAAGTCGTAGGGCACATGTACCAGCAGGGCATAAGTTCCTCGCCTCATCTTTCTACCTTGATATTATGGTTTGATTTGCCGCTCCTCGGTCGCGCTCTCACCGGGAGACTCCTCCACAAGCACTTTTATTCTCTCCACGTTTGGATAAGTTGACAAGTTTTTTACGACTTTGTCCGCTATCACCCGAGCGAGCTCCTCAACCGTCGTATTTACCGCTGAGAGCCAGACCACATCCTCAGCCGGGAACTCGAACTCGCGGCCGTGTATCGAGATGCGGACGTTATCTCCCTCTGAGAGACGCTCAACGGCTGGATTTTTGGCCGGTATCAGGAGCCTGTGGTCGTAGCCGTCGCATAGTTGTCTCAACAGTTGCTTGAGCTCCAGGAAATCGACAACTAGGCCCCGTTCGTCCGGCTCCCCTTCGACAGTCACCCCGACGCGCCAGTTGTGCCCGTGCAGGTGCTCACATTTCTTGTGTCCGATAATGAAGTGGGCCGCCGAAAACCCCAGACCCTCCATCAGCTCGATTCGCATCAGAGCACCCCGATTAATTTGTGTACCTGGGGGATTATGGCTATTTCCTTGACCCCTGCTCGAGCGGCTGCCTGGGTAAGTTGATACACGTGTGCCATCGATGGGGCCCTGCGGACTTTTCCCGCTGGTGTCACAGGCTGGATAACAACGGGGATTTTACCTATTCGGCCCAGCTGCTTGCATACGTTTTCAATGGTTTTGGGTTGGGTGGATGAAAGTACAACAATTTTCACAAAAGTTTCCACCTCGCTTTTTAACGCGATTTTTATACAAGCCAGTTCCTCCTCCAAAAGGTGAGACCACTTCCGGCGCGGTACAGCTTCGTGTTCTGGCAGCTTGATGTCAATCGCAGCGATGTCGATGTATTCAGCAACCTTTTCCATCGCCTCGCTGCTCGCACCATTTGTCTCTAGGTAAGTAAGGAAACCAGCTCCTTTGCAATAGCGGGCGACATTGACTAGGAAATCTCCCGCGAGAAGAGGTTCCCCGCCAGTCAGTGAGATGCTGTGAGTGCCTGAAGTCATCAAACGTTTAACATGGCGAAGCACTTCCTCATGCGTCATCGGGTTTTGAACATACTTGAACTTCATCGAACTTGGCTTGGTCTCGACCTCGCATTCGCCTGGACGAAACTTTCTGAACTCCTTGGTGTCGCAGTACAGACAATCCAATGAACACCCGGCAAAACGTACAAAGACCTGCCGCCTGCCAACGTACAGCCCCTCACCCTGCAACGAGTTGAATATCTGCCCGACGTAGCCCTCGGCCATGTTCTCAGCAAATGTACGGTATTGGCCGCAGGGGTTTAAACGTGGAGCCGCCGGTGGGGATTGAACCCACGACCTATCGCTTTCTTGCTGAGTTACGAGGCGATCGCTCTACCAGCTGAGCCACGGCGGCCTGAATAGAAATTGGACGCCGCCTACAAAAATCTATTTCATTTCACCAGGCGAACGCTTTAATATCATTCTCAGGATTGATAAATGGTGAAACCGTGGTAACTCCTCTAAAAGATGAACGCATTTTATCGATCGAAAACAAACTAAACTCACTGATGGCCCGCATATCAAACTTGGAACGCAGGTTAACTGTCTTGGAAAGGGCCGCCGGGGTCTCGAAACCAACTGCTGCCCAAACATCAAAATCTGCTACTGCTACTAATGTGAAATACAACTACCTCCGCCGCTCAATAGACACGGCCAAGCGCGACTACGAGCACAAATATCGGTAACATCCCCGGGTGAGGCTATGCGCGGGGAGTACTGGTATTATGCATTCTGGCTGTTAGTCATCGGAAGCTGGGTCCTCGGCGTGGCCTACGGGAGGTGGGGTGGTGGTGGCTCCGGGATATTCGCCGATCTGGGCCAAGCGGTAAGCGTGCCGTCGCCAGCTAATCTGAGCTGGTGGCAACCGATTCTCTACTTTACCTTAACCGTTGTCCCATCCTTCGTGCTATCTCAGATCTTTTTTGGCGCGGGGGCGGCGGTCTTCATCTTCTCGAGAGGTGTAAACGATGCTCTGCTTTTCAACAACATTGAGCTGATGGTGGGGAGATGGAATCTAACCTCCATCCCATCCGGTGAGCTTTGGTCGGTTTTCTTCATCATACTAATCCTCACAGTGAATCTTCCGCTATGCCTATGGGCCTCACACTTGGGCACCCAAAGCCGGGATTACCACACACTACCTTTTTTTTATAACCCACGATTCGTTTCCCAGATCGATCTTTTCGTCCGCGAGACAGAAACGGATAAAATCCAAGCTCCGAGTCGGGGTGGGTTAACGGCATCATGTTAGTGTCGCCCAGCTTTCGAGGGGGCCCCAACGGAGGTGGTTAATTGAAAGATCACAAAAACAAATTAGTCGTGGCAGATACTGAATGGGCCAAAGACATCCCCGACTGGTTGTTAGAAGAAATCAAATGTGAACGTTTGGTGCTTGGTCTTGTAGGTATTGTAAACGAAAACCATTACAAAGTTGGAGACGCTGAGACCTGTGCGTACCTTTTTACAAGAGAACTCGCTGCCCCGGTGATGATCGCAAAATGTTTCCTTAAGGTGTTCTCAGGTGCTGGGTGAACTGTACAGACCACATCCTAGTATGCGTCCGTCCCGCATCGTCTGAAGTTTGACCGCCCGTCCCGATGCGTCGACGGGGTCATCCGTCGGATTCGCGCGTCACCGGGCGTCCACTTCGAGCCACCTCGCAACCATCGGGATTGAGATACCTTGGATGAGGACGGATGTGATTACGATGAAGAACACTAGGTTGAAGATCATGTCGGCCTGCGGTACGCCTGCGAGGAGCGGAAACGTCGCCAGTACGATGGGAGCCGCCCCGCGCAGCCCGACCCATGAGACCATGCCCTTCTCCCTGCGGCTCATGTTCGTGAACTGCAGTGCGGCGAATACAGCCAAGGGGCGTGCGACGAGCATCAGGAATATTGAGATTGCAAGCCCGACCCACAGCACGGAGAGCACCTGTGATGGGTAGACCAGCAACCCCAAGGTCAGGAACATCGTGATTTGCATCAGCCAGGCGAATCCGTCATGAAAGCGCATCAGACCCTCCCTCTGTACGAAATCGCTGTTTCCCATTACCAACCCGATGATATACACCGCCAGGAAACCGTTCCCACCCAGCGATGCGGTCATCCCGTACGTGAACAGGACCATGGCGAGGGTGAGCACGGGGTACAGCCCCTCGTACTCCAGCCCCATGTGGTTCACGATGAAGAGCGTGCCCTTCCCCACCAGATATCCGGAGACCGCCCCGAGTGCCATCTGCCAGACGAAGAAGGGGATCAGGTCGGCCGCCGAGTAGACCGAACCCGTGATGAGTCCGATTATACCGACCGTAAGAAAAACTGCCATGGGGTCATTGCTGCCGGATTCCAGCTCCAGAAGGGGTTTCAGCTCTCCCTTCAGGGATATCTTCTTCGACCTGAGTATGGTGAAGACGGCAGCGGCGTCGGTGGATGAGATGATCGCCCCCAGCAGCAGTCCCTCGAGAAGGGAAAAGTTGGATACCGCGACGGCGAACAACCCCACCAGAGACGCTGTTATTATGACCCCCACGGTGGAGAGCGAGAGCCCCCTCCCGACGACCGGGCGGATACTCCCCCAGTCGGTATGGAAACCGCCCGCGAACAGGATGAACGTCAGCGCCACCACGCCGAGCAGCTGTGCGGTCCACGGGTCGTCGAACCTGACGCCACCTATCCCCTCCGAACCCGCGAGCATCCCGATTACGAGGAACATCAGGAGCGCGGGGACGCTCAGCCTCCCGGATACCCTGCTGGCGACCACGCTCGATAACAGCAGGACCGATATGGCTAGGAGGATATGCTCAATCGAGACCAGGTTGACCCCTTATCACATTTTGACTGATGGCACATAACTTTTTGCACCTATCACATTCAAGAATTTTAGACGATCTCATGGCGTTTGGGGCCACGGAGGTCAAAAATAGGATTTTCTGCTGACAAATTGAATTTTATTCCTAGACGTTGTAAGTTTATATTCAGTACCTTCTACGGCCGCCGTATCCGCCCCGCGACATTTCAAACATCGAGAAGTTCGACGAGTTCATGCAGAAGCTCTTCGACGGACTCAACAGGCTCAGCGAATACCTCACCGAGAACGGCGTGCTTGTGTTGTTGATCGGCGATGTCAGGCGGCAGGGCGAATATTTCCCCTTGGGCGCTTATGTCCAAGTCTTCCGCAGGAGCGAACTCAAGGCCAAACTCGTGAAAACTCAGCACAACGTAATGTCATCCAACCGAATGTATGGCGGGAAGTTCATCCCAATCATGCACGAGGAAGTCTTGGTCTTGAAAGGGGGAGGAAGTGTGCTGAGAGGATAGTTCGTCTGTTCTGCACCTAAAGCCAATCAATTCAACTGCGTCAAGAAAATGCTAATAAATCCTGTTCTCGAGCATGGTCTTAACGAACTTTTTATATTAAGGTTACAAAGTAGAGGTGGAATTGAATTGAAAAATTTAGATTTCAAGGCCATCTTGTCACTAGTGCCCGATTTTAGTAGAACAGTAACGGAGTCAAGAAAACGAGTCATGGAGCTATATTCAAAGTCAGAAAGAGACTTGAGAAGTGCGAGGTTGGAATACGCGAACGGAATCTTCGATAATTCGATTTTTATGTTACAGCAGTCAGTAGAAAAGACGGCCAAAGGAATTTATGTCTTGAACACTGGCGCTTCCGAAAAGGACCTGAAGAATGTTAATCATAGAAGTCTAGAAGCGTTCTTGGGGGTTTTCAAGAATTCAGCTGCCAAATATGCACAGTTTGTCCAAATAATCCAACCATCTTGGAACCAGATCACTTTAATATCTCAAATAGAGAAACTCGCAGGCGGAAGGAAGAAAATTAAAAAGATGAAGGAGGCTGTCATCGACAAACTTCTGAACATTCCTCGACAAATAATCAGCAAGGATTCGGAGGAAAATAAGTTTATACGTGGTGCTCTCAATCGCCCCGATATTGGTCTGGTCTTAAAGCAAGCAGGAGCTGAGTTAACAGAAGACAGTATTGACAGTATGATTAAACCTATGTATGCATTCTATTCTGTTTTTGTGATGTCTCTCATCACGTTTCCACACGCGGATAGCACGAGATATAGAGTTGGACTAATTGGCCCAGATGATTACAAGAAGGGACTTGGAATAGTGGACGCGGCACCAAAACTTTTTGATGAACTGGCAAATTGTATTTCGATTTTGAAGTCTCAGCTGAATTCCATTGGTCAATGATTGCAGCTTCCCTTTCTTTAAGTCCTATTCCCCTTTTTCTTGCCAATCTTAACGGTGCCCAAGGCTTAGCCGATGTAAGTGCTCAATAACACTCGTTTTC
>CAZKGC010000048.1:0-8341 GCA_964552335.1 Hadarchaeota archaeon (SeqCode)
GATATAAAAAGGAGATTTTACGCCGCTTTCTTGGGGCCCGTAGCGCAGTCTGGTTAGCGCACCGGCCTTTTAAGCCGGGAGCCGCGGGTTCGAATCCCGCCGGGCCCGTCTGCGAAAAGCGGGGGGAAAACATGCCTGAGGAACTTGACGTCGGGCGGCACGTGCTGGTGCCAAAACACGAGATTCTGCCGAAAGGCAAAGTAGACGAGCTTCTTGAACGCTATAAGATTCACCTCCACCAACTTCCGCTGATAAAGAGTTCAGACCCGGCGGCCAGCGCAATCAGTGCCAAGCCCGGAGATGTGATCAAAATTACCCGCGGCAGCCAGACCGCTGGTGAGGCTGTAATTTACAGGTACGTGATAAAGGGATAGGTCGATTGAATGCAGGACACTTGGCCGCTTGTAGAAGCTTTTATTAAGGAGAAAGGTCTTGTACGCCAACACCTCGATTCTTATAATGATTTTGTTGATCGCGGAATTCAGCAGGTAATTGACGAAATAGCTGGCATAGAGCTGGACATCAAGGGGGTCAAAGTAAAATTTGGCCGGGTGAATATTGAGTCACCTATCATCAAGGAAGCTGATGGTTCCCGCCGCTCGGTATTCCCGAGTGAAGCGAGGCTGCGCAACATTAGCTATACCGCACCCGTCTGGCTTGAGATGGCCGTTTCTAAAAACGGAAAGGACCAACCCTCCGATGATGTCTATATCGGAGAATTGCCCGTTATGCTCAAATCAAAAATTTGTAAACTTCACGGGTTGAACAAGGAACAACTTGTAAACGAGGCTGGCGAGGATCCGCTTGACCCTGGCGGGTATTTCGTCGTCAATGGCTCGGAACGCGTGATCGTCGCTCAAGAGGATCTCGCGTCCAACTCAATTCTAGTCGAACGTGATGAGCGAATGGGAACCGAGGTGGCCAAGGTCTTCTCGACCCTGCATGGATTCAGGGCGCTGGTAGTGGCCGAGCGAAAACGGGACGGACTGCTGCGGGTTTCGTTCCCGGCTGTTCCCGGCCAAGTGCCATTCGTTGTCATCATGCGAGCTCTGGGGCTGGAAAGCGACAAAGAAATCGTCGAGGCCGTGTCAGAAGATCCGGAAATTATTCGAGAGCTTTTCGAAAACCTGCAGGAAGCCATTGACGTGAAAACACAAGAAGATGCCCTCGACGTGATAGGAAAGAGGGTGGCAATCGGGCAGACAAGGGAATACCGGCTGCAGCGCGCGCGGGAGGTCCTCGACAGATATCTTCTGCCCCACATAGGTTCAAAGCCGAATGATCGCGTCAACAAGGCGTACTACTTGGGGCGGATGATGGAGCAAGTAATCGAGCTCGGGCTTGGACGAAGAGAGATAGATGACAAGGACCATTACGCAAACAAACGCTTGAAGCTAGCCGGCGATCTCCTCGAAAACGTGTTCAGGCTGGCTTTTCTCAACCTCACGAGGGACATCAAGTACCAGCTTGAGAGGGCGAACGCAAGGGGTAGAGAACTTAATGTAAAGACGGCCGCGCGAGCAGATGTGCTGACCGAGAGAATCAGACACGCATTGGCCACTGGCAACTGGCCGGGCGGGAGGACTGGAGTCAGCCAGCTTTTGGACCGGACAAACTACATTGCTGCAATTTCTCACCTCAGACGGGTAGTATCTCCCCTCAGCAGGAGCCAGCCTCACTTCGAAGCGCGTGACCTACACCCAACTCACTGGGGAAGGATATGCCCATGCGAGACCCCGGAGGGCCCCAATTGTGGGTTGGTCAAAAACCTAGCGCTGATGGCCGAGATATCGACTGGGACTGAGGAGGACAAGGTGGAGCGTTTGATGCGCAGGCTCGGCGTCACCAGGATAGAGAAAGGCAGCGAACGGAAGGGAGGGTCTGCGGTGTACATCAATGGGCGCTTAGCGGGGATAACGGACAATGGGAAAATGCTGGTAGATGAACTCAGACGCCATCGCCGAAAAGGAACCATCGATGAACAAGTTAACATAGCCTACAGAGAGGACACAAACGATGTACGAGTGAACACAGATGCTGGTAGGGTACGTAGGCCAGCGATCGTTGTAGAGGGCGGCAAATCAAGGCTGACTCCCGAAATTCTTGAAAAGGTCGAAGCGGAGAAGCTGAGCTGGCGGGATTTAATCATGGAGGGTGTCGTGGAATATTTAGATTCCGAAGAGGAGGAAAACACCTATATAGCGATTTCTGAAGAGGAATTGACTCCGGAGCACACACACCTTGAGCTTAACCAGTTAGTGATGTTGGGGATAAGCGCAGCTCTCGTCCCGTACGCTGAACACAACCAATCGCCGCGTAACACGTACGGTGCGAACATGGCAAAGCAGGCACTTGGAGTTACGACCACCAGCATCCACATACGTGCAGACACAAGAGGCCATTTCCTGCACAACCCACATGTAGCACTTGTCAAAACGAGGGTGATGGACGCGGTGGGTTTCGATAACAGACCCGCGGGACAAAATCTCGTTGTAGCGATTGCTTCGTACGGTGGCTACAACATGGAAGATGCGCTCATAGTGAACAGGGATTCCATCGACCGGGGCATGGGGAGGACGACATTTTACAGAATATATGAGGCGGAAGAAGGGCGTTATCCAGGGGGCCAAGAGGACAAGTTTGAGATCCCGGGTGAAGAAATCAGGGGATATGCTGAGGCAAGCCTCTACCGAAAATTAGGTGAAGATGGCATAGTTGAAGTCGAATCTGAGGTTCAGGGGGAGGACATCTTGATTGGGCGAACGAGCCCGCCGCGGTTCTTGGAGGAGGTAGATGAATTTGGCCTCGCCGCTGAACATGGACGCAGAGACAGCTCAGTTAGAATGAGGCCGAGCGAAAAAGGCATTGCCGACATAGCTCTACTCAGCTCGACGCCCGAAGGCGACAAGTTCGCGAGGATTCGTGTGAGAGACCTACGAATACCAGAAATCGGCGACAAACTGGCATCCAGACACGGGCAGAAGGGTGTGATAGGGATAATCATGGACGGTGCCGACATGCCTTTCACGGAAGATGGGATAACACCCGACATAATTGTGAATCCGCATGCTATCCCCTCGCGCATGTCGGTGGGACAATTGCTAGAGATGATAGCTGGAAAAGTAGGAGCATCAGCTGGGGAACGAATTGACGGCACGGCCTTCAGTGGGGAACGCGAAAAACAGTTGCGTGAGAGGCTGACTTCTTATGGATTTAAACACACGGGCGAAGAAGTCCTGTACAATGGGATAACCGGTGAAATGATTCCTGTCGATATTTTCATAGGGGCATGCTATTACCAGAAGCTCCATCACATGGTAGCCGACAAGATTCATGCCCGCTCACGTGGGCCGGTGCAGGTTCTAACCCACCAGCCGACGGAGGGCAGGGCGCGTGAGGGTGGGCTGCGCTTTGGGGAGATGGAGCGCGATTGTTTGATCGGTCACGGTGCTGCGATGCTACTGAGGGAACGTCTACTGGACGCATCCGATCGATATACAGGGTTCGTGTGCGGCAAATGTGGGAGTTTTGCTGTCCAAGATAAGCGCAGGGATCGCGTGTACTGCCCCCTCTGTGATGAAGACTCAGAAATTTACGGAGTTGAAATGTCGTATGCGTTCAAGTTGCTCATGGACGAGCTGAAATCCATGTGCATGTCGCCACGATTACGGTTGAGGGATAGGGCGTAGGTGATGGATGTGATGGGAATTCCAAAAGTGATTGATAGCATAAACTTCGGCATGATGTCGCCAGATGATATACGCAAGATATCGGTGACCAAAGTCATCGCGGCAGACACATATGACGAGGATGGGTACCCGATAGAGAGGGGGTTGATGGACTCAAGGCTCGGCGTGGTCGACCCTGGTCTGAGGTGCAGAACATGTGGTGCTCGCTCTGGCGAATGTCCTGGGCATTTCGGTCATGTTGAACTAGCGAGACCGGCGATCCATGTTGGTTATGTCGATACAGTTTACGACTGTTTACGTGCCACATGCAAAAACAAAAGCTGCAGCAGAATATTGTTATCACCCCAAAAACTTGAGGAATTTCGGAAGCAACTTGAAAACATCAAGCGGGATGAGGGGAAATGGTGGGAGATATCCGAACAAGTGATCAGAAGCGCGACTACGGTCGAAAAATGTCCTCATTGTGGAGAAAAACAATTGAAGGTAAAGTTTGAGAAACCGACCACCTTCACAGAAGGTAAAAACCGCTTGACGTCCAGCGATGTGCGCGAGCGGCTTGAAAATATAAAAGACGACGAAGCGCTGCTGCTCGGGATAGATCCAAAAGTCGCGAGGCCCGAGTGGATGGTCCTTACAGTTTTGCCCGTACCTCCAGTAACGGTAAGGCCCAGTATAACTCTTGAATCTGGAGTACGTTCTGAAGATGACTTGACCCACAAGCTGGTCGACATCATACGCATAAATCAGCGGCTTGCCGAAAACATTGAGGCGGGTGCTCCCCACCTTATCGTAGAAGATCTCTGGGAACTATTGCAGTACCATGTCACGACATATTTCGATAACAGTGTTTCAGGGATTCCGCCCGCTAGGCACAGATCTGGTCGAGTCCTGCGCACGCTAGCTCAACGCCTCAGAGGAAAAGAGGGGCGTTTCAGGGGGAATCTCTCAGGCAAACGTGTGGACTTCTCTGCACGGACAGTGGTATCGCCTGACCCAAACATAAGCATAAACGAAATTGGGGTCCCTGAATATATTGCTCGGACCCTAACGATCCCTACCCGAGTGACCGAGCACAATATCGAAGAGCTGCGTAACCTCGTGCGTAGGGGCACCGACATTTACCCTGGCGCAAACAGTGCGGCTAGCCCTGACGGCAAACGTTACGACCTCCGCTACGCTGACCGTGAAGAGATCGCGAATAAGCTTGAGCCTGGATTCATAGCAGAGCGCCACTTAAAGGACGGCGATATCGTGATTTTCAACCGCCAACCCTCGCTGCATCGCATGTCCATAATGGCTCACGAAGTTCGGGTTCTCCCAGGACACACCTTTAGACTTAACCTGAGTGTTTGTCCTCCCTACAACGCAGACTTCGATGGCGACGAGATGAATGTACATGTCCCCCAAAGCGAGGAGGCCCAAGCCGAAGCTCGCATCTTGATGATAGTTCAAGAACAAATCCTCTCGCCCAGATTCGGAGGTCCTATCATCGGGGGGATTCAGGACCACATAACGGGGGCCTATCTGCTAACACGCAAAGTGACGCGATTGACGAGGGAGCAGGCGCAACAACTTATTGCATACGTTGGAATATTCCCCGACCTTCCCAAACCGGCCGTGAAGGAGAAAGGAGTTGAGTACTGGACGGGCAAACAGATTTTCAGCATGTTTCTGCCTAAGGGGTTGAACACGACATTTAAGGCGAAGATATGCGAGAACTGCGCCCGTTGTAAGGAAGAAGGCTGCGAGATAGATGGTTACGTCGTCATCCGTGATGGACAATTGCTGAACGGAGTCATAGACGCGCGAAGCTACAAGGCGCTCGACCGATGCGAAATATTGGATCGAGTTGTGAAAGATTATGGAACAACAGCAGCCCGGGAATTCCTGGATCAAGTAACCAAGCTTTCGATTGCAGCGGCGATGATGTTTGGTTTCACAACAAGTATCGACGACGAAGATATCCCGCCAGAAGCAAAAGAGAGGATAAACGAGATAATAGTGGAAGCTAAAGAGAAGGTGAACAAATTAATCGAGATCTACAACGCAGGTGAGCTTGAACCCTTGGCCGGCCGCTCTCTGCGCGAGACACTGGAAATGAGGATAATGGAGGTCCTCGCCGAAAGCAGGGACTCGGCTGGCATGATGGCGGAGAAACACCTCGGACTTGATAACCATGCCGTAATTATGGCGAGGACAGGCGCGCGAGGCAGCATGCTTAATCTTACCCAGATGGCAGCATGCGTTGGTCAGCAATCGGTGCGCGGAGAACGTCTAAGCCGAGGATACAGAAGGCGCACTTTGCCCCACTACAAACCTGACGACCTAGGTGCCAAAGCCCGTGGGTTCGTAAGCTCGAGCTACAAGGATGGTCTGGATCCCATAGAATTCTTCTTCCATGCGATGGGTGGAAGGGAGGGTCTAGTCGACACTGCAGTTAGAACTGCCCAGAGCGGTTACATGCAGCGCCGTCTTATAAACGCCCTACAGGACCTTCGTGTTGAATACGATGGCACGGTGCGGGATGACCGCGGCGCAATAGTTCAGTTTACCTACGGCGAAGATGGAGTAGACCCAGCGCGTAGCGACAAGGGGAAAGCTGTCAACGTGGAAAAGCTGATTGAACGAATAATTGGAGGGTAGCAAATGGCAGGAGTATCCCCTGAAACTATAAAATCTGAGGTCAATAAGCTCGGCGGAGAGGTGCCTGAGCCCATAATCCGCGAACTGCAGGGAAATTTACTACGTGTAAGCAAAGAGCGGGCAATAATGCGTGAGCAGCTAGAAGAAATAATCGGGTTAGTCAGGCAGGCATATACCAATGCTATGGTGGAACCTGGCGAAGCCGTCGGCACCGTGGCAGCGCAGTCAATAGGTGAACCCGGAACTCAGATGACGTTGCGAACTTTCCACTACGCTGGAGTGGCGGAACTGAATGTGACACTCGGACTGCCCAGAATCATAGAAATAATCGACGCTAGAAAGGCGCCATCCGCTCCCCTGATGGCGGTTTTCTTGAAAGAGAAATTTGCTAAGAGCAAAGAAAAGGCCCGTGAATTCGCTCAAAAGATAGAGTTGACCACGGTGGAAGACCTTGCTCTGCAAACCGAGGCTGATTTGATCAACATGGTTTTTGTTGTAAACCTAAACCGTTCTCATCTACAACGAAGAGAACTGACGCCTACAAAAGTTGCGTCTATCATAAAAGATGCACTTAAAATAGACGTGAGCATTGATGGATACAAACTGCGCATGAAGCCTTCAACAGCGACTTTAGCGGAGCTGCGCAGACTCGCGACGAAGGTTAGGACCCTGCCGCTGCGAGGTATAAAGGGAATCACCCGCGTAGTTGTAAAGATGGAAAAAGACGAATATGTGGTATACACGGAGGGCTCCAACTTCGCTGATATACTGGCAATGCCGGAAGTCGACCAGACCAGAACGGTGACGAATAACATACACGAAATTGAGGAGGTCCTTGGCATAGAGGCAGCAAGGAATGCTGTAATCAGCGAGGTGGTAAAGACACTTGAAGAACAGGGGCTTGAAGTAGATCTCAGACACATCATGCTTGTGGCGGATATGATGACGGCATCCGGTGAACTGATGCAGGTTGGGCGGCACGGTGTCAGCGGGGAAAAGGCCAGCGTGCTCGCGCGGGCCTCGTTTGAAATCACAACTAAGCACCTGCTGGATGCTTGCGTACGCGGCGAAAAGGACAGGCTGGACGGCATAATCGAAAACGTCATCGCTGGGCAACCTATACCGCTGGGTACTGGTTCAGTGGAGCTAGTGATGCGGAGGGAGACTGAAGGTGGAAGTAAGTAAGGAAATCAGGCAGGCTATCACCACAGGAAAGGTCGCCATCGGTGCGGATAAATCATTAAAAACACTTAAGCGCGGACAGGCCAAGTTGATTATTGTGGCGTCAAATTGCAAGCTGGACGTTCGCGCAGATATGGAACATTATGCGAAACTAGCAAATGTACCTGTTTATAATTTTGACGGAGATAGCGGGGAACTCGGGCTGGCGTGCGGCAAGCCGTTCTTGGTGAGTGTATTGGCAGTTGTGGAGGAGGGAAGCTCAAATATCCTAGGTTTGGGAGCACACAAATGACCATCAAACTCACTTCCGAGGAGATGCGCTACATTACTCTTTTCGAAGGGATGACCGGTGCTCGGGTACATGATTGTGTAATCGACGAGAGTGAAAATAGAATCATATTTGTGGTGAAAAAAGGAGATATCGGAATCGCCATAGGAAGAAGAGGGGACAACATTCGAAAGGCGAGACGAGTTATCGGAAAAAGCATAAGGGTAATTGAGTACTCGGATGATATAATAGAGTTTTTAAAAAATACTTTCGCACCTGCCCAAGTCAAAAACGTCAATGTGGTCGAGCATGATGGCAAAAGAGTTGCGATAATGACAGTCGAAAAGCAGGAGAAGGGGATAGTTATCGGGGCAAAAGGTAAGAAGATCCAAAATGCGAAAAAACTTGCCCACCGTTACTACGGAATTCATGACATATTAATTGCGTGAGCTTTTAGGTTTGAAACTATTATTAGTTCAAGGTGGCCAAATGGGAATCCCTAGGGGAGAATTTGCGGCTAGGAAGGTGCGCTCAGAGCGACAGAAGTTCAGGTGGAAGA
>CAZKGC010000049.1:0-8256 GCA_964552335.1 Hadarchaeota archaeon (SeqCode)
CCCTTCCAGAATGGATTTTAGGTGCTAAAGGAAAAGTTACTTGCGGGAGTACTGCGACCATCCGGATACTGGGAATCGTCCGCTGTTGAGAACTCCCGCTGTGTTTCTGTCGGTTTGGGTGGCCGGGGATGTGGAGATGAAAATGGTGCCGGGGGCGGGATTCGAATCCGCGGCCTCGAGATTTCCCACATCATCTCGTGGATCAGCACTCACAACCGCCAACGAGGTTATGAGTCTCGCGCTCTAACCAGCTGAGCTACCCCGGCCAATTAGGAAATCTGCGCTCTGCAGTTTTAATTCTACCGCAATTTGGGTGATAGAAGTTTGATGTACTCCGATTTGATCGTCACCGCATGAACTTTAGAAAAGCCTGTTTTGAGTCTAGTTTCATACACCCGCTTTCGTACCCAACGAGCACGAGGTCCGCAACTCCAACAAAAATCCCGTTCTCAACCACCCCCGGGATGCGGTTGATTTTTTGTTCAAGTTCCGCCGGGTTGATGATAGAGTGAAATTTCATATCCAAGATGTAGTTACCATCGTCCGTGACAAAAGGACTCCCACCCATAGCCACTCTGAGTTTCGGTTCTCCGCCAAGCTCAGCGAGTTTCCGCGCAGTGTACTCCCGTGCAAAGGGCAGCACCTCAACCGGCACGGGCGCGCGTTCACCGAGCTTTTTCACGAGCTTGGTTCGATCGACGACGATGGCCACGCGTTTTGCGGCCCCGGCGACAATTTTCTCTCGGGTGTGGGCCCCCCCGCCTCCCTTTATCATGTTGAAATCTGGATCGACCTCGTCCGCACCATCTATCATAAGGTCAAGTTTTTCGTGAACGTCAAGTGAACTCAATTTCAGGCCTAGATCACCCGCTAGACGTTGAGTGGGAGAAGAACTTGGGATGAAAGTCGCTTTAGGTTTGAGCTTAGCTAAAATCCGAATAATCTCCGCAACTGTTGTCCCCGAGCCGAGTCCGACCACCATTTTGTCCCGCACAAGTTTCGCTGCGACCTTTGCCGCCTCGCGCTTCCACATTTTCGTGTCCAAATGAGTCCCCCTCAATCTCTGTTTAATGTGTAAAAGAGTTAAATATCACTACTAACACTGAAAAATGGTGGACAATGAAACGCGTAGTTTCCGTTACGGATGCGATGGCCAAAAAAGTACTCACCGCAAGCCCAAATACCACAGTCGCAAAAGCCGCAAAGATGATGGCTGAGCGTGGCGTAGGGTGTATCATCATAGTGAAGGGAAAGAAACCCGTGGGAATTTTGACCGAACGGGATCTTCTTATGAAAGTCGTCAGCGTGGATTTGATACCGAGCAGAGTCCATGTGGGCAAAATAATGTCCGCGCCTATTATTTCAATCAGCCCGAACGCCGACATAACCGAAGCGGCGCGGATAATGGCCAAAAACAATGTCCGGCGCCTGCCTGTCGCTGAACATGGAAAGTTGGTAGGCATCGTTACAGCAAGCGACATTACAGCCATCTCTCCCCAGCTCACCGATGTCGTGGCTCATCAGGAGGTACCAGCGAAGGAGGAGATTGAGGAGAGCGTCTGCGAGGTCTGCGGTGAGGTGACCGCAGGTCTCTACGAAGTAAATGGAATGTGGGTCTGCGAAAACTGCCGCGATGCGATGGGCGGGTAGATGGTGGAATGGCTTGCAGGGACATGCTTGCGCGGGCCAATATTAGAGATATTATGCGCCCGTGTTCCTTTTTTGTGAACTCCCGTGATTTTGTGACTAGTGCTCGAGCCCTCATGCGTGAGAGCGGACTCCGGTCTTTGCCGGTTATCGACGGCGGGAGGCTGGTGGGAATTCTGACTTCTCAGGATATCATGCGCATAAGTTCCACCCGCTCGAACATACCAGTCGCGGGCTTGATGCAGCCCCCGCAGCTGATAGTTACGCCAGCTGATGATTTGGTCAGACTTTCAAAGGAGATGGTGAACCGGGAGATATCAGATGTACCAGTGGTGCAGAGCTACGCCGATAGAACTGTGGTTGGGCTGGTCAAGTGGGATGATATCCTCAAGAAGATAGAAAGAGCAATAAAAACGAGTTTGACCGTCGGCGATATAATGACTCGGAAAGTTATCACGTGTGAGGCAGATGACGAAATCCCCGCCGTTTGGGACACTATGGAAAAAACACGTTGCTCCGGTCTACCTGTGACACGCTACGACAAGCAGAAACACTGGCTCGAGGTAATTGGAATGATAACACGCTCTGACATCATCCGCTCTGGAGTGTCGAGGCTTGAGAAGGAGTCGGATAAGGGGAGGTTCCGTTCCCCGCCTCGAGTTAGGTCTCTCATGCGAACACCCGCCATAACCGCCACGCCAGAGACGCAGGTCTCTGAGTTGGTGGAACTCATGCTCAAACGAAATGTCGGTCGTCTCCCAATTTTGGCGAAGGATGAACTTGTAGGGATTGTAAGCCGTTCCGATGTCATAAAAGCAGTCTGTGGTGGTTGAGTGAGGAGAATTCCGCACTATAAATCGCGTGATCGGGGCCCTGTTGAATTTAGGTCAAGGCCGCACCGGGAGGAGGGTAACATAATGCCCCTAGCGCGAAAACTTGTCGTAACAATTCCGCCCACTACACGTATAAAAAATGCAGCTGAGATCATGGTGGATCGCAAAGTGCGGAGGCTGCCGGTGACCGACCCCGGGACGCAGAAGTTGATGGGAATCCTCCGCACACGCGATATAATAGATTTCCTCGGCGGCGGCGACAAGCACAAAATCGTACAGGTAAAATTCAAGGGAAATTTCTTCGCAGCGGTCAATGAACCAGTCCGAAATATAATGTCCGATGATATTGTCTTTGGTACCGTCGACATGTCCATAATAGATGTAGTTAAGATCCTCCTCGACAAAGGTGTGGGTGGCCTGCCAATTTTAGACGAAACGGAAAAAATTGTCGGCATAGTGTCTGAGAGGGACTTCGTTTCATACGTGCCGGCCGTGACAGGAATTCCTGTGAGCTATCACATGGTCCGTCACGTTGTCACAGCCGAGCCAACCCTTCCGATCAGAGAGGCGGCGCGGAGGATGGTTTCAAGGGGCTTTCGGAGATTGCCCGTCACGCGCGGTCGGGAACTTGTGGGGATAGTTACGAGTGTGGACATCCTGCGTTACTTCGGGGCAAGTAAGGTTTTCGAGTATATGCGCTCGCAGAGGATGGACGAGGCGATGGCAGTCGGTGTCCAAGAGATAATGACGAAGGATGTGCTGAAAGTTACGCCGGAAACGGATGTGGGAGAGGCTGCGGGGCTAATGCGTGAGAAGGGTTGCGGCGGTTTGCCCGTCGTGTCGGGAGAGGAGCTTGTAGGTATAATCACCGAGCATGATTTGCTGAGGTTGTTGTTTTGAAAGTGGACGAAATCATGAGTTCGCCGGTAGTAGCGGTCAAACCTATCGACACCGTTGCCCACGCCAAGAACTTGATGTTGCGCTACAAGATGAAACATTTGGTGGTAGTTGACCGTGGGAAGCCTGTCGGAATGTTATCGGTGAGCGACATCGCCGAATATCTTGGTAAGGGTTCGGCGGCTTGGCGCAGGCGTCCGGTCGACAATATACCCGTCGCGCGCTTGATGCGTAAAGAAGTGTTGATGGTTTCAGTCGGCACAGATTTGAAGAAGGCAGCGGCCCTCATGCTCAAGCGCAACATGGGCAGTTTAGTTGTGCAGGATGGGGAAAATATCGCCGGGATGGTGACGAAAACGGACTTGACGCGGAGTTTCGCCGAATCTCTGGGCGGTCGGGTTAAAGTCAGAGATCTGATGAGTCATGAATTGGTCACCGTCAGCCGCACGCGTTCGCTGACGCATGTGGTCGAACTTATGAAGAAACGTGGAATAGGTCGAGTAATCGTGGTCGAGGGAAAGAGGCCTATAGGAATAATCACCGAAGGCGATATCGCGTTTGCCCAATTGGAGAAGCCCGGAGAGGGGACAAAAGAACGCGAGGTGAAATACACAAGAAGACTCGAACGTGCGGACAGGCCTCGGGCTCGGTATCTCAAGCGCATGGCGTCGGTGACGGCCGAGGACGTGATGCGCTTGGGGCTTCTGACAATCAGCACAGATGAGGACGCCGCGCGCGCTGCCGCTATTATGATAGAGCACGGCATAAGCGGGCTGCCAGCGATTGAAGGGGAGAAACTTGTCGGGATCATCACGAAGACGGATTTGGTCAGAGGTATGACCAATTTAGGTGTTTGAGATGCGTGTAAGTCAGATCATGAGTTCACCCGCGCTAACCCTCGACAAGGACCTTTCACTCGCCGACGCTATAGACGTGATTAAAAAGAATGAGGTCTCGCGCTTGGTCGTGTTGCAGAATGGTCGGATCGTCGGCATCATGACCGAAAAAGACATTGTGCGGGATCTGGGATCCGCCCACGTCTACAACTTGCCTTTGAGCAGGATGCATGTTTCTAGTGTCATGACATCCAACCCCATCACAGTCGCCCCGGATGTCATGGCCAAAAGGGCGGCGGAGCTGATGCTCGACCACGACATCAGCGGACTCCCAGTGGTTGAAGGAGACAAGCTGTTGGGGATAATCACGAAGCTCGATTTTGCGAAAGTCTGCACGGGCTACGACGATGTTTATGTTGGGCAGGTTATGCAAGCCAGCCCGACAACTGTTTCGCTTGGCGAGCGCGTCATTCACGTGCGGAGGCTTTTGCTCGAGGAAGATCTTCTCGCCGCCCCGGTGATGGAAGGCCGTGAGCTCGTCGGTATTGTTACCATGCGAGATATTTTGATGAAGCTCGTGGCGTTCCAAGAAGTCGTCCCCGACCAGTATAAGAGCGAGCGCATTCGAAATCTCCTCGTGGAAGATGTAATGACCCAGCCAGCGACGACGATCCGCACGGACGAAATGCTTCCAAGCGCGGCAAACGTGATGCTTGAGAAAAGATTTTCCAGTTTACCTGTTGTGAATCTTGAGGACGAACTGGTCGGGCTATTGACCAAGACCGAACTCACAGAGGTCGCACGTGAACGACTTTAGAGCAATGTTTTAAGATTTCCATCAAAGTTAAGATTGTGCGGCCGTGGTCCAGCCTGGTTAGGACTCAGGCTTCCCAAGCCTGCTGCGCGGGTTCGAATCCCGCCGGCCGCACCTTAGAATTTTTCTGTAACTTCTGCTACCGAAAGGCTCAGCACGAGACTTATGTAACTAGTTACAGCCGCACCCATGGTTGATTTTCAATCGTTAAGATAATTTGGCTCCGTATGGGCAGGATGTGTCCGTGTCCAGCCAGTCCCCCAGCGCCTCGTAGGCCGTATACCTGCACCCGCCGCATATCTTGTTGTAGCTACATCGCCCGCATGCTCCTCTCAAAAATCGTCTGTCTCTTATTTGATTCAGAACCTCGCTGTTGGTCCAGATGTCCTCCAGATTCTCCTCCAGCAGATTGCCCAATTTTATCGGTGCCGGAACACACGGTAGGAGATCCCCTTCGGCGCTCAGTCCCGCATAAGTGAGCCCGGCGGAACAGCTTCCAAACCCTTCCGCAAGATTTTTTATGATTTTGGGCGTCTCACCCATCCAGTCGTCTTCAAATCTCCTGTCGCGCCCGGAAAGGACTTCGCTGACCGGGAAAAAGTTTCCATTTGAGCGCTGGTGACAGAGGCGGGCAAAATAAGTCATTCCCCTTGTATAGCACACGATTCCGTTTCCATGAGCAGACTGAATAAACCGCTCATAAAGATGATTGAGCACCTCCATCTTTTCTTTGGGAGACACGTCCAGATGGGTTACATTCTTTCCCCTGCCCGCCGCTATGATCCTGTTCAAATAGAATTTTGTCGCCCCGAGTTCTTCGCAGAGGTCTATGATCTGCGGGATCTCCTTGACGTTCATTTTGTTTAGGGTGGTTGCGATTGCTATGTCACGGAATTTTCCAAACTCCGCGCAATTCTTTATCCCTTCAATGGTTGCATCGAAACTGCCGGGGGTGTTCCTGAGAAAATCATGTGTTTCCGCGCTAACCCCATCCAGTCCTATCTCCACGCTCTTCATGCCGGCGCTGTACAATTTTTCCGGAACCTCCTTTGTGATGAGTGTCCCGTTTGTCGCGATCGAGCAAAAAATGCCTCTGTTGGTGGCATACCTCGCAACTTCATACAGGTCTTCCCTCAAGAGGGGTTCACCCCCCGAGAAAGTCAAAATGCTCAGCCCGGCGTCTGCCATGTTGTCCACCACTTTCAGGGCCTGAGAGGTGTTCAATTCTGATTGATTTAGTGTGGGGCACGAGTCCTGATGACAGTGCAAACAGTTGAGGTTGCACCGATTTGTAAAATTCCAGACTATGACTACCGGCACCCCGGTTGGCTGCGGTGTTTTAATCCCGAATTTTGCTACCCCCCTCACAGCATTCAAAATGCTCTTGGCCATGACGGGATCGCTCATCAACTGCTTGGCAACTTTTTCAGAGACGGACATCCCGCTGAAGAAACGATGGATCAACGGCTTCATTAGAGAAGAAGTCAGCCTGCAGCTGGTGCATTGTTCACCATCGTTCCCAGCGTAGTACTCGAAGGCGGACAGAAGTTTCTCCTTCTCACATTTTTTGCACTTGACGACCAAACGACGGGCGATGAATTTTCCAAACGGTTTTAGGATAGAAATAACCAACTCATCATCACCTTTTTGCGAACACAGTAGTCTAACAGCCCTCCGTAAATATTTTTCCCCACTAATTTACTACTCACTGTCTTTAATCTAGCAGGAAAAAATGAACATTGGTATCATGGAACTCGACCGTAAACTCTCCAAAATTCCCAGCTACCCCGAAGAGCTGGGTCTGGACCTGCGAAGATCGGAGGACAGGTTCAAATGGTTCCTCGCCTCCGTACTCTTCGCCAAACGGATCTCGGCAGATATAGCGAAGAAGACTTACCTGCTGTTTGAGGCTGAAGGATTGACCACGCCGGATGCCATCCTGCACGCCGGGTGGGACAAGCTGGTTGAGGTATTGGACGCGGGAGGCTATGTGCGATACGACTTTTCAACCGCTTCAATACTTCTTGAAACAATGGAAAAAATCAAAGCACGAGGTGGGCTCGAACGCATACATGAAGAGGCGAAAAGCCCAGAAGATTTGGAAAAGAAACTCCAGGAGCTGAAAGGAGTCGGCCCGGTGGCTACGAATATTTTTCTTCGGGAGCTTCGATGGATATGGCCGAAGGCGAGACCTAAGCCCTCGAGGCTGGCACTTGATGTTGGCAGGCGACTCAGGCTTCGCGCGGTCGAGCCCTTCGAATCAGCACTCGTGAGGCTCAAGCTCGAATACTGCAAGCGGAAAAGGTGTGGAGAGTGTCTTGTGAGAGTTCATTGCAGAGCACGAAAAATAAAACCCTCTACGAGATCAGCGGCAGAACATCGTCCGACACATAGTTGATGAATTCCTTCAGCTCGACCATCGTGAACAACGTCACCACGCAGTTTCTGGTTATTCCCACCGTAAACCCGCGTTTCTGCACTTCAAATACGACATACCATATTTTTCCGTGTTTGAGGTAATCCTGGTAGAGCTTGGTGTCCGCGAGCCCGGAACCAGCGAGGGCGAGTTTCCCTATGTCCGGGATGTCCACATCGTCAAACCAGATCAGTTTCGTCGCACGGGGGTTGGACTCGTGGATCTCCTTCAAGGTTTCGTGCGTGATTTTCACCTCGACGATCGCGCCTGTTTTGATGAACAAAATTTCGCTGAGTTTGTTCGCCACATAGTTGGTCAGCAGTTTCTTCACTCCTCTGGCCTTTGAAGGTGCCAGCGCCATCAGAAAAGTCCGTCCCTTTGACTGCTTTATCAGAAATGGGACCTCTTCTGTGACCAGGGTTTCGACAAGCCCGCGTTTGTAGTAACGGCTGAGCACGAAGTCCTTGCTGAAAATTCCCGTCAGCACGCCGCCTTCCAGCTTCAAATCCAAAATTTCTGCCGTTAGCTTCGCGCGCTTACCTCCATGCTCATGGGGCTCCTCTTCGCTGAAGTCCTTGAGCTTGCGAGCTATCACGCCCAACTCCAGAGGTTCCTTGACCTCGAATATTTTGGCTACCAGCACCATCGTGACATCCCTTAATTAAATACAGATGATTGATTTAAAGTTGAAGGCATAAATTACGTTGGTGCACATGTCTCCGAACGCTCTAATCCAGGAGATAATACTCGAGAACTTCATGAGTTACGAGTATTCCAGAATCCCCCTCAAGCCGGGGCTCAACCTAGTCTGCG
>CAZKGC010000050.1:0-8214 GCA_964552335.1 Hadarchaeota archaeon (SeqCode)
GTATGAGGAAGTTCTTGGAAGTGCTCGTGAAGGAATTGAGCGTGCGGGCGTCCCCAGCGAACTTACATTCCAGCGGAGTTATATGTGGAAACGCTATGTAGGTGGGGACAGAAAATGATTTCGAAACGTGTGGGGGAGATGCTTAAGTCAAGGGTTTCATATCCCTTGGCCCGTGAGTACGATGTCAGGGCACCGGGAGTCATCAACTTGGCATCCAACGAAAGCCCCTATGGCCCATCGCCGCGCGTGCTTCAGGCGGTCAAACATGAAGTAGCCCGAGTCGGCTTGTACCCTGACCCACGTGCTACCAAACTCAAAAGCGCGATAGCTGGTTATGTGGGTGTGAAGGCCGAGTGCGTGACGATCGGAAACGGTTCAGACGAGCTCATGGAACTAGCTTGCAAGGCTTTTCTGGATCCCGGGGATCAGGCGCTTATCCCTCTACCAACCTTTGCTATGTACGAGCTGGCGTGCAGGATCAACGGGGGGATACCGAAATTTTTCAATTTGCCTGATTTCGAATGGCCTGCGGAAGAACTCAAGCGTGCTCTCGTTGGGGCAAAGCTTGCGTTTTTTGGGAGACCGAACAACCCCACGGGCAACGGCATAAGTTTGGAGGGGCTGCGAGATATTCTGGCGGGCGGGAAGCTGATCATCATTGACGAAGCTTATGTGGAGTTCGATGGGCGTTCTGTAGCAAGGCTGGCGCCGAAGTTCGAAAACCTGCTCGTGCTCAGGACTTTTTCAAAGGCTTTCGGGCTCGCAGGCCTGAGGATTGGCTTCGCTGTTGGAAACTCAAAGCTGATCGAAGCGCTAGAGAGCATCCGTGCACCGTTTAACGTCAATCGCATAGCTCAAGTTGCCGCGGTTGCAGCTCTGAGTGACAAGGCCTACATGTACGGGGTTGTAAGCGCAATACGGAAAAACCGCACGTACCTGCGCCGAGAACTTTCAAAGCTGGGCCTGCGCGTGTTACCCTCGAACGCGAACTTCTTAATGGTGGATGTCACGCCTCTCGGCACAAATGCGACAAAACTATGCGACTATCTGGCACGCGAAGGGGTCTTAATCCGTGAGTTAACAAACTTCAAGGGTGCAGGGCCGCGTTGGGTCCGAATCAGCGTTGGTAAACACGAACAAAACGAAAAGCTTGTAAACGCGATAAAAAAATTTAAAGGAGGTAAAAAATGGTTGTGAAAATTGCCGTGCCAAAGGGACACCTAGAGGAAACGACCATCAAGCTGCTCCAAGATGCTGGGATTGGAGTAATCAGCAGAAACGGACGCCAGCTCTTCGCTAAGACGAATGACCCCGAAATCGAACTTGTATTCGTGCGGGCTGAAGATATACCAGATTTCGTCGCTGGAGGATCGACTGACTTGGGCATCACCGGCTACGACTTGGTGCGAGAGAGCGGCGGTGATGTCGTCGAACTGCTGGATCTATCTTATGGTTTCACTCGGATGGTGGTGGCAGCGAGTGAGAAATCTGGCATCAGAACGGTACGCGAAATAAAACCAGGCACAAAGGTAGCGACCGAATTTCCAACAATCGTCAAACAGTATTTTGCAGAAAAGAAAATCAAAGTTGAACTAGTCGACATCACGGGGGCCGCTGAGATATCGCCATTGATTGGGTTGGCGGATTTGATCGTCGATATAACAAGTACCGGCACAACTCTGCGCGAACACGGGCTGAATATCATTGATACGGTCTTGGAGAGCTCAGCAAGATTGATAGCCAACCGAAAAAGTTTGCGTGAGAATAAAGCCAAGATCGACGATATTGTCACGGCCATGAGCAGCGTGGTCAAGGCGAGGGGGAAGAAGTTGGTATTGATGAACGTGCCCGAAGACAAGCTTGAGAAAATAAAACAGGTGATGCCAGGAATGGCAGGGCCAACCGTCTCTCGTGTCGAAGCCGCAGAACCGATGCTGGCGATTCAAGCGGTTGTCGATGAAGCTGAAGTTTACAATGTCGTGAAACGTGCCAAGCTAGCGGGAGCTAGAGACATCCTTGTGATCCCGATTGAGCGAGTGCTGCCCTGAAAATTTGCGGAGGTGTAAAAGTTGCTCGTGATACCGAGCGTAGATATCCTGAAGGGGCGGTGCGTGCAGCTAGTCGGCGGCAGACCGGAGACCGAGCGAGTATACGGCGACCCGGTTGAACAGGCGCAGCGGTGGGTTGCCGAGGGCGCAAGCTACCTGCATGTGATCGACTTGGATGCGGCGATGGACACTGGCGACAACTTAGAGAGCGTGGCCGAAGTTCTTGCCAACATCAGGGTCGGCGTGGAAGTGGGAGGAGGCGTCAGGACATTTGAGCGGGCGAACGAACTCTTGGGGATAGGTGCGGAAAGAGTAATTTTGGGCACCGCGGCGGTCAAGAACCCAGAACTCGTCAGACAACTGGTGGAACTGGCAGGCGGCGAGCGGATCATGGTCGCGCTTGACTCTCGGTCGGGAAGGGTAACCATCGAGGGCTGGCGTGCTCAGACCGAAAAAACGGCGCTTCAGCTGGCGAAAGAGTTTGAACAGACGGGTGTGGGCTCGCTGTTGTACACAAGCGTGGATGTCGAAGGAAGGATGAGTGGCATAGCTGCGCGTGAAACCCGAGAACTCGTGAGCGCTGTCAAGATACCGGTGTTCGCTTCCGGTGGGGTGGGAACGCTGGACGATGTGCGTGTCGCGCGAGAGACAGGAGCGGCCGGGCTGGTCGTCGGGATGGCGTTATACGAGCGTAAGTTCACTTTAAAAGAGGCAATGGAGGTGGCAGGAGATGAGAATTGGAAAGATTGAGCGAAAAACAAAGGAAACTGAGGTTAGTGTAAGAATCAACCTAGACGGAAGCGGAAAGGCAAGAGTTGACACAACAATCAAGTTCTTCGACCACCTCCTCGCAAGCTTCGCCAAGCACGGCTCTTTAGACCTTGAGGTAAAAGCTTGTGGCGACTTCGAGCACCACATAGCCGAGGATGCCATGATAGCCTTAGGCGAGGCAATCGAGCGGGCCTTGGGCAGGAAGGTCGGGATCGAGCGCATGGGCGACGCGATAGTTCCCATGGACGACGCGTTGGTGATGGCAGCGGTTGACCTGAGCGGAAGAGCTTTCCCAGACATAGAGGCCAAGTTCGCGAAGAAAAAGCTGGACGACCTCAGCAGCGACTTGGTTGTCCACCTGTTGCAGACGCTGGCGATGAACGGGAAGTTCAATCTGCACGTGAAGGTCATCCGCGGCAAGAACGACCACCACAAGGCGGAGGCGATCTTCAAGGCGCTAGGGGTGGCGTTGGCCCGAGCGGTGCGCAGAGCGCCACGGAGGCGAGGGGTGCCGAGCACGAAGGGGGTCATCTAGTGTACAAGAGGATAATCCCTTGCCTCGACACAAAGTATGGGCAACTTGTCAAGGGTGTGTGCTTTAGGGACATAAAAGAAGTCGGCGATCCAGCTGAGTTTGCCAAGCGTTACGAGAAGGATGGGGCAGATGAGCTGGTGCTCCTCGATATCGCGGCAACCCCTGAGAACATGCCGACGTTGCTTGAGGTTGTCCGAAGAGTATCAAGTGTGATTTCGATCCCGCTAGCCGTCGGAGGAGGCATACGGAGCGTCGAGGATGGTAGAGCAGTTTTAGATGCCGGAGCTAGTAAGGTCTCTGTAAACACAGCTGCGGTCAAAAGACCAGAACTCCTGCGCGAATTATCTCGCGAATTCGGGAGCAGAAGCGTGGTGTGCGCAATCGATGGTAAGCTCGTCGGGAAAGGTAAGTGGGAGGTCTATGTGAGCGGCGGAATGAAACCAACGGGCTTGGGCATGGTTGAGTGGGCTAAGCGAGTTGAGGCGCTTGGTGCGAGCGAAATTCTCTATACAGGTGTGCGCACCGACGGTACGCAGGATGGGTATGACATTGATGGCACTCGTGCAATAGCCGAGGCTGTGAAAATCCCGATAATCGCCTCAGGTGGCGCTGGCAAACTCGAGCACATTTACGATGCGTTGACGGCTGGTCGAGCTAGCGCCGCTCTAGCTGCAAGTATTTTCCACTTTGGCACCTACACGGTAAAACAGGTGAAAGAGTACCTTCGCGAACGAGGGGTGGAGGTGCGGAGTTGAAGCTCCTCAAAGTAGTGAAGTTGAGCGAGTGTTCCCAGAAAGAGCGTGAGGCCCTTCTAAAGCGTTCAGAGCTGGATGTGGATTCCGTCATTCCGAAGGTGGCGGAGATAATCTCAGATGTTCGAAAAGGCGGTGACAAAGCCCTGTTGATGTACACAGAGCGTTTCGATGGAGTGAAGCTCAGCGTTAATGAGTTCAGGGTGAGTGAGAGAGAGTTCCTATTGGCGTTCGGGAAACTCGACGCGGCAACGATGAAAGCGATTAAAATAGTGGCCGAGGCGATAAAGAAGTTTCACCTCAAGCAGTTGCCGCGGGAATGGGTGGCACAGCTCGCCCCGGGTATCAAGGCCGGACAGCTCGTGCGGCCGCTTGAGCGCGTGGGTGTTTACGTTCCGGGAGGGCTCGCGAGATATCCGTCGAGCCTGCTGATGGCGGCGATCCCGGCGAGGGTAGCAGGCGTTGGAAGTATCATCGTTTGTACGCCGCCGAGCAAGGACGGAAAGGTGGATGACGCCGTGCTCGTGGCAGCCAAAGTGGCGGGTGTAGACGCCGTGTTCAAGGTAGGCGGGGCCCAGGCGATAGCGGCAATGGCGTACGGGACAGGATCAGTGCCGAAAGTGGACAAAATTGTGGGCCCAGGGAACGTTTACGTTGCCGCAGCAAAGCAGATCGTTGCACCAAAGGTCGACATAGAGTTCGTTGCAGGTCCTAGCGAGGTTCTCATCATCGCGGACGAATCAGCAGAACCGAGGTTCATCGCAGCAGACCTCCTTTCCCAAGCCGAGCACGACGCATATGCGGCGGCTGTACTGGTGACAACCTCGGAGGAGCTAGCGTCTAAGGTTCAGGAACTCGTGGAAGAGATGGTCAGAGAGAATCCACGCAGAGGGGTTATGCGCAAGGCGCTGGAGAATTATGGTCGGATAGTCGTGGTGCGGGACTTGAACGAGGCGATCGAGTTCGCCAATGCTTATGCCCCCGAGCACCTCGAGCTGATGGTGAAACAGGCGCGGAGGATGCTTAAGCGGGTTAAAAACGCTGGAAGTATCTTTGTTGGCGCCTACTCACCCGTGGCTGCAGGGGACCTCGCGGTAGGGCCAAACCACATCCTGCCAACAGGTGGCACAGCGAGCAGGCGTTCCGGCCTTTCGGTGCTCGATTTCGTCAAACTTCCTACTGTACAGGAACTCTCCAAACAAGGACTGAAGCGCGTGGCCGGGATAGTAGAGCGGTTAGCTGAGGTAGAGGGGCTGCCCGGGCACGCCAGAAGCATCAAGGAAAGATCCAGGAAGGCGTGAAAATGGGAACGGAAATACTTGGTGAAGTGTTCGCCGTGATCGAGGACCGTCGTGACAGACCGAAAGAGGGCTCCTATGTTTCAGGCCTACTCACCAGTGGTAAGGTATCCGAGAAGATAGATGAGGAAGCGCGTGAGCTGGTCGAGGCCGCGCAGGGTAGCGAGAGACAGGCGATAGTGCGCGAGGCAGCCGACCTGATCTTCCACACAATGGTGTTGCTCGCGGCGAAAGGAGTTAAGCTGGAAGAAGTTATGGAGGAGCTACGGCGGAGGAGAAGGTGACCGGTTGAAACTGACTATGGCTCAAGCTCGGGAGGTCGCTAAGGCGCTGAAGTTCAGAGACGGTCTCGTTACAGCCGTTGCACGCGATCTCGAAACCAAAGATGTACTGATGGTAGCGATGCAGAACAGGCAGGCAGTTCTTAGAACTCTGACCACCGGCCTCATGTACTACTGGAGCCGATCGCGTGGAAAGCTCTGGTTGAAAGGCGAGCAGTCCGGACATTACCAGAAGGTGCGAAAAGTGCTTGTGGACTGCGACGGTGATGTTCTGCTGTTTGATGTCGAGCAGGTGGGTGCCGCGTGCCACGAGGGCTACCGCTCCTGTTTCTACCGTGAGGTCAAACAGGGCAGGCTTGTCACCGTGCTGAAGCGGAAGTTCAGGCCGGATGAGATATACGGGTGTCGCGCTACCTCGAAGTAGGTCGGTGCCGGTGAGCCTTGGAAAAACAGTTTTGGGTGCATTCGGGCGGAGTTCATCAGCGATCAGTATTGTTGTGATAGTGTCCTTCACGGTGATGATCCTTAGCACCGTGTATTATATGCTGGTATTATCCCCCTCCAGTTTCGTCCAAGAGCCTGAGGTTCAAGAGTACGAGAACGCACTCGGGAATATTGTAATAATGGATGAGTGGGCAAGAACCCAGTACTATTGGTCCAACAACCTAATGGTAGCAGGGGCCTGTGCGCTCGAGACCCCCACATACTTTGGTTTCAACACCGCGGTGGCAACTAACTACATGATTGGGATGTCTATCACCTACAACTACTATCGCTATGGGCCAGAAAGCGTGTTGGCATTTCCGGCCATGATTTTCATTCACGGTTTGCTTGAGCTCACGGGAATATACATCATCGCGGCAGTTTCTCTCCGCGTGGCTTGGAATTTCTGGAGAGGGTTGGGGGGCCTTGCAGCGATTACGGGCAAAAAGGGAAAAAATTGGTCGTGGAAGTTGACAAAGCGAGAGATCATCAAACACAGGCGCACGATTAAAATGTTGCTGTTTGATTTCGCCATACTTTTCTCAATCGGGTCTTTTCTCATATTCCTCGCCGCGCCGATAGAGGCATATGTCTCTCCATCGATAGGGTCAATTTTCTTGTCGGCGCCAGTAGTTGCGGCGGTCTTTTTGGTGGCGGTTGGGCTCTTCTATGCATTGATCGCGGCGCGTGGTTTCAACCGCATGCGTGGAGATTTGAAGTTTGTCTGGAATGAGACAAGATTGGCATCGAAAAAAAGGATAATTGGCATCGTTATAGGAATATTTATTTTACTTTTGTTTCTACCTTATTCTCCCCCCGCCATGTCTTCCCAAATAGGTTTCGCGCTTTTTGTACTGGCCCTCGGGGCAATGATTCTTGAGCTGTGGATACTCGTCCTTCCCAAAAAGGTGAGATATCCTCCTCATGTCAAAAGAAAATGGCGGCCAGCTCACCTCTCGCTTTTGGTATTTATGATATTCTTCGCGCTGATGTTGCTACGCGTCATATCATGACGGAGCGCCCAGGATGGAGTCCTAACCCTTCCACACGTATTCGCCCTGGCTGGCCCTGCTGACCCCGAACCTCGAATTTTACACCCAGAATCTGCTCAACCAGCGCTATGTTGGTAAGGGTGTGCAAGGTGAGTTCTGCGCTAGTTATTTCAGAGGTACCTTCGGCCATCGCGAGGTATGGAACGAGTTGATCTGTGAGATTGAGATCGACCGCGCAACCAGTTTTCAGTTGCTCTATTAGGCTCCCGGCTGCTTCGCGTCCGACCTTTTCAGCTGGCTTTCCAGGCCTTCCCAAAGAACTCGACCCCAAAATCGCGCCGCTGTTGGTTCCAGCCCAAAGCGTTATTCCTGCTCCGGGCCCGAGGTGCGGATCTTGGGCTGAAGAGTAGGATTCGGTCTTGATTTGAACTCTGGAGTAACCTGCTCTGACCAGCGTCCTGCTTGCGGCGTGGGCTATCCGGGTTGCGATGTGAGGGGGCAGACGGACGCAGTGAGCTAGGCCGGAGATGTTGATCACCTTTCCTGGTTCAGTAAGCATGAGCGCCTGCAGTTTTTCTATAGGCTCGATGCGGGCTTGCACGATTCCCCCACCTCTTGGATAGTGACCTCTCCGAACGCATCCGACCTCGCCTCTGTAGCCCATTTTTTGTAGGGTAGGTAACGTGACGTTTTTCATGAAATCGATGGGGGGCGCCATTGGATTGTCGCTGCCCCCGCGTATTTCAACCTCAACGGGTTTAGACGCAAAGGCCGCTGCAGGCATCAAAATTTGTAGTATGAGGGTGGTGCTACCCGCGGTGCCTATGTCGATGTTGTACTTACCCCCCTCTATGGTCATGGGCTCGAAAGTTAGCTCAGTTGAGTTGAGATCTGCCCCCTCGATTCTGGCGTTCGTTAGCTTGGCAAGGGCTTCGACTCCTCTGAGGTGCTGCGGCTGTAGGCCGGGTTTCTCCCGCTTTGCGCGTATGTTGTAGATATGGACGGGACTTCGGCTAACCGCGCCCAATGCTAGCGCTGTTCGTAGCACAGCCCC
>CAZKGC010000051.1:0-7854 GCA_964552335.1 Hadarchaeota archaeon (SeqCode)
AAAAGAGAAGCGGAAGGTGGAGCCACCGGAGAATTCACATAGATGTTAACTTATTTGATTTTGAACCTCAGGAGCGCGGCTACGCCGCCGAGAGAAAGAAGTTGCTTTCCAGCATCATGCTCTGTGCTGATGACGACTACCCCACCGCGAGTTTTTCTCGTTTGTTCAAGAATCTTATCGATGCTGGCGCGATCTCGTCTCAGCAATTCATCCGCAACCAAGAGCTTGTCGATTGCGCCAACCGATAAAGCCTGCTCGGTCTCTGCCTTTCCATAGGCCGCGAGCCCTCCCCGCGCGATTTCCGTCATGAGTTGTTCAACCAATAATGTCTCACACGAAACGCGGTCCTCCCGGGAAACTCGCTCGACCAGTCCGCGTCGTACGATCTCGTAAAGTCCTGCCCTTCCTCCGGAGCTGACATCGTCGAGCCTGACATTTGGGGAGAGATCGGGAAACTTCTCGCTTAAAAACCCGACGAATGCGTCCTTTGTGAAGCCCGGGCCCGCTACAATTACAGTTCGAACGCCTTCACGCGAGATGATGTCGTTCATCGCCTCGGCCAGCCTGTGGAAGAACTTTTTTTCGCCTGCTTCCCGCTCGACCGCGTAGCGCTTTCCGGCTCTAGGGTGTGATATAGTTCCAAGTTCGTCCAATCCATACTGACGGACGAGTGCGAGTTCAGCCGAGGAGTCGTCGAGGGCTAGGAGGAGGACGCGTGGCCTTCGGCTTGCGCGCACGGCCTCTCGGATGCGGTCGAAGTGATCTTGTTTCCACTCCTTTACGATGGCGAGCGTTGACCCAAGTTCTAAGCTGAAAGAATGGTGCCTGCCAGTATCCGGCCCTTCGACGATGACCCCCAGCAGACGGAGGCGGTTCGTGTGTGGGTGAAACTCCACGCTTTCAACTTTTATCGAAAGTGTCACGCGCCGTTTCTCAGGTCGCTCAGGTCTAAGTTTGTCCTCAGTTTCCCGCTCCCGGCGCCAAGTTTGGGCGGTCACGATATCGTTTAGTTCAATTAGATGCTGGAGGTGCCAGAGGTCGTCAAGGGTTTCTACAGCGAGCTTGATTCTTCCGTGTTTTAGATCCTTATGGACTACGCGCATCTTCAGGTGCCCTCTCCAAATGATTTGTCTGTAATGTCATCATGTTCCATTAGATTCCACCAAGAATCTCTTTCAGCGGTTTACCATCGGCGGGATATAATTTGTAGTGTAGTTTTGTGCTTTTTAGGTCAGCAATTTTGTCGACAGGAAGGGCAAGTACGGGCATGCGGCGGAATCCGAAACATATCATCCCTTGGGCTCCGGTCTCATCCGCTGAAGCCTTGAGCCGTTCTACTTCGTATTTTTGCAGGTAGATGGGTCCGAGCGTTGAGGTCTTCTTACAGCTCACTAGGTAACGGAGACGCCCATCCTTCGAGATTTTCAGGTCGACGCCGAGGGAGCTCCCCGAGCGGTCCCAGGCGAAGCCGAAGCGTTCGAAGAGATACGCGGTCTTATATTCGAAGTTCTGTCCTTTTTTCTTGGGCGTGACCATTTCATCTACAAATGATTTTATTCTAGCCCGATTAAAACATAATTGAGGGTTTTTCATGGTGGCTCAGCATCTCGTGCACATAAGGGGTGTGACGCAAAAGGACCTGCAGACGATCCTGGACATAGAGTACAAATGCTTCAAGGATCCATACCCGCTCGCCCTGCTCAATCGCCTACACGCAATGCATCCATATGGTTTTCTCGTGGCGGTGGCCGACGGCAAGGTCGTGGGCTACGTGATAGGGGTAATCCGTTGGGGGGCAACAGGCCACATTTTAGCCATCGGCATCGATCCACCATACCGCAGACAGCAGATAGGCTCGGCGCTTATGGAGCAGATAATGGACCGCCTCCGGGAAAAAGGGGCTAAACTTGTACGACTTGAAGTTCGGAAGAGCAACCTCGAGGCGCATCAGTTCTATCTCAAGTTGGGTTTTAGGGAGATGGAGGAAATCCCGTACTATTACGAAGATGGCGAGACGGCGGTGGCGATGGAGCGCTCGTTTGAATAGTTACCGTTGGTGCTTCAACCGTCGTAGTTCATCCGGATTTAAGATTTGCAAATTTTTCGGAGTCATCTCGACCCGCGAACGCATTCCCACGACGAAGCGCACGCCCATTTCGGCCGCGAGGTCTGCGAGTTCTTGAGTCACCACGCCATCGAAGACCACAGCCTTTACACCTATTGTTTTTGAGAGCAAGTCCCTGAGGTTACTGACCTGCGTTTCCTCGATAGGTTCAAGCCGTTCGTCAAGGAGCAGAGCCTTCAGCGTCCCGCGAAGTCTTGTAATGCTGTTCTCTAATTTCTCAAGCTCTAGGGTTTTCTCGTCGGTTGGAGCCGCCTTTCCCCGGGCCTCTGCGATTGCCTGTTCGACGGGCACTTTCTCCCTCAGCGCTTTGATTATCTCCTTTCGCGTGAGATCCTCCACGCTGCGGCCTAGCGGAGGACGAGCCACGAAGTCTATATCTCCCACCTGCAGCAGCTCTTTGAGGATCAGGTCCCCGCCACGGTCGCCGTCTAGGAACGCGGTCACAGTCTTGCTCTTAGAGAGCTCAGCCACAACCGGGGGAACGCTGGTTCCCTCTATGGCGATGACGTTCCGGATGCCAGCCCGGAGCAGGTTCAGCACGTCCGCACGGCCTTCCACAATCACGATGGCATCGGAGTCGCGTACCCCAGGTCCCGCCGGTAGTCCCTCGTACTCGCCGATTTCCTTCGGGCGCATGGACTCCTTCACTTTTTCTGTTATCTCTTGTGTTTCGAGCGCGGTTTCTCCAAATCTCTCCAATATCTCTTTGGCCCTGTCGACGACGAATTTTCTCTTCGCTTCACGCACATCTTCGATCCGCTCGACCTTTATCGTGGCCTCGCAGGGTCCAACGCGTTCTATGGTCTCAAGCGCGGCGCCTATAATCGACGTTTCAATCCGGTCGAGGCTAGAGGGGATAGTTATAGCGCCAGAGGATTTTCCTTGGGCCGAGCTGATGTTTACATTGATTCGTCCGATTCGTCCTGTCTTCAGCAATTCGCGTAGGTCTAGCTCATCCCCGAGAAGCCCTTCCGTTTGTCCAAAAATTGCGCCCACGACATCTGGGCGCTCCACCACGCCGTTTGCTTCTATTTTGGCGTGAATAAGATACTTAGTCGTACCAATATCTTCACGCATAGGTAATACCTCCTTTTTGCCGAGCCTTTCGGCAACTAGTTCTTGCAGACTTTTTCCTTCCAAGGGCAACACGCCCTATAGAAGCCAGAATGAGCCTGATGGTGATTCTGGCCTGATTTGATGATCAATTTTAGTTGTGTATCCCGGCCTAAAAAGGCTGTGGTTTCAGTTGGTGGGATTGGGGTGTTGCTTTCGTTTTTTCGGTCGCCTAGTATGTTTCTTAGAAACTTACAATTTTCCAGACTCAATTTTGGATTTTTCTATTAATTGCGAAGATAATCACACACATGGCAATCATTAGAAAGATTAATAATTGCATCGCGCTCTGTAGACTACTCAAATCCGCGATTACTCCGATCAAAGCCGAAAACAAGGCAATCCCCAAAGCAGCAGAGCTTCTGGCGATTCCGTTGATTGGCCCGCTGTGCTCCGGGCGGGCATTCGTCCCGATGGCTAAAAGGGTTGGAAAGTTTCCCGAAATTAAGAACCCTATGGCCAATATACACGCAATCATTGCGGCTCCCGAAGTTACGACAAACGCCAGAAAGAGGAGGAAGACTATGATCACCGAATTGAAGAAAATCAAATTAGTGTAACCCCTCTTTTCCGATAGACGGCCATAAATCAATCTACCTGGGATATAAGCCATCATATAGCCCGAAAAGATCAAGTTTGCAATGCCTTCTGGAAAGGATTGGGTCGTGGTCATGTAGTACGCCAACCAAGTGAATAAACTACCTTCGATACCTCCACTGACCACTGTACCCAAAGCCATCCCAAACACCGCGGGGTGCTTTCCCAAACTCTTCAGGTCTTTTAAAGAAAGGATTTTTTCACGCTTTATGCTGGGTGTAAGCCTAATCTTCCAAAGCAATAGAAAAATGAAAATAAACCCGAGGCTTAGAAAGAAATACGCTAGTCTCCAGCTTCCAAATATCACTAATATCAAGTTAACGATCAACGGCCCAGATGCAGCGCCTGTCGCCCAGACCATTTCGTAGCGGTTGAATATCCACCCTCGTCTCTTGCTATACATATGGCTAAGAATTGGTGGGCCCAACGCCGTGGTTAATCCGCCTGAGATCCCTGAAACACAGAAAAAGCCCAGAAGTAGGAAGAAAAACGGGGAAGAACCTAAAAGTATTAGGGAAATAAAACTCAGTCCTGCTCCTATCAACAAGAACTTTCTGATATTGATTCGTCCCATTATCATCCCAATTGTTAGCACGGAGACCATGAACCCAAGCATGATAACGGGCGCGGTTAAACCCAGAACGCTTTTCGAAACCAAAAAAGTATCTTGAATAGGCTTTAGCAAGGCCCCTCTCGCCATCCCAGCCGCGGCCCCCCAACCTGTTAAGAGAAATATCGAAAAGACTAGAAGATTTCTATTTTTCATTTTTTCGCCTTCAGCGGTCTAGTCCTGTGCGTATATTAAGTTTGGGGTGGTGATACTCCACGAATAAAAATTATTCCAAGGACTGCCAACACCCAAATTAGAATGCCCGCTATGACGACACCTGCTGAGATTGCCAGAGCCGCACGTTTTCTGTCCAGTCCCACGATATAGGCAATCAGCGAGCCAGTGTAGGCGCCGGTGAGGGGCAGAGGGACACCGACGAACAATGCGAGACCCACCAAGCTCAGATTTTGATGTTTTTTCGCCCGTCTCACGGACCACCTGAACATCCTTTCGACCAGTTCTACCCTCCTACGGATTGGCGGAAGGATGAAATCCAGCAACAAATAGGCTACCGGGATAGCTAGGATGTTCAAGGCCACACATATCGCAAATACTGTAGTGGGGGAAAGACTAGGGTTGTACCAAAGGGCCAATGGAATAGAAAAACGTAACTCGAGGAAAGGCACCAAGGAAATGAGAAAGGACAGCCATTCCATCATTCAAATCCCAAAACTAGTACTATTTTGGGGATAAATCAGTGCCTGCTGGAAAAAGCGGTTCTTCAAAAATTTAAAGGATTAGGAAACCCAGTAAAAACCGTACGACCATGAAATCAACTAAAAGACCTGATAAGTATGAGGCTCCTAGCTGGGACCAAATCTACGACTTGTGCATCCAAGTCTCAGACCAGGTGAAAAACAGCGAATACAGACCAGACTTGATTGTGGCAGTTTCCCGTGGAGGGTGGATACCCGGAAGGATTCTATCCGATCTCTTGGGAAACTTGAACATCGCCACCGTCAAGGTAGAGTACTACGTCGATATTTACAAGACCCGCTCCAACCCCAAGATAACCCAGCCGATAATAGTCGATGTCAAAAGAAAGCGCGTCCTCCTCGTGGACGACATCTCCGACACCGGTAACACCCTCAAGCTTGTTAAGGAGCACCTGTTCGGACGGGGCGCGGCCGATGTCAAGATTTGCACTCTGTATTGCAAGCCTTGGTCGATTGTGCCCCCTGATTTCAACGCGCGAACGACGGATGCGTGGGTCTGCTTTCCGCATGAAATTTTCGAGACGATGAGAAAGGTTTACTCTAAGTCGAAGAAGCAGGGAAAGACCAAGAAGGAAATTGAGCAAAAACTCCTGCATATGGGGATAAAACCGTTTTTGGTCCGGAAGTTTTTATCTCAGGCACAAAGCGCCAAAAACTAGCCCCGCAGCATAGCGCGCTGATTTTGCAGAAATTTTACAAGACCCTCGATATCCTTGATATCCTTGTGAACCAGCGATTTTAGCTTCTTCCTTATTTCGACAACCGGTTCAACGCCCAGCCGTTTAAGATGCTTGGCGGAGAATTTCGCGAGCCTGTCGCCAGTACGGTCAAAATCGGTCAGGATGATAGCCTCTTTTGAACCGGAAAATCCTTCAATGAAGTTCAATAGGGATTTCCCGCCCGATATCTTGTGAAATTTTCCCTCTACCCCAAGGTTCTTCAGCGCCTCAACATCATCGATTCCCTCCACTATGATCGGGGCTCCGTCTAAGGCACGTTTTCTCAATTCAGCGAGCAACTCATCAAGCTCTTCAAGTGTTTCCCTTGTCAGCAAAGGCATCTCCGTGAGACATTTAATATGATCACTCGGGCCCTCGGTCGCTTACCCAGAGTCCTTTCCGTAGACACCTCTTACAGACGTTAATGTCGTGCACGAAGCAGCGAGAACAAACTGTAGCCCCGCACACGCCGCACCTGTAGACATCGACGCCGGTCTGTCCGCATATGACGCAAACGCCAGCGACCTTGCCCATGTTCCAACCGTTTAATTTTAGAACATCCAGCGATTAAAAGTTGTGCCCGAAATTTTGAAAGCGATATTAATTTCATTTGTATAGAGTTGCGCCAAATTTTTCAATGACTTTGGCCGCCAGTTTCGCGCCTTGGTGCCCGGCTTCTTCAACCGATTGTCCGCGGCTCAAGCTGAATAAAACTCCAGCCGCGTAGAAGTCGCCTGCCCCCGTTGTATCTACGACTTTTGTGGGGTGAGCTGGAATCACGAACCGCTCACCGCGCGAAAAAATGACTGAACCATTTTTGCCTTTCTTTAGACAAACCACGGGGATATTTTCAGCGAGCATCCGCGCTGCTTTTTCATCCTTAGAACCGACAAGGGCTTTCAGTTCTTCCTCGTTTACGAATAGTACGTCTGATCGGGAAATGATATCGGGTAGATCGCCCCTGTTTGCCTTTACCATTGGCGGGTTCTCGAGAGAAATCGATATGCGTGCACCGTTCTCTTTTGCGAACTCCATAGCATCGCGCGCTCTTTTGGAGATTCCACCTTTTTTTAGAAGGGTTATCGACGTTAGGTACAGAAAATTTGAGTTTTTTATCCCTTTGGTGGGCAGTGCATCGTACTCAACGCTGTTCCCGAGATCCGCCGCAAATGTGCGCTGGAAGTCGGGCGTGATGAAGGCGATTATTTTTCCGGTATTACCAGGCTTTTTTTCTAAAAAAGAGTCGATGTTTTGATCTCGTAAACTATTTTCGAAAATTTCACCCTCCTTATCCTCCGCTATGCGGCTTGCGTAGGCTGATTTCCCTCCGAGAAAAGAAACACCTTCACATACGTTGCGCGCGTTGTCACCAGGAAAGCATACGAAGATCGAGTCGGAAAGTTCAGCATGCAATTCGTCGAGTTTTTCGCGAGAAACGAAGTTTGTGGCGCCTTTTATCAAGTCATTTTTCTCCAAGAAGTCATCAGTGGACCGGGTGAAATAATCTACGAGCGCGGTTCCGATCCCGAAAACGTCATATTTCCTGCTCAAAATTTCACCCAGCTAGTAGGGTCTGCTCTTAAACCCCAGCTTGTAACCGACAAAGTTTGTGGCAAGATGGATGGGCGGGGTAATAATGAAAATGATTAAGATTACCTCCCACCCCGGCAGCATCACAGGACTCGCGAAGAGTAGGGCAAAGACTACAAAACTGAGCTGGTCTAACACAGGGGCCGCTCCTCCGCGGGGGATATTCAAGCGTCGTTTGACGAAACTTCCCAAGAGATCGCCTACCAAGGCCCCGAGAGCAAGCAGGAGTCCGAGCATGGTGTAAGTGAAGGGCTGTCCAACAACAAATCCCTGCAGCACGCCCACAATTGAACCGGCCATCAGCCCGGCCACAAAGCCGCGTATGGTTTTTCCCGCTCCGAAGATCGGCCGCCCGTCTGTGAACAGCCTTCCCCCGTCTATGGG
>CAZKGC010000052.1:0-7828 GCA_964552335.1 Hadarchaeota archaeon (SeqCode)
GTTCACCGGGGTCCAGCGCAGATCGTTCCGGCCGTCAGGCGTCCGATTCAGGCTGGCATCCTCCTCGCCAACCCAACTGTGCTCGAACCCCTGCTCAAGCTCGAGGTGCGCGTCCCTCAGGAGTTCATGGGTGGTGCGATCAAGGTCGTTCAGGGGCGCCGGGGTCGAATCCTAAGCATGGAAGCGGAGGAGGACATATCGATTATAAAGGCCTCGCTCCCAGTAGCCAACTCCTTCGGGCTGGCGGCGGAGCTACGTTCTGAGACAGAGGGGCGGGCGATCTGGGCGACGGAGTTTGAGAAGTTTGAGCAGCTGCCGCGGGAGCTCCAGGAACAGGTCATACAGGACACTCGCAAGCGGAAGGGGCTGAAGCTGGAACCGCCAAAGCCTGACGAGTTCATGGAAAGGTAAGCAAGTTAGCTATCACTCCAAATTTTTCCTGTGGCAAATCCATTACACGAGTTTCCGCTAGCTCCTTTGGAAGTTTCTCTTCAATGAGTTTCCTGCGCTCAACCTTCGACAAACGCTTTTTGGGAAAAACCTCTTCAAACGAGCGGTATAGCGCGTTCCGCACCCGCTGACGGCGATGCTGGAACAGTGCCCGAACGACATTGAAAAATATTTGCTCGTCCTTTACCTCGAACGGCGGCTCGCGCGGTCTTAGCTTTACAATAGCCGATGTGACTTTTGGTTGGGGAAAAAATGCGTCTGGCGGCACTTCATCCAGTAGCTCAACGAACGCCCTATAATGAACGTTCACCGTCAAGCGGCTGTAATCGTCGGATCCCGGCTCCGCCGCGAGCCGTTCAGCGAACTCGCGTTGATACATCAGCACGGCCAGTTCGAATTTGTGCTCGAGCAACTTGAACGTGATGTCGGAGGAGATGCTATACGGCAGGTTGGCGACGACTTTTTTGAACTCAGGTAGTTGGATATGTAGAGCATCACCGCATAACAGTTCAACGTTTGAGATGCCCTCCAGCCGCTTTTTCAGGACATTTATGAGTCTCTTATCACGTTCCACCGCGATCACCTTCCCGGCACGTCGGGCGAGTAACAGCGTCAGGTTTCCAACTCCCGCGCCAATCTCGAGCACCACATCGTCGCGTGAGAGTTCAGCATGCTCAACCATTCGCTCCAAAATGCTCGCGTCCACGACCTGCTGCTGTCCTGCTCGCTTGCTGAGCCTTATCCCATGCTCCCGCAGCAGCGTTAGAGTTTCACTCAACATCACCCTAATTATCCGCGCATACCTAATTAGAGTGGGTTGTCGGTCAACTACCTCCCAATAAATTGGGAGGCTTGTAACTATGCTTAACGCACGCTACGATTGGCGGGTTGACGGGCCGCCTGTCCAGCAAGGCTTTGCCGAGCTGGGCGATGTTTCTTGCGGCATTGAGGTCAGCGTTGAGGCTGAACACACACTTCTTGCACTTGAATACGCTTCCGTGTCTGTTCCCTCTTTCGACATGTCCGCAGACGCTACATTTCTGGCTGGTGTGTTTCGGGTTTACGAAGACGATGTTCTTTCCAAGGGCTTCCGCTTTGTAGGCGAGAAATCTCTGGAATTGGCCGAAACTCCAGCTACCGAGCAGTCTGTTGAATCTCCTTCCGTTTGTCTTTGTTCGCTTTATTTTCAAGTCTTCCAGAGCGAAGGTGTCCGCATCAGATTCAACAATCCGTTTGCTAAGGCAGTGGTTGGTGTCTCGGACAAACCTGTTTTCCCTTCCGCTGAGTCGCTTCAAATGCCTCTTTGCGGAACGGGTGCCTTTCGATTGGAGACGGCTTTTCAACCACTGATATTTCCCTTTCACTCTCCTTATCCTACGGCTGTTGAAGAACTGACCGTTACTGGTGACTACGGGATTGGTAACCCCCCTGTCAATGCCGAGAATGTTGTTCGGTTCAACGGTATGGGGGGATTCGTTTTTGGCGTTGAGGTGCAAAAATATCTGGGCATTCTTGTAGCTCAGGGTAGCACCACTTATATGCCATCCAACGTAACGTTTGAAGTAAACTGGGATGTTAACAGGGAATTTAACCCGCCCATCGACAGTAGAGAGAGAAACAGTCCCCTTTTCAAGTTTTGGGGTGAACGTTCTGGCGTTGTAGCGTATCCCGCTGCAAGGTTTTTTTATCGGCAACCTTTTCAGTCTTTCCCGCTTCAACATATCGCTGGCTTGGTCGCGGGCGGCGCAAACGAGACTGGATTGGAGGCGAGGGAACTTTTTCCTAACCTTTTTGTAGGTGAGGTGGTGGACTTTGAGTTTGTTGAAGGTCTTCGCTTTAAACGCCATTTTGAGGATATAGTTACAGGCTTCGTTGTAGCACCTGATTGTATCGACAAGTCTTCCGTCATAGCCGAGCCGAAGTTTTACAGTTCGCTCCATAATTATTCATTAGAACACAAAATATTTAAACCTATAGGGTTAGTAATATTTATGGAAAAAGTTACAAGCTCGACGGTCTACAACATCAATTACCATTTCGTTTGGTGCCCAAAATACAAAAAGCCGATTTTGAAGGGAGAAGTTGCGGGTGCATTGAGGCAGTTGTTGGAAACGATGTGCCGAACAAAGAATTGGGAATTGTTAGAACTTGAGATTAGGCCCGACCACATCCACCTGTTTTTATCCGCTCCGCCATACGAAAGCCCGACTGGAATCATTAAGATTTTGAAAGGAGTTTCCGCCATTCAGTTGTTTAAAGCGTTGCCCCAGCTCAAACAACAATTGCGTAAGGGCCACTTGTGGAGCCCCGGCTACTATGTCGGCACGGCGGGCAACGTTTCTGCGGCTACAATTCAGAAGTATATTCAAAACCAGCAGGAGGGGAGGCACAATTCCTCCACCCTTTGAAAAGGGTGGTCTCCTTGTGCCGCTTTTATGATTTCGGACGTATTCAAGCGGAAAAGGAGTGAATTGTTCGGGCAATTGAAACAAAGTGGAGCGCTGACATCCGAACTCGAACGGGCAGTCGTGGAAGTTTACGGCGGCCGGGGGAAGAGGGCCTTGGAGGTCGTCAAACTTCAGCACGTTGTGAAAAGAGGGCGACGGTGGTTCGTATGCGGAAAAACTGATGAGTACGAAGTTGTCCGAGATTTTTGCACCTGCCGTGACTATGTATTGAACATCGCCACAGAGAAGGCAGGGGTCGATATGTGTTACCACGCCCTCGCGAAAAATATCTGTGAAATTCTTAATTCGTACTATGTTTTAGAGCATGAGAGCTAGGCCTTTGCGTCGTGTAGCGAATTCCTATCGGACAAAGGTCATTGATCGGGCACTCTTCATGGATGGGATTTCGAGCGCGGCAGTAGCGTCGGCCGAGTTGGATCAATAACATATGAGCCTGACTTCTCCTCCCAGCGGGTGCGACTTTCTCGAGCTTCACCCTGACCTGCTCATGGTCGTCTTTTGGTGAAGCAAACCCTAGACGCTTAGAAATCCTGAACACGTGAGTGTCCACTGGCAGCACGTCCCGTCCAGCTCCAAAAGCCAGCACCACATCGGCGGTCTTGTACCCCACGCCTGAGAGTGACAGCAGCTCCTTGCGCGCCTCATCTGCCGGTTTTCTAAGGACCTTACGAAGATCCCCACCATACTTCTCCAAAACCGCACGAGAAATCTCCCTCAGCCGCTTGGATTTTTCCCTGTACAGACCAGCTGGGCGGATCAGCTCTTTGATATCCTTCACGTTGGCGTTAGCGAGTTGCTTGGGTGTTCGAAACTTGGCGGTGAGGCAGCTGTAGGCAGTTCGGGTGTTGCGCCAGTTTGTGTTCTGAGATAGCACCGTGCCCACGAGCAACAGAAAAGGGTCGTCGGTGTAACGGCCCCACAGTTCAAACTCCGTGCCCAATCGATTGAGAATTTCAGCCATTCGACGTCGGTCGCCCATCCGCTTCACCTTTAAATCGTCTGCTGATATAGCTCGAACAGTGATATAATTGGACGCCATCGGTACCCTATATCTTATTCTCGTCATCGGTTCTTTGGCTTTTGGACTCGAAGCGCTGTTGCTAGGGCTGGGCGGCAAATTGATTGTGCTCTACCGACGTCAAAGGGTCAGGACGCTTGCACTCGCTTTGTTAATTGGGGCCGCTGTCGTCACGCCTGCTATCGTTGCATCCACAGCTTTCACGCTAGAATCGCTTTACTTCTGCGTGCTCGTGTACGTGTTCGTGGCAAGCAGGATCATCAGCATTTTCGGGGCGAAGCTGGCTCAGACGACTCCGCGACCCCTGCCTCAGCAACCTTCCGACCTAGAAGTGGAGGAGATGCTGCGAAAGCGCGGGTACGACAAGCTCGTGAAGAAAAAGAGAAAGACCAAGACCGGTTAGGCTACTACACATTTCGGTAGCTTATCGGAGACTTCTTCGACTTTTGTGAGTAATTTAATAATACATGGGTCTGCAAGTTTGTACCTGATGTTTTTCCCTTCACGCACGCTTTTCACAAACCCGCATTTTCGAAGCGCTTGGAGATGGTGAGAAATCAGCGATTGCTCTGCCTTCAGTTCCTTGGTGATGTCGCACACGCAGCGCTCGCCACTCTTCAGCTTTAACAAAATTTTAAGTCGGGTTTCGTCCGCTATGCACTTGAGCAGCGCGAGTTGGTCTTCTATAGCTTGTGGCATGTACTCACTCCAGCGGTACGGATGTCAACAGCGTGAACAAGCACGGCTTCTCTTAACCCAACTTTAAGTTCGTCCAGAGCTTCCGCCAGTTTTTCAGCACGCTCTGAGAAGTCCGTCGGGTACAAAATTCTTTTAAACATCCTTAATCCCCCTGCGGAAACATATTTTTCGTCCTCAGACATATATTCACCAACACGAGCATAATAGGCACTTCGACCAGCACCCCGACCACGGTGGCGAGGGCAGCGCCGGATGATATCCCGAAGAGGGAAATTGCGACTGCGACCGCCAACTCAAAAAAGTTGCTTGCCCCGACCAAGGCCGCCGGAGCCGCCACGGAATACCTGACTTTCCACAGTTTCGCCCACCCGTAGCAAATCCCGAAGATGAGGAAAGTCTGAATGGCGAGGGGTATGGCGATCAACAAAATATGCGCAGGGTTACTGAGTATCACGTCGCCCTGGAAGGAGAATAGAATAACCAACGTTAGGAGCAGACCGATGATCGTGACGTTGCGCAGCCACGGGAAGAAGACCCTCTCGAGCCATGTGAGACCCTTGCGCTTTATCAGGTACCTCCTCGTCAGGTAGCCGGCTGTCAGGGGGATGACCACGTAGAGCACTACGGAAAGAATCAGAGTATCATAGGGTACGGGTATGTTGCTGACTCCGAGCAGGAAGCCGACTATCGGGGCGAAGGCGATGAGGATGATCAGGTCGTTCGTCGCGACTTGAACCAGAGTGTGATTGGGATCGCCATCAGCTAGGTAGCTCCACACAAACACCATTGCAGTGCAGGGGGCCGCGCCCAAGAGAATGGCCCCGGCTAGGTAGTCCCTCGCTAAAGCTGCGGGAATCCATGAGGCAAAAATTATCGTGAGGAAGAACGACGCGATGAAGTACATAGTGAACGGCTTAATCAGCCAGTTCCCCACCCATGTTATCACGAGCCCCTTGGGTTTCTTCCCAGCCTCGACAACTGCCCCAAAGTCGATCTTCATCATCATAGGGTAGATCATGAGCCAGATGAGGATGGCAACTGGAATGGAAACGTGGGCGTACTCGAATTTGCTCAGGGTTTGGGGGAACGCCGGAAGAAGCTTGCCGATGACCACCCCTAGCGCGATGCAGATAATTACCCACAGCGAGAGGTACTTTTCGAAGAAGCCCAGCCCTAACTTTGTTTTTCCTTCCATTTTTCTCCTCGACCAATGCGCCTCACATGAATATAAATTCATTTATTAAAGGTTAATTGTGCGTGCTCAGGGGCTCCGAATAACCTTTATGATGAGTTCTTTAGCCTTTTCAACGTCTTCCTCCGAGATGTACTCCATCAGCGATTTGAGATTTCCAGTGCCGATGTCTTCGTGAAGCGCTTTCTTTTTCATGCCAATGTCTCTTACAAGCACGATGCTCTTTGCCACTTTGAAGCCGGCAGCCTCCACAACCTTTTTACTGCACTCAAACGGGCAGCCGTCCACAGTTATAACCTTCCTTGCAGCTTTCGTTTTGCCATACACCGGTGGCACATTCGTTGGAAGGCCAGCCAGACAGCCGATGCAAGCTTTTTCCAATCCCAGTTCTTTAACGGCTTCCATACCAGCAAGAGCAGCTGTGATTCCTGTGTTTGACATACCTCCAAAGCAGACGTAGATAACATTCTCATGTGTGTTTTCTCCAGCTTTCCAAGTCATTTCTTTTTCTTCAGCCACTGTATCATCTCCTTTTGCTTCTTGCGCCGCGCTTACCTCAACCACTTTTTGATTTCCTCTTTAGTTGGGATTCTCCCCTCGGATTTCACACTGCCATCTACTACCACCGCAGGCGTTGCCATTACACCACGTTCTACTATTTTACCCATGTCTGCGATTTCCTCGACCTCCGCGTCTATTCCGAGTTCTTCGATGGTTTCCTTCACTCTTTTTTCCACGAATTTGCATTTTGGGCATCCGGGGCCCAATATTTCCACCTTCTTCATTTCAACACCTCCTTTTATCCAACCAGCATTTGAAAAGCGACTCCAAGCAGGGCCGAAAATGCAACGACTAACGCCATGTAAACGCCAGCCCTTTTTGCGCCAATAGTTCTCCACACCACAAGCATGTTCGGGAGACTCAAGGATGGTCCGGCAAGAAGCAGGGCCAACGCGGGGCCTGCCCCAATGATGCCTTGACTGTATCCGAAGAGTGTGCCGACTATGGGAACTTCAAGCAGCGTCGGCATATACAGTAGTGCCCCGATTATTGAGGCGATGAAGCAAGAGACAATTAGATTCCCGCCCAACACACTCTTCACCGCATCGTAGGGCATGAAGTACCCTATCACTCCGGTTATGAACACGCCGATTAAGAGGATTGGCATAAGTTTTTTAGCTAGCCACCACGTTTCATGTCCCCATGCACCAACTTCATCCCGTGAATAGTGGGCCTTCACGATTGCCAACGTCGTAATTATCAATGCGCCAACGATTACAGCCCTTAGAGCCAAGGGGACGGACCCAGAGGATCCAACTAGCAATATGAGCACCAAGGATGCGAAGAAGCCAAAACTCACGTACCAAGGCCTTCCCTTTGAATTCCTATCACCCGTGTTTGTCTCAACGGTTGACGTAGGTGCAGAAGCTCCAGTTTTCTTTTTCCTTTCGAAAACAGCACCCATTATTAACCCGATTACTATTGACATCGATATTGCGCCAACCGCCCTTGCGATTCCGAGGCCCATGCCGAGCACGCTTGCCGTTAGAACTATGGCCATGAGGTTGATTGCAGGCCCGGAATACAGAAAAGTTGTTGCTGGGCCTATGCCGCCACCTCTCTTGTAAATGCCGGCGAACATGGGGAGCACAGTACAACTACAAACGGCCAGAATTACGCCGGAAATAGAAGCCACACTGTGCGAGATCCATTTCTTTACTTTACTGCCAAAGTATTTCAGTATCGTTCCTTTTGAGATCACCGCTGCGATGGCACCTGCGATGAAAAAAGACGGAACTAAGCATGTTACCACGTGTGCTGAGAGGTACTCCCTAAGCATCTCCAATCCTGACCATAATGCCATCACTAAGTCAACCATTCTTACGTCTCCTTCAATCATGAATCATGCTTCATATAAACATTAATTCATATATTTAAGGTTTATTGGTTCTGATGGCATGCTGAATTCTCCGCTTTAGTTTAGGTTCCACCTCCCAAACC
>CAZKGC010000053.1:0-7751 GCA_964552335.1 Hadarchaeota archaeon (SeqCode)
ATAGAAAATAAATTATCGAAGAAAATTCGTCTAAAAGAAAACAAAAAATAAAAAAGTAAGGGGATTGTTTGGCGTTTTCCCCTTACCTCTTTCGGAATATCGCAATTGCAGCCAATACCAACGTGATTATCACTATGACAATCGCGTAGGTCGCCCACGGAGTTACTGTGCGCGTTACCGTTGCGGTCGCTGAGGTGCTTGCGTTTCCGGAGCTGTCAACTGCCTGTACGACGATCGTGTTCGAACCTTCTACTAACCCGACACTGGCGCTGAAGCTGCCATTGGTGCCGGCCTGCACTTCCACGGATGTTAACGAACTCTGAACTCTCACGGTTATGTCCGAGTAGGTTTCCCAACTGTCCTTGGTCACGGTTCCAGTGATGGTTATGCTAGCCGCATCCGTCGACGCCGGTAAAGTCCCCAGCGTCACGGTCGGAGCAGATGTGTCCGCTGGCGGCGCAACTCGCTCGATCTGTGCAGTTCTGGGGGTGCTCGCATTTCCTGATCTGTCAACTGCCTGTACGGCGATCGTGTTCGGCCCCATCGACAGAGGCACGGTGTACTCGTAGCTGCCGTCAGCACTAATTGGCACCGTCACTGACGTGAGTCCAACTTGTACGGTCAGGGTTATGTCCGAATAGGTCTCCGCTGTATCCTTGGTCACGGTTCCGCTGACTGTGATGCTCGCATCGGTCGTCGACGCCGGCAAAGTATCCAGCGTCACGGTCGGAGCAGATGTGTCCGCTGGCGGCGGTGGCGTTGTCGTCGTTGTCGTCGTTGTCGTCGTTGGCGGCGCAACTCGCACGATCGTCACAGTTTCTGAGTCAGAGTGTCCTACAGAGTCGGTTGCCCTGACGGTGATGGTGTAGGTACCCACAGTATCCAATGCCGCGCTGATGCTGAAGGCGCCGCTTGAGCCAATCGTCAGTGCGCCTGGAGCAGCGCTCCCGACCTGGATTGTTGCGGTTACCGCCCTCACGCCCGAGTTGTAGGTTTCCCATGAGTCTTTGTCAATGGTACCTAAGATCACGACGGTAGCTTGGTCAGTCGAGTAGGGGCTCGTCAAAGGCACTCCAGCTACTTCCACTGCGGATATCTCTACCCACGGCGTGCTTACATCTGCCAGCACGAAACCGTAGAGCACAGATGAACCCTCGTTCCCTGCAAGGTCCGTGCATGAGACCTCGATCTGGTACTCAACCCCTTCTAGAGGCAGAGTGATGGTCCCACTCCATGTGCCACCGCTTTCCACCGTGGTGGTCTCGGTTTCCGCTGTAACGCCGGTCGCTGCGTTCTTGATGTATATGTTAATCGTTGACCCTACCTCTGCCCCCGTGGTAGTACCGCGGATGGTTAGCGAGGTCGTCGTCCGCACCAATGGACTGATGAATGTAGTCCCGTCAAGTGGGTTCACAGCGGCGGTTGGTTCTGTAACGGCTGGCGCGGTTAGGTCAACGTAGAACCTCACGACGTTCTCCATGAAGTTCTCCCACAGGTTGTCGTTCACGCGCACCTCAACGCTGTACCAATTTTCGGTTAGTGCAGTCGAGTTTTCGGTCGTCCAGTCCCCGCCGCCCACTGTCCACGGAGCAGTGTTGTCCATAGTCCTGACCACTGTGCCGTCATCGAGTAGCAAGCGTATTAGAACGTTCTCCTTGAAGATGCCGAGTCCGGTAGTTGGATAGCCCGGATCCGTGAGGCTAATGACGAATGTTGGGGTGCTGTCGTTGATGCGGTTGCTTTGCGTTACGAGCTGGGATGGGGTAAGCCCTGCGATTGAGACAAGCGAGGCGGTTGCCTTGTTGAGGTCGACGAAGATGTTCTCCACCGAGTAACTTACCGTGTTGCCAGTCCAGTCCTTCGCTGTGACCTTCACCAGAGAGGTCTTGCCCTCTCCCAGAGTCATGCTGACGCTGAAGCTGTTATCGGGTGTTGGTGCGGGTGTGGGCGCCCAAGCTGCAGATAGACTGTCCCATTCGACGGTGACATTTAGTATTGTTTCAACGTTATCCTTGGTCAACCTGTCGCCAGCGGTCCAGTTGTCCTCTACGTTGCCGCTGATGGTCTGCGCGCGCTGGTTGTCCACCCAGTAGACCTTGCCCGTACCGGCCTGGACTTTCTGACCGCCATCCATGTTCGTAAGCAGACCCGGTAGGCCGTTGTCTAACAGCACCGGCGCTCGCGTGTCCACGACGAAACCGGAGGTCGCATTTTCGTCCTTCACGATACCGTGTAGGTCGGTGGCGCAGGGTTTCGCAACGTATACCACTATATCTATATTGTCATCCCAGGCCCCGACTGTGAATTCACCAGTGAAAACGGTGTTGTCTGTGGTTGTGAGGAAAATCACCGGTGTCATGTTCTCTGCAGTGCTATTATCTCTTATCGTCACGGCACCTATCGCGCTCAGCTGTTCGTCCGCCGTTATCGTGATAGTCGCTTTTCCACCCTGGTAGACATCGCCAACAAGGTTGTTCAGGGCCACGTTCTCCTGCGTGACCACGATGCTCAGGCTCGGGGCTTTGCCGTCGACACTGATGGTCAAGTCTGGGGTCAACGCATGCCAGGCGCCACCGTAGTAGGCCCAAACTCTGAGCGTGTAGTCGGTTTCGGTAGTTATGGTGGGTGTGGACCAGATGAAGGTGAACTCCTTGGTCCCTCCAGGCACTATGTTTTCACCGCCGAAATTGACGTCTTTTGCGGTTGGGAGATCTTCGGTGAGGGTCGCTGCGTTTGGCTTAAGCTTGCCTGCGGTTTCACCTATTTTCGCTGCCGCTGTGCTCAGACCCGTGGCTGCGCTTATTATGGCATTGCCGCCAGCTGTCATGTCGAAAGTTCCAGAGCTCTTTAACTTGTTTGCGGCTGTCGTCAAACTGGTGGCAGCGCTGCTGAGCCCATCTTGCCCAAGAACCTTGCCCAGCTCGATTGCTGCGGCGGCCAGGTTATCGGCGGCGTAGTATAGGTTCTCACCACCGAGGAGGATGTTCTCAGCGTTTTCCATTTTCAGGGCCATAGCTACTTCTCTAAGTCTGTTGTCTGCTCTTTCCAAGTAATTAGCGGCCTCGAGGAGGTTCTCATCCGCGGCCCTTATCTGGTTCTCCACATTGTCCAAGTACAGGTCTACTATCGTGTTAAGCGCCGTGCCCGCTTCCTTGATGTTCTCCGCAGCGCGCTTCAAACGAGCGCCCGCTTCAGCCATCTGCTTACCGACGGTATTGTCGAGCAAATTGGCGGCTAGCTTTATGTTAACGTCACCTGTTCCACCATATCCGCTCATAGTCTGACCCGCGATCCTAACGTAGTTGGCTGCGTTATCGAGGTTATCACCTGCTCTCCAAAGAATGCCCGCTACCAAGCCGTTCTCCACGTAGTTGTCCAACCTGTCTGCTGCTTGATAGAGGTTATCCCCAGCGTCGGATAGTGCTGGAGTTGCATCGCCGCTCAAAATTGCTGCGGCCAAGGATATCCTAGTAGCCGCGTTCTCAAGGTAAATGCCGATCAGAACCAAGTTTTCAGGTTCTACCTGAAGCAAATCTGCAGCCAGTCTTAGATACTCATCCGCTGTAGACAGATAAGTACCAGCTGCGGTAGCGTTCTCGCGCGTGGAGGCAATCAAGTTTAAGCCAGCAGTGTCAAGCGCATCGGCCGCCGCTTCCAAAGCGACGCCGGCGGCTATCTTATCTAAGGCTGCCTCCTTTAGGTTCTCACCGACCTGAGATAACTGGGCTGCCGCGGCTGATAGGTTATCCGCAACATTTTCCAAGATTTCCTTGGTGGTTGCGCCACCTATCGCGTTCTCAAACGCACCGCTGAGTTCCCTGATCAAAACGTTCTCTATGTTTTCGCTCAGGTTATTCACAACTGTTATCGTGATCAGCTCCCTGGTGCTGGCCTTGACCGATGGTGTACCAAGAGTTGCTGTTGGCGGATCTGCACTAATGATGGGTGTCGAAATTGCAAATGTCATTGAAGCTATCATTAGGGCTGCAATCACTATTGCTGCTTTATTATTTTTCACTTTCACATCTCCTTTATTTTTACGGGCTATACTCTTTATTGACACATATTTAAGGGTTTTGAGCATTGTAAATCCTCCAACCTCGCTGAAAGGGATTTAAAAAACTCCGATGATACGTTGAAAGTTAACAGCAATATCGGCAATTGACGTATGACAAAAAGTGACCAAAACCGCTTCAAAAATCAAAATATAAAGCTCATTCTCAAAACGACCAATTTTTCTCATCGATTTTCAGCCTCAGAGAGAATCTAAGTAGCCTATTTAATCTATATAGACTAGCTCCAACCCCCTGAAACCGCTCATTTGAGCACCTTCAAGCAGCCCGTGGTGCCCATGTCTGTACTCAAAACCATCGGCGGCGAAACGTCTATAAAACTTAATACACTTCATGCCAACCATCTATGGAATCTGTGCGGGGGTGGCCGAGTCAGGTCAAAGGTCCCGATGGCCGACCAAAGGTGCCAGCTTGAGGGGCTGGTCCCGTAGGGGTTCGCGGGTTCAAATCCCGTCCCCCGCACCACAAAAAGCTCTTGGAAACCTAAACCTTCAATGCTTCCCTAAGCAGCGGGTCAACTATCCTGTACTTCCCACTGGCTTTCTCTATGAACTCAACTCCAGAAAGAACCCTGAGCAAATTCGTAAAATTTTTGTCATCTATAGAACCAAATTTTAGCTCGATGACTTTCTTGAGGTCGGCCCAGGAAGCTTCTTTCACCGCCAGATATTTCAGGATCTCCAGATATCTTTTCCTAGCTTCTCGATCTTTTAGGAAATTGTCTAGCTCTTGAAGAGTCAGCCTCTTTCCATTGTCCACAGTTTCTTGAAGCGCTTTCTCTACATCGGTTCGTGTGGGGGCCAATTTTTTGTGTCCGACCAGTCTCGCACCGAAGTCCGTGAGCCATCCCGGAATGCCATCTATTTTATCTATTACAGAACTCAGGTGGGCTTTATCCATCCTTACATTTTTTTGACGGGACCCCAATTCGAAAAATTCCATGGACTGAGCGTCGTCAAACTTTTTGAGGAATATACGGTGGATATAGCGCCCATAAAGTGGATTATCCGCCCCCGGCTCGAGAATTTCTTCGAGGAGGCCAAATTGTGATCCGGTGAAAACAATCGCGATGTTTTTACAGTAGTCGTAGACGTGAGCTAAAATCGCGGGCATCTCAACTCCTACAACTCTTTTTATCTCCTGAGCCTCGTCAAAGGTGAGCACAAGTTTTACCCTCCTTTTTTTGAATTCCAAGTTCAGGTTGTCAAAAATCGAGGAAAGAAGTGAGGGGAAGGTCTTTAGTGATGGTCTTTTCTTGATTCTCAGCCTGAACCCCTTCGAACCCACTTCTACTTCGAATTCTTCAATCCCATCAAAAACTTTCTTTAAAATGTCGACCAACTTTTTTCTTTCTTCCGACGCCCGCCCAAAGCTCTCGGCCAATGTCTCGGCAAATGCGGAAAGCGGGATTATCTTGTAGCTCGATAGGGTCCTAAAATCTATGGTAACCGAGACGAAATCGCGGGATATCGTGTGCAGCCCGCAGAGGATGAGAGAGGTCTTTCCTATACGCCTGGGTCCGAGTACCGCGATCCACTTGTTGTCAGAAAGTTGTGATATAAACTCATGTAGCTCATCTTCCCGTCCGTAAAGGTAACGCGGGTCATCTTTTGGCCTCGTATCAAAATAGTCCGACACTGGTAACACCACCAGTAACTGGTAGTACCACCAGTATTTAAGAGTTAGGGCGCGGGATTTGGAAGCGCATCCACGAAGTTCGAATCCCTCCCCCGCACCATTTCACAGGAAGAAATTACCAAAATTTTTTATCTATTGGGATGTTCAGCTGTGCTTCAGAAGCGTTTGTTTAAGAGTTTCCATGCTGAACTCCGTGTTTGAACAACCATTTCTAAGCAGGGGGATGGCTTGGTAGGGCACTCCGATGTTTTCAACCATTTTTATACCAAGTTGTATTTCATGGGGACAAGCGACCCCGACTGCCCCACCATAGTTGTTTTTACTCAAAATTTTGGGGATACAGGAACCACCTGGTACAGTGTACACATCGTATCCCAAACTCTCCCCGATTTTAGTCGCTTCGTTAATCAGGCAGTCCTCGGAGCAATGCCGACATTTGTACGTCGATAGCTCCGGGTCGAACTCAGCTTGGCACCTGTGATCCATATACTTTCTTGAACAGTGGGGCAAAAACAGGGCCCGATTATCGGTCTTTTCAAATTCCTTCTCCAGGGAAAGATTTTTCGCGTAAATGTCCACCAAATCTTCGATAACCGTCACAGCTTCCGAGAGGGGCAGCCCGGCTATGCTCTGAATCTTGAACTTCTTTATTACGCTCCTAACGGTGCCCCCGATCTTTCTATGCAAACTCTTCTGGTCCGAGAATTTTGCCAGTTCCCTAAAGAAAGACCTAGACACCCCCGTCAAGTCGAAATTGAATTTGTATGCCACAGCAAACAACTCCTCTTTCTATTGCGATTGATTGTTTTTTATCTCTTGTAATGAATACCTAACCTGCTTAAAAAGATTTTCAAACTCCAATTTCGAACAACTGATTCAGCAAGCTGAGAGATCACCTGAAAGATATGAACGATACCGGTGATTCACCCCGCACCATTCAGCATTTATAAACTGTTGAGGAAGCTTCATAGGTGATCGCATGCTGGAAGAGGTCCTGAAGTCATTTCTGTCGTTGTTTGTCATAATGGGTCCTTTCGCGAGCATACCCGTCTTTCTCTCGGTTACGAAAGGCATGGATAAGGGACAAAGGGCACGCACCATATCTTATGCCGTTGGGATTGCTGCGATAGTGCTATTTGCGTTCCTGTTCTTCGGTCAGGCCATACTTTCAGTTTTCAGGATCGACTTTCCATCGCTCAAAATCGCCGGTGGCATAGTTCTATCTATTTTGGGCATTGAGCTAGTACTGGATTTTTCACTCATCCGCGGGAAGTACAAGTACTCACCAGCAATCGTGCTCCTTGGAACTCCGCTGCTAACCGGCCCGGGGGTCATCGTCACAACCGTGATCTTTGCGAAAGAATACGGCTATATCATCACCGCGATTGCCGCGTTGGCTGCACTGGCATCGAGCTGGATAACCTTGTGGTGTTCACGCTATTTTGTCAAAGTGCTTGGAAAGTATGGGGTCGATATCGCCTCGAAGGTGACAGGTATTTTACTAGTGGCGGTCGCGGTCGAGTTCATTGTTGCAGGAGTGAAGGCAATCTTTTGACCTAATAAATAGTAAACTTATTTAGGCATGGCTGGAAAGTGTGTCAAATGCTTAGAGTGATCACGATGTCAAGTCAAACTGGCCCAACAAACCCGATGCTACATAAGCTCATACGGCAGCTTCGTGAGCACGGCAAAAAGCAGAAATTTAGAGTTTGGCTGGAGCTAGCGGAGCGCCTCGAGGGGCCCCGAAGAGCCCGGGCGGAGGTCAACCTCAGCCAACTCAACCGCTACACGGCTGAGGGGAACACAATCGTGGTGCCTGGAAAGGTCTTGGCAGCAGGCGGGCTGAATCACCCAATATCCATCGCGGCATTCAAGTTCTCCGGCGCTGCGAGGAGAAAAATTGCTGCCACCGGAGGCAAGGCGCTGACAATACAACAGCTGGTCGAGCAAAATCCGAGCGGTAAAGGCGTGAGGTTGATGGAGTGATAATATGATCATCGACGGAAAGGACTTGGTCTTGGGCAGGCTCGCGAGCTTCGC
>CAZKGC010000054.1:0-7599 GCA_964552335.1 Hadarchaeota archaeon (SeqCode)
TGGAGGTTCCAGTGGTCAGGATTACGGGCGGCGGGGAAAAGGAACTCGTACAACTTTCCCAGTACTCGCGACTGATCAACGTGCTCAAGGGTTATGTGGACATCATCCGCGTCTATACTATACCAGAGCATCGAACCGAAGTCGAACGTGCCGCTGCGGATGTGTTCAAGACCCTGCCTTTCGCGGCACAGATAAGCATGTAATTACAACAGGGCGCTGACGAGCTTCCTCAGTTCAGCTTGGACTTCACCCTGCGAGCGATTCCCGTCTACGACCTTCACCTCCCTCGCTTTTGCTATGCGCAGGTAGTTCCGGCGCACCCGCTCTTGAAGTGCCATGTCCTTCTCAAACTCGTCGGGCCTGCGCGACGGTCTGGCCCTAGAAAACGCCACTTTGGTTGGCACGTCGATCAGAATCGCCAAGTCGGGTTCAGGGGCGTACTTGTTTATCTTTTTTATCCAGCTCATCGACAACCCCCGCGCCGATTGGTAAGCCAGCGAGGAGTGGATGTACCGCTCGCTTATCACCACCTTTCCCTCCTGCAGAGCGGGGTTGATGAGATTCACGACATGCTGTACCCTATCGGCCGCGAAAAGAAGCGCCTCTATCTCAATGGGTACTCTGAGCTCCCCTCTTAGAATCTGCTTTATCATCCTGCCGACCATGCTGTCTGTCGGTTCATCTGTGATGACGACCTCATACCCTTGAGAGCGTAACCATCCCGCGAGTAGCTTGGCGTGGGTACTCTTCCCGCACTTGTCTATCCCTTCAATCGAGACGAACTTTCCTCTCATCCGCGTACCACAGGTTAAATTTTCATTACACTCTATTTACTTTTCTTCAACTCGCCGGCAAGGGCAGACAGAGAACAAACACGATGAAGGCGGCCGCCGCCAGTAACTTCTGGCGCCTCGAAATCCCGGAGACATCATCAAGCGCCCCAGGATGGTAGCCCCTGAAAAACATGATAATTAAGAACCCCCAGATCCACATCGGTAAATCCGGGAATGGGATGAACGTCAGAAACAGCACGAAACCCAGTATGCGGGTAAGCGTGTAGTGGCGCTCGCGGCTCATTAAACCCCTCGCCACATGCCCACCGTCCAGCTGTCCTGCAGGGATCAAATTAAGCATCGTAACAAATAAGGCGAGCCATCCTGCAATCGCGAGCGGATTAAATCTCACCCCCGCTGGCACGTAGCCGAAAGTAAGCACTTGCAGCACGGCAAATATTGCTGGTGTGAACCAAAGAGCGGTTCCCTCAGGATCGGGATTTGACAGCATTAGACCGACCACCGTGAGCGGGAGAGCCACGATGAATCCCAACAACGGTCCGCTCGCTCCCAACTCCACCAAAGCTTCTCTTGTTGGAATCGGACTTTTGATACTGATTACAGCCCCAAACGTACCAATAAATGGCGGGGGAGCCGGGATGAAATACGGCAAAGTGGACTCAACCCCGTTGCGCCACGCGGCAATCTTGTGCCCCATCTCGTGAACGCCAAGCATGAGCATGATCGCACACGAGAACAGGGCCGCTTGAGAGGCTTGGCTGTCGAAAAGAAAAAAGTACCCGACCACAAAGGTCGTCAAAAATGTCGCGACGATGAGCAGAAGATTTATCGCGATGTTTCCTGTCTTGGCCTTCGGGGATCTAAATAACGCGAGCCTGAGTTCCCCCTCATGCTCGCGCATGACCGGCAGGTACCCGTGCGGCTTGGACATGTTCAAAAGGGCCCGAAAGGAGCTCTTGGGGTCCTGCGCCGTCACCTCCGCCTCGACCCTTCCGTCTATTGCGACGAAGTCCAAGACATCGAAGTGCTTTAAAACGAACCCCAACAGTCCCGCCAGCCAATTCGGGTATTCCGCCTCAACTACCTGCATGTCCTTACCGCAGCGGTGGCATTCGTTTGGAACGATTTCGCCCACTTCCCGCGTTGACATCCTGTAGTCCGAGTATTTGCAGCCCAAGCACTCGAACTTCCTAACGGGGAGATCTTTTGCCTCCATTTTTCCATCCCCCAATTTCATTCTCCAGAGCCTTCCCATCTGCGGTACAGTCCGTGCTCCACGCCGAACATCTCCAAAATTCTCCCGACGATGAAATCGATTAAATCCGATATCTTCTCAGGTTTGTGGTAAAACGCTGGCGCTGCTGGAATTATCGTCGCCCCGGCGCGCTTGAGCTTCACCATGTTCTCCAGGTGAATCAGGTTCAGGGGAGTCTCGCGGGGGACGAGCACAAGCGGCCGGCCCTGCTTGAGCGTGACATCTGCCGCGCGTGATATCAGGTCGCTGGCGACACCGCTCGCTATCGCCCCGAGCGTCTTCATGCTACAGGGCGCTATCACCATGCCATCGACTCTGTGGGACCCGCTCGCGATGGGGGCTGTCAGGTCGTCCGATGGATAGCTCCGCGTCGCCAGATTTTGAAGCTCCACTGCCTTCTTCCCGAGCTCCAGTTCCAACAGTATTTCAGCCGCCTTGGAAATGATGAGGTCTGTTTCGATTCCAAGCTTTCGGCAGGCCTCAAGTAACCTAGCGCCGTAGATCACGCCGCTGGAGCCCGTAATCGCCACGATGAGGTGCATTGTTTCAATCTCCGTTCTATTTAGGATAGAAGCCCAAGCTATTTCTTTATTTTCGCTGCGACGGCATCCCCGACATCGGAGGTGCTTGATTTTCCCCCTATATCATAAGTTCTGACCTTTCCCTCGCGGAGAACTTCGACGACTGCCCGCTCGACCCTGTCTGCAGCTTTATCCTCCTCCAAGTGCTCGAGCATCATCTGGCCCGCCAGAATCGTGGCAAGCGGGTTAGCCACGTTCTTCCCCGCGTGCTTGGGCGCCGACCCGTGGATGGGCTCAAACATGCTGACGCCCTCGGGGTTTATGTTGCCGCCGGGAGCCAGCCCCAAGCCACCCTGAATCATCGCCCCAAGATCTGTGATGATGTCACCGAACATGTTTGGGGTAACAACGACTTGGTACCACTCGGGATTTTTCACGAACCACATGGCGACGGCATCGACGAAGGCGAATTCCGTCTCGATCTCGGGGTATTCCTTTGCGACCCGCTCGAACACCTCGCGCCAGAGACCGTAGACATGGGTGAGCACGTTTGCCTTGTCGACCGAAGTGACGCGCTTTTTCCCCTTCTTCCGCGCGAGCTCGAACGCGTAGCGGATCGCCCGCTCCGAGCCCTTCCGGCTGATGACACCGATCTGATATGCTATCTCGTCGCGGTCGACATCTATGTCCAGCCCGAACTTCGCCCGGTAGATCGAGCGTACGACCTCGTGATTGGCCTTCGACTTCCCCTTCGCCCGCCCTCCGACTGCCACGTAGAAATCCTCTGTGTTCTCCCGCACCACATAGAAGTTCACATCCTCGGGCCCCTTGTCCTTAAGCGGGCAGGGCACTCCCGGGTAAAGCTTGACCGGGCGCAGGTTGATGTACTGCTCGAAGTAAAACCTGAGCTTGAGCAAAATGCCCTGTTCGAGCACGCCCGTTTCCACCTTGGGATCACCCAATGCTCCCAGGTAAATTGCGTCCATCTTGGAAAGTTCCTTAAGCCCCTCTTCCGGCACGAGCTCCTTCGTCTTGAGGTAGTGCTCGGCACCGTAAGGGAACTCGACGAACTTGAAATTCAGCTGGGGCGTCACCTCGGCCATCGCACGCAGGACCTTCACGCCCTCGCGTATGACCTCGGGACCTATGCCGTCGCCGGGTATCACAGCGATCTTATATCTCAGACCATCACCCGCCTTGAATGAAAGCTGATTACTTTTAAATTCTACCAAATTAAATCCTTCGGCGGTAATTCTGTGGGTAAACTCAGGACCATCAAGCTGAACAATCACCTGACATACCTCGCGACGGGGGTGCTGATCTTTTGTTTCGTGCTAACACTCGTACTCGTGACGCTGCCCCAGCTCCCGAACTATCCAAATGTGCCCGGGGAGCGGAGGCTGTTCGTTTCCACCTGGAACTTCTCATGCACGCTCATGTGGGTGATGGTCCTCCGCGTCCAAGTATTCAACGAAATATCGGACATCATCAAACGAAAGGAAAACAAGCGCGGCGTAACGCCGTGGGTGAGGTTCTGGTTCGTGGGCTCGGTATTGATAGGTTTTGCGACGGTATTCTATGTTCTGCACAGCTTTACTGCGGCCCCATCAGCGGGCCTTTTGTATGTCGATGTCCTCTCTGCCATCGCGATCGTGTCGTGGATTGTCCTAATCGTTCTCTCTGCACTACTTTTCTTTTCGAGAAGGAAACAATCGGGGAAAATACTTCCTGATGTGGAAAAAGCTCTCCCCTTGCACAGATGGCTCCTCGCGCCAGCCTCTGTGCTTTTCTTCCTTTCCACGTTTTTGTTTCCGCTGATATTCCTGCTCTGATTCCTTCACTCTCTGCTCAGCACTGCCTCAACTATCGCCTCTGCCATCTCCCTTGTCCCGACCGCAGACGAGTTGTTCGGGTTCTCCTTGAAATCATACGTCACATGCCTGCCCTCGGCGATTACCTTGGCCACGGCGCCCTCCAGTCTTTTCGCTGCTGCCTCTTCCCCCAAGTAGCGTAGCATCATCACGCCCGAGAGGATCGCCGCCGTTGGGTTGACCTTGTTCAGGCCCGCGTATTTCGGGGCGCTTCCGTGTGTCGGCTCGAATAACGCTCCCCTGTCGCCGATATTCGCCCCAGGCGCCATGCCCAACCCGCCCACGAGGCCGGCGCAGAGGTCGGAAATTATATCCCCGTACAGGTTCGGCGTCACTATCACGTCGTACAGATGGGGCTTCTGCACGAGCTGCATGCACATGTTGTCCACAATCACGTCCCCGAACTCCACCCCAGAGAACTCCTGAGCCACCTTTCGGGCCGACTCCAAGAAAATGCCGTCCGAGTACTTCATTATGTTGGCCTTGTGCACGGCAGTGACCTTTTTTCTTCCGTTCTTCTTCGCGTAGTTGAATGCGAAGCGCACGATCCGCTCGGAGGCGAAGCGGGAGATCGACTTCAAACTTATTCCGGCATCGCGCCTCATTTCCGTTTTTTTCCTTTCCCTCACGAACTCGATGAACTCCTCCGTCTCAGGGGCCCCTTCGGCGAATTCTATCCCGGCGTAAAGGTCTTCTGTATTCTCCCTCACCACCACTAGGTCGACGTTCGGGTACTTTGAGCGCACACCCTGGTACCACTTGCACGGCCTCAGGCAGGCATAGAGGTCCAGCAATTTTCTAATGGCGACGTTGACGCTGCGGAATCCCGACCCGACTGGCGTGGTTATTGGTCCTTTCAGGGCGACACCGTTTTTGCGAATCGAATCGATGACCTCCTCGGGCAGGGGGGTGCCGTACTTTTTCATGACACCGGCTCCCGCCTCGACTTCCTCCCACCGAATCTGGACTCCGGTGGCCTCGATGCACTTTTTCGCCGCGGTCGTGACCTCGGGGCCGACGCCATCTCCAGGGATCAGGGTGACTGTGCGCATCTTTCCGACCTCATAGAGAATATCGGTTTCTTTTTAATAATAGTGGGTGAAATGAGTTGCCTGAAATTTCTCCCTTATAAATGACCTCCACCCAATGCTGTGTTGCACAAATGAGAGAAAAAAACTCAATCAACTTTACATCTCGGCTCGTCGAACCGTTTCCGTGAACTGGTTTACCAGCCCGCACTCAAATTCATCAGTATGTTGTAAGTAAACGCCTTCAGCATCATCTCTTGAATCATAAATAAACAAAACCACGATAAAGACTTATACGGATGTTTTACCCAAAAACTCAAGGTGATCACATTGGTCAGCCTCTTGGATCCTCTGGAAGTAAAAGGGTTAACACTTAAGAACCGAATTGTTATGCCTCCTATGCAAACCAGTTTAGCCACCACTAAAGGAGCAGTAACCGATAAATTAATTGAACATTATGTTCGCCGTTCAGAAGCACTAGGTTTGGTGATAGTGGAACATAGCTATGTGTCACTTGACGGAAAGCTGATGGATAGGCAATTAGGGATATACGACGAAAGTTTAGTTTCTGGATTGGAGAAACTTTCAAGCAGTATTCATGCAACTGGCACACCAGTTGTGATACAGATAAATCATGCTGGAAGAAATGCAAGCAGAGAAGTAACTGGAATGCAGCCTGTTGCTCCTTCCCCTAGTGAAAACGCTAGACATCTCAAAGTTAAAGAAATTGAATCTTTAGTAGAGGCATATTCTTTGGCAGCTGAGAGGGCAATCCAGGCTGGTTTTGACGGAGTTGAAGTTCACGGTGCACACAGTTTCTTGTTAAACCAGTTCTATTCTCCCTTAACCAACAGACGACGTGACAGATATGGAGGTTCCCTTGAGAACAGGATAAGATTTCCCTTGGATGTTGTCAAAAGAGTTAAGAAAAAATTGGGAAAAAGACTTCTGCTTTACCGTTTAGGCTCTGTTGATCTAAATCCCGCAGGGACTCGGATCGAAGATTCAAAGAAGTTCGCTGCAAAACTAGAAGCAGCGGGAGTAGACATAATCGATGTTTCCGGAGGTTTATCTGGCGGTTCACCTGCTCAACTTCAGAATATTCAGGGATACTTTATTCCTCAAGCCCGGGAGATCAAAAAAGTTGTAGACGTTCCTGTTATCGGTGTAGGCGGAATAACGGAACCAGAATACGCCAACAATATAATACAGGATAAAAAGGTTGATTTAGTGGCTATTGGCAGAGCACTTCTAAATGATCCAGACTGGGCTATAAAAGCGATCAACAAATTGAAGGTATGATTGTTTAAGGAAAGTCGGAGAAGGGGACGGGTATAATTATCTTGGATGCTATCATTAGTTGCCATTTTTTGGCAGCCGAAAATGGGAATATAGTAAAAAAGTTAAAATTTAACTCTTCCCTATTACTGACCCAAACCCCATATCTCACAAAAGCCCACTTTGCGCACCAGATGCTTGATTTTGTCCTTTCCCACCCTCAAAAACAAGCGATTTTCAGGGAAATCTTAAGTACATCATCACACATGTTGGAGTTCAGCGGTGGTCTTTTGCTAATATCGCATCCGTTTGCGCAACCACTTGGACTTGGGTAGGTCAGCTTTCCTGAAATCTCCGTCCTCCCAAATCAAAGCCCCAACGTAACCACATTTTTCGCAAAAATACCTTCCATCAGACGTCTTCTGTTTAACGACTGCAGTGAAAAAATCTTTGACCATCTTGCTACCACACTTGGGGCACCTGCGAGCCATCCCCTTAACCCCACATCTTCTTTAACCTCGGAATATTTATAAAAAATAATTCAGTGCTAGCTTGGCTCAACTGTGGCGCCTAAGCTTTTTCTTGCGGCGTTTTCTTCTCTCCATCTCGCTCGGCTCGTACCAATGATACCTGCGTAGACTCATCTATATCCCGTTCTCAACAATGCTCCACAGCCATATTAGTTAGTTCGTCTATGCAACGATAGGGGAGGAGCCGATAAAGCTGGCGCAATATTTGAGGGTAGAGAAAGGAAGATACGAACCCCTATAAGATAGTGTAACCGAAATGGGCAAGTACAACGTACCAACTAGTTTATGGGGTAGGAAATGATGGTGGTAACAACTAAAATCC
>CAZKGC010000055.1:0-7500 GCA_964552335.1 Hadarchaeota archaeon (SeqCode)
GGATGCACCTCTCCCTGTTGATGGCTGGCCTGCCGCGGTAGCCCTCCGGCGGCTCCACCTTGACGTACGGGTATTTCACCGTCGCTGGCTTTCGGAACAAGTTCCCGAGTACTTTAGGCAGGATTCGCGGCATCAGGGCACCACCAGCACGAGTACGAAGCTCAGTAAAGCGAGGAACGCGCCGAACGTCCAGTAAAACTTCAGCGCCTGATCTATGCGCAGACGGGCCATGATGTTACGGATGGCGGTCGTCAGCATCACTATGGCGAGAGTTTTGATGAGGAAGTCCACCAAGCTTGGAATCTGTACCCCGCCTATTGTGTATGCGACAGGCCCACCTAGGAATAGGGCAGCGATAAAGGCAGCGACGACGATCGTTTCGATATCGTACATCAAGCGCCAGATCGCGAGCTTCGGGCCGGAGTACTCGGTCAGAGTCCCATGTACGATTTCGGCTTCGGCTTCGGGTATGTCGAAGGGAACGCGGATGAGCTTACCTTGGACGCTGATGAACGCGGCAATCACTGCAGGCAGGAGGCGCCAGTCCAGAATGAGCCAACCTCGCTGGACCTGATAACCCACGACTGTTGTTAAGTTTAGGGACCCCACTCGAGCGACGACAGCGATTATCGCCAGTATAAACACGAACTCGTAGCCTAACAACTGTACAACATGGCGTGCGGCCCCGGTTGAGGCGAACGGGTTTCCAGATGAGTAGCCCCCCAGCATGAGGCATATCGCAGGGATGTTGAGCAGGTATATGATGACGATCAGGTCCGCGACCATTGTCAGCGCGGGCGTTGGCGAGGTTATTGGTAAAAGAAGCATCACAGTGACCACCGCGCCGAGCGCGATGAGGGGGGTGGCGTTGAACACGAACGATTGAGCGGCGCTCGGCGTTATATCCTCCTTGCCCATCAGCTTGCCGAAATCGAGAAATTCCTGCCAGATCGGTGGTCCTATGCGATTTTGCATGTGTGCGGTCACCTTTCGGTCGATGCCGATGTAGAGCAATCCAAAGAGTGAGGCGAAGAGCAACCCCGGGAACACCAGGGAGTTGAAGAAGAAATTAACGACTTCCATCATGGGTGCCGCCTCTTGATTTCCTCCCAGGTGAGGTGTTGAGTCTTCCCCGTGCGTGAGTCGACCAATGCGACTCGATCGGTACAGCCGAAGCAGGGATCTATGCCCCATATCACGATCGGAATCTCGGCCACCGTGCCTCCGACGAACATCGATTTCATCGAGGCGAAGTTCCCGTAAGTGGGGGTTCGAACTCGCACACGTTCCGGTGTGTCGGTGCCGTTTGAGCGGATGTAGTAGATTAGTTCTCCGCGCGGGGCCTCGGTGCGCCCGACGGTTTCGTTAGGCGGAATTCTCAGATCGACTGGAATCCTGAGCGTGCCGCTCGGGAGTTCCTTCAGGGCCTGGCGTACAATTTTGATTGACTCCAATATCTCTCGTAATCTGACCATACCCCTTGCCCAGACATCACCTTCTTGCTCGGTTATCACGTCAAAGGAAAGGGCTTCGTAGGCGCCGTATGGGCTATCTTTCCGGAGATCGATTTTTATACCAGAAGCGCGCGCGACCGGCCCAACCGCGCAGAACTTTATCGCGTCTTCTTTGCTTAAAACTCCCACATTTTTACAACGGGCCAATATCGTGCGGTCGGATCTCCACAGTTTGACATAATATTTGGCCGATTTTTCGAGTTTATCCAAACCCCGCAGGATTGTCAGGATATGCCCGATCCTCACATCCCGCCGAACTCCCCCAATGGTGTTCGTGGCGGAGTGGACCCGGCCTCCGGAGATCAACTCCCGGAGGTCCATGACATGCTCTCGGTCACGCATAGCCAGCATGAACAGCGTGTTGAAGCCGATTTGGTGCCCCGCAACCCCCAGCCAGAGCAGATGGCTGTGAATTCGCTCGAACTCCATGATAATCGCTCGGATATATTTGGCCCTCTCTGGTGGCTCCACACCGGCTAACTGTTCCACAGTTTGGCAATAGGTGGTCGAGTGCACGACGTTGCAGATACCGCAGATTCGCTCGGCAAGGTAAATGTCGTGTTTGTAGCTGCGTCGAGATAGTGCTTCTTCGATTCCCCTGTGTGCGTAGCCCAAACGGATGTCAACGTCGACAATTTCCTCGCCCTTGACTTCAAATTTGAAGAACTCTGGCTCCTTCAGCGATGGGTGTTGCGGACCTATAGGCAAGATGAATGTCATTTCGGCGCCTCCTTGTATTCTTTGCGCAGCGGGTAGACCCCCTCCGGCCAATCGTCCGGCATGAAGAGTCGGCGCGGGTCAGGGTGCCCCTCCACTTTCACCCCGAGCATCTCCATGAGGTCGCGCTCGTACAGGATTGCCCCGGGGAAGACATCGGTTATCGTCGGAACCTTTAAACCATCTTTTTGGAGCTGGATTTTCAAGTTGAGCATCGTCGGCCGGCAGTCGAAATGGTAGATGACCTCCACCAAATTGCCCAAGTCCACCCCGGTAATCGTTGAGATGTGCGTTACCCCCGCCGCCCTCAGCGTGCGTAAGATGTCTTTGAAGTTCTGTTTGTCGCTCGTGGCGAAAAGGCATCGATCGTTGACTATTCTCACATCGCCAACGTGCGCTTTGATGAGTTCAGCGACTTCTTTTGAGTTCATTTTCACACCTTCTGCAGGGCTTTCATAATCCCGAAGATAATTGCTTCGGGTTTCGGCGGGCAACCCGGGACATAAGCGTCGACATGTATGAATTTGTTGAGAGGGCCGAGGACATCGTAGCAGTCGTAGAAGGCGCAGCATGAGATGGGGCAGGAGCCGATAGCGACGACAGTTTTTGGCTCAGGCATCTGCTCATAAATTCGAATAAGCCGATCTTTTGTCTGCATAGTTACGGGACCGGTGACGACTAGGATGTCGGCATGTCTGGGGGAGCCCCGAAGCTGAATGCCGAAGCGTTCGAGGTCATAGCGAGGAGTAAGCGCTGCGAGCAGTTCGATGTCGCATCCGTTGCAACCCCCGGTGTTAAAGTGGAGCAGCCAAGGTGACTTTCTCCTGCAGAATCTGAGCAGGCCCATCAGCTCGCCCCCATCACAATTACCACCGACACGAAAATCAGGAGGAGACCAACGATTATCCAAAATAAGTATGTGTTGAGGTCACCCACATACTCGGGTCGAATATAGCGATAGAATCGCCCGAAGACGCGGCGGATGGGGGAGAAAAATTGCTCGCTGTCCGCGTGTATCTCCTCCGCCCTCAACTCCTCGCCGCAGGCGTATGTCTCAAGCTTCTGGGGGCTCGGCTTCACCTTAGATAACCTCCGCCCGCCTAGGAGAATTAGCCACCCGACAGCTGCGGTGAGCAACAGCGCGGCGGTGGCAAGGATGGGTCCCCAGAACCCGGTTCCGAACACGAATGATTCAGGCGCCATCGTTCACACCCCCAACACGGCGTGTATGTAGCCGCTGGAGTTCATTACGGCTTCCTGCGCAGGCCGGATTATATCTATCCCGAGCTGCGGAAGCACCCCGAACACTATGCAGAGCACCGCGAGTATCATGATTGGAAACATCATAGATCGCGGGGTCTCCTTCACGTCGGTTAGATGGCCCGGGCGTTGTCCGAGGAAGATGTTGTTGAATGCTTTCAAGAAATAAGCGAGAGTTAGGGCACTTGTGATGAGCGCGACAATTGTGAACAGATACCCCGGCCAGTACCCGGATTGGCCTGCCTCCACACCCGCCACGTAAATCGTCCACTTGCTCGCGAACCCGTTAAAAGGTGGTACACCCGAGATCGCTAGGGCCCCAACGGCAAACATCGTCCCCGTCACGGGCATGTTTTTCCATAATCCACCTAGCCGATCCATGTCCGAGGTCCCCACGCGGTAGACGAGAGCACCAGCTATCATGAAGAGCATCGTCTTGTAGATAGCGTTGTTGAGGAGGTGAAAGAGCCCACCCTGGACACCGTGGATAGCGGCTAGGTTGGTCGGATCAGCTGCGGCGAGGTTACCCAGACCGATCCCAACCAGAATGTAGCCAAGCTGAGAGATACCGGAGTAAGCCAGTAGCCGCTTCAAGTCCCGTTGGACCAAGGCCATGAGCGCCCCGAGTACCATTGTCACTAGCCCTAGTCCTGCAAACATGGCCCCGATCCCAAAGGCCCCGAAGAGCATGTACACCACGCGCACCATCGCGTAGACCCCAACGGTGGCAGTGGCGCCGGAGAAAAGAGCAGCAACGGCAGATGGAGCGGCCTGGTAGGCGTCTGGCATCCACATGTGGAGGGGGACCATCGCGATTTTTATGCCGAATCCTATCACAAAGAACGTCAGCGGTAGGATGAGTGTTGAGGCAGGCAAGAGTGGGAGATTCTGGGCGAGGTGGGCTATGTTAAGGCTGCCAACGAGCCCGTAGAGCAACGCCACCCCAAGCAGAATGAACGACGTCCCCAGAGAGCTGACGATCATATACTTGATGCTGGCTTCGATCGACTGCCAGTTCCGTCTAAACGCCACGAGCGCGTACGATGCAATGCACATGATTTCGAAGAAGACGTAGAGGTTGAAGATGTCGCCGGTTAAGGTGACGCCGATCATACCCGTTGTGGCGAGCATGAACAGGGTATAGTACAGGTCGCGCCTGGTGTCGCTACGCATGTACGTGACGGAGTAGATCGTAACGAGGGCGGCGACGCTTGCGACGATGAGGGCAACGAGCAGGTTAAGTCCGTCGATGGCGAGGCTTATCCCCCACGGCGACGGCCACCCTCCAATTCTGTAAACTAAAATCCGACCGCTCAGCACAGCCGGGACCATGCTTGCCACAAGCAGGAGGGTTCCTACCACGGCAACGGTCGCAAGCCAGTCACATATCCTAACATTGTAGCGCTTCGATAACAGGCCAGCTACAGGCATCAGGAAAGCTGTGAACAGGGGCAGGGCTATGGCTAAGATGGGGGCACTTTCGATCACTTTTGCAGCCTCCTGATCTCGGATGAGTCAAGCGTCCCGTAGTGACGGTAGACGTGGATAGAGAGCGAGAGCGCCAGAGCGAGAATACAGATGTTAATGACGATGGAGGTCAGCACCAACGCTTGGGGGAGAGGGTCGACCGCCTGTTGTGCGAATTCAGGGATGTTTGAGAGCATCTCCCCGCTGACGATTGCAGCTGTGCCTCCCGCGCGGTAGCCAAGGCTTATCAGGAACAGGTGGATTCCGTCTGTCATAACGGACAGGCCGATGATGAGCTTGATTAAGTTGCGTTTGGACAACAGGCAGTAGAGTCCGAGGGTAACGAGCAACATCGCAATGGTGTAATTGAGATTCATCCTTCATCCCCCGCAGATGCGCGCAGCATCGCGTAAAAGATCAAAAGAAAACCAGCCGCGACTTTTATGCTCGTGCCTATGTTGAGCAGCGGCAGATCTCCACCGCTGAACAGCTGCCCGAACGTCCCGAGCGGAAGCACATGCCCGAAGAATTTACCCACTCCGACCACAAGTCCCACCAGGCCAACACCAGCAAGAATCAGACCGCCTAGCGATTCCAATACCTCGGTCTGGAAGAGTTTGATTCTGATCGGAGCCATCTCCACACCGTAGGCCAACCAGAGCATGATAATTGAGGCGGCGATTATGACCCCGCCCTGTAAGCCCCCGCCCGGCGTGAGATGGCCGTGAATCAGCACGTAAACGCCAAATAGAAAGATGAAAGGGAAAAGCAGCCTAGCGATCGTCCGCACTATAACAGTCATGCCCGCCATCAGTCTCGCCTCTTGGTGATCATGAAAAGCATAATCACCCCGCAGACCGCTGTGAAGAGTACGGTTGCTTCCCCAAGTGTGTCGTAGGCGCGATAATCCCAGACAATACTTGTGATAATGTTCACGGAACCTGTTTCAGCGACGCCATTTTCCAAAAAGTGTTGAGCTATACTGTTTTCCAAGTTTTGCCCGATCCGGCGCTGCGGGAAGGATCCAAAGGGCAGCAAGGTGGCGTTGACGGTGAAGATCAAAATCACGCTTATCACCAAAATCATACCAATGGCCGGCACCCGCCGCATCTACTCCTTCCTCCTCGTCCGGCTTATCGCAATGACGAAAAGCACGGTGGTAACTCCTGCCCCAACTGCCGCTTGGGTGATCGCGATGTCAGGGGCCTGAAGCATGTAGAATATCACAGCGAGGGTGATGCTGCCCCCCGCCAAAACAATTACGGAGCAGAGGAGATCCTTGAGTTCGATTGCCACCAAGCAGAGCACGAACATGAAGACGAGCAAAGCATTTTGGATCAGAACATCGATCACTGTTTTTCCTCCTTCAGCTTGTCCACCACGCTTCGCCGCCATAGCTTTACGCCTGAGCGATGTGCGGCCCGGGCAATGGCGTGGGCGCTGACGGGATTTGTCAGGAAGATAAAGATAACGATTACAATGGCTTTGAGGGTGAAGATGCTGAGTCCCCCAAGGATGCCCGCGCCGATCATCGTCAGGATAGCTCCACCCACCACGACAACGGTGTTTGCGTGTATCCTGTTGTAGACATCCGGAAAGCGGACGATGCCCATTGCCCCTATCAAAGCGCAGGCGGAGCCGATTCCCAGTAGTACGTAGGCTATCAGCTCGATCATGTTCCTACCTCTCTTCCCTCCAGATATTTGGCGATGGCGAGAGTGCCGAGGAAGGAGAGAAATGCGTAGACGAGGGCGACGTCGAGGTAAATCGAGGAATTGTAATAGATTCCGAGCAGGACCATAGAGGCCGTCATAAGCGCCACGATCGCGTCCATTGCAACGACACGATCGGGAGCGGTTGGGCCCAGTACCGCACGGACGGCGCATATTATGCACGCGCCGAAAATCGCTATGAGAGCTCCGATCAGGATCATCCAAATATCCTCCTCAGGAAGCGCTCGAACGGCCCGGCGATCTCAGCACTGGCTTTATCAGGTTCAACTGTCTTCACATCAATCCAATGCACGTAGAGGGATGGCTCCTCTTCCCTGACTTCCACGCTGAGGGTGCCGGGGGTCATTGTGATGGCGTTGGCTAGGCCAGTTATCCCAAGGTCGGTCCGCAGCTTTGTTGGCACATGGACGATGCCCGGCCTTATCGGCATCTTAGGGTGCAGAATGCGGTAGATGACATCGGCATGTGCCTTGATCTCAGCCCATATGTAGGCTGGCACGTAGGCGATGGCGTAGGCCCACCGCATAGGGTGCAGTTTTTCGCTTACCTTCCCGTGAAACAGGAGATCATAGGAAAGGACGGCGACGAGAAGCGAGACAACGGCGCCCACAGCGAGTTCTTGGGGGTCAAACGAAGCCGTTAAGACGATCCATACCGCCCAAACGCAGAGGAATGTGGCCGGAAATTTCCCGCTGACCATAGCCATCACAGTTCGGCGATAGTCAGGGGGTGCCTTTAAGCTTTCGCTAAGTTTAGGGCTTTGGGACAAAATTATTTTGGAGCCACTCTTGTGGCAAACACGTTGTGAA
>CAZKGC010000056.1:0-7417 GCA_964552335.1 Hadarchaeota archaeon (SeqCode)
TCCCTGAAAAGCCTACCGGTAAGCCGCTTCGACTACCCGTCCAAGATGTGTACTCAATCACAGGAGTCGGCACTGTGCCAGTTGGCAGGGTCGAAACAGGTATACTGAAAGTCGGCGACACAATTGTGTTCGAGCCAGCGGGCGTCAGCGGCGAAGTAAAGTCAATCGAGATGCACCATGAATCGATACCTCAAGCCGAGCCAGGGGATAACATAGGCTTCAGCATCCGCGGCATCGATAAAACAGCGGTGAAGCGAGGCGACGTTGCAGGCCACCCGAAGACTCCGCCCACGGTCGCAAAGGAGTTCACAGCGCGTATTGCCGTGCTTCAACACCCGACAGCGATAGCAGCGGGGTATACGCCAGTCTTCCACATGCACACCGCGCAGGTGGCATGTACTATCTCGGAGATAACCCAAAAGTTAGACCCGAAGTCTGGACAGGTAATTCAAGAGAAACCGGAGTTTATAAAGAAGGGCGATATGGCGACGATAAAGGTCATTCCTACCAGGCCAATGGTGATCGAGAAAGCCTCCGAAATCCCGCAGCTCAGCCGATTCGCCGTGCGAGACATGGGCATGACAGTTGCTGCAGGTGTCTGTATAGACATAGTTCCAGCGAAGTAGCCAAGTCTTTTATCTCACTCTCCCACAAGTAGGGTTGAGGGATAACTTTGCAAAGGGCACGCATAAAGCTATCCAGTGCTGATTCCAAAAAGCTGGACGAGGTCTGCAAGCAGATCTCAGGAATAGCGGAGCGAGTGGGGATTAAAATATCAGGACCCATTCCCCTCCCGACGCGTAGGATCGTGGTTCCAACGCGAAAGTCACCAGATGGCGGGGGGACTATAACATGGGATCGATGGGAACTCCGGATACACAAGCGCCTCATCGACATGCAGGCAGACGAGCGCGCCCTTCGCCAGCTCATGCGCGTCCAAGTACCTGAGGAAGTGGCAATCGAGATCGAACTCAGGAGTTAGTGCTAAATCATTCACGAATTTCTGTCTCTTAAAGTATTTCACCTAACGCCTGAAGCATCTCATCAATGTCCTCTAGGCGAATGTAGCCCATATTCCCTATCCTAAAAGTCTGTTCCTTTAACGGGCCGTACCCTTTGGCCAGCTCGAACCCGCGTCCCCGCATTCGTTCGTAAACTTCGAGCCCGCTCATCCCTTCGGGAGCGTTCACGCAAGCTATGGTCAGGCTCTCGTACCCTTTCCGCGGGAAGAGGGAAAGACCAAAATTTTCAATCCCCTGTTTGATCTTTCGCATCCGTTCAGCGCAAAACTCCAAACGCTTTTTCTTGCCGCCTTCTGTCTCTATTATCTCAAGTTCTTTGTTCAGCGCTGCTATCTGCGGGATCGCGGGAGTCATATGAGTGCCCTGCTCCTTTTGATATTTTTCGTAGAGCTTGAAGTCGAAGTACCACCCCTTGTTGCGAGCAAGCTCCGACCGCTTCATGGCCTCCTCGCTCACGCTCGCGACGGCCAACCCGGGGGGTATCCCAAAGCATTTCTGGGAACTCGCAAAGCAGACATCTATTCCCCACTCATCGACCTTGAGCTCAACTCCGCCCATTGCACTCACAGCATCCACAAAAAGGAGTTTCCCGTGCTCCTTGACGACCTTGGCGAGCTCCGGGAGCGGATTCAACAGCCCTACGCTAGTTTCATTGTAAGTTATCGCGACCGCTTCGACATCCGGAACCGAGGAGAGCTTCTCGTCCAAGAGTTCCGGCATCATGGGGCTGCCGAGTTCTGTTTCAAGAGGCACAACTTCCCTACCGTTTGACTCCCCGACTTTAGCATAGCGCCTCCCGAACTCTCCGCTGACGCAGCACAGGAGTTTCCGCTCAACACAATTTCGAACAGTGGCTTCCATCACACCTGAACCTGAGCTTGTGAAAAGGAAGACCTGATTGTTGGTTTCGAGGAACTTTTGTAGCCTTTGGACCGTCTGACTGTGTAACTCTTTATACTCCTTGCTCCGGTGGCTGAACATCTGGCGGCGCATCTCCTCAAGAATCTCGGGCCTGCACGCGACCGGACCAGCTGTGAACAACTTCATTATGTGCCCTTCAACTTGTTGTATATTCGGTTCTTAAGGGTATCGCAGAACGAGCTTTTGGAAAACTACGATTTCTCGCTTGAAGAATAAATCATTGTGTTTTCTTGAGGTAGGTGTCGACCATCCTTATAGCGCACCATTTACCACACATGGCGCAGACCTTGGGGTCGATCGTCGGCGGTCTCCTCCTACGAACTTCTCGTGCTTTCTCTGGATCAATAGCCAGCTCAAACTGTCTTGCCCAGTCTAGTTCTTTTCTTGCCTTTGCCATTGCGTCGTCGCGTTCCATTCCTATCCCCTTCACGATGTCCGCAACATGCGCTGCTATCTTCGCCGCTACAACGCCCTCCCTCACATCCTCGATGCTAGGCAGACATAAGTGCTCGGCGGGGGTGACGTAACATAAATAGTCAGCCCCGGCCCACGCTGCAATGGCCCCTCCGATTGCCCCAACTAAGTGGTCGTAGCCGGGGGCGATGTCAGTGACAAGTGGTCCAAGCACGTAGAACGGCGCCCCTTTGCATATAGCCTTCTCGATCCTGATGTTCGCTTCGATGTGGTCCAAGGGGAGATGTCCTGGCCCCTCCACAATGACCTGCACATTCTTCGCCCAAGCCCGCTCCACCAATTCTCCCAAGGTAAGCAGCTCTTGGAACTGCGCCACATCAGACGCGTCTGCCAGACACCCTGGGCGCATCCCGTCCCCGAGGCTCAATGTCAAATCGAATTCACGGGCCAGCTCTAGCAGGTAATCAAATTCCTTATACAGCGGGTTCTCCTCGCCGTGATGGACGATCCAAGCGGCCAAGAATGAACCGCCACGGCTGACGACATCGAGCAAGCGCCCGCTCCGCTTCAGGGCCTCAACCGCCGAGCGGGTCACGCCGCAGTGCACAGTGACAAAATCAACGCCGTCTTGGGCATGCCTTCGAATCGCGTTGAAGATGTCGTCCGAACTCATGTCTACTACATCGCCGTGAGAGGCAGCCTCGATCCCTGCCTGATAGATCGGCACCGTCCCCACAGGAACAGACACGGCCTTAAGAATCCTGCGTCTTACTTCATCTATATCGCCGCCGATACTAAGATCCATTATAGTATCTGCGCCGTACTTGACAGCGACCCTCGCTTTTTCTATCTCTTCATCAATGTTCACGTAGTCTGGTGATGTCCCCACGTTTGCATTGATCTTCGTACGCAGCCCCTCGCCTATCCCTTTTACCTGGATGCCCTCGCGCCTGAGGTTTCGAGGGATGACAAGTCTGCCCGCAGCCAACCCCCGCAGGATGAACTCGGCCGGTTTACCCTCATCTCTTCCCACCGCCTCAATCTCGGGCGTGATCTTCCCACGCTTGGCTTCTGCCATCTGCATGATGAACCCCTGACACAAATTCCCCTCCCGCTGAAAAAGGTTTCACTATTAAAGTCAGAACCGACATTTCAATTTGGGAGCGATCCAGTGGTGACGCGGGGCATGATGGTCGGCCGTTTTCAGCCGGTTCACAAAGGTCACATCGAAGTTGTCAAGCAGATCCTCCAAGAAGTCGGTGAGCTGATCATAGGGGTAGGAAGTTCCCAAGAGGGCAACACGTTTGAAAATCCATTCACGGCAGACGAGCGCGTGCTCATGATCGAGAAGGCCTTGGAGGAAGCGAAGGTCGACCGCTCGCGCATCCACATCGTCCAGATCCCAGATGTCCACGATGATGAGAGATGGGTTCAGCATGTTGTCTCTTTGTCGCCAGGGTTTTCGGTTGTTTATTCAGGCAACCCTTGGGTCCAGCGGTTGTTCGAAGAAGTGGGATACGAAGTTCGGGCCCCGCCGCCGTTCAGACGCAAGGAGTATCAGGGGATGGAGATTCGTGACCGTATGCTCAAAGGTGAGAAGTGGGAGCATCTCGTTCCTGAATCTGTGCTAGACATGATGCGAAAAATCAATGCTGTAGAGCGAATGGAGAAAGTGTCTAAGAAAAAATGACACAGAATCTTCAAGAAACGAGGATAACTTTGGCACTGATGAGATTACTCAACCATCGGGTAATAAACCCAAGGCTGCTCAACTGGTGTTGACAGTTGGATACTGTTTATCTCACCCAAATCCGACAAGTCGTTCATTTTTACAAGTCCGTTTGAGATGGTGTAAAGCACGTTTTCGATGTAGAGGGACCTTTTGACGGAATACCATCCGCTCCACCGCTCCTCCTCATTTTCGCAATGGGTTATGTTCCCTCTGAACACGATACCGCTGTCCAATGAAATATTAAACACGTACGCATCTTGCTGCCACCAATCCCCAATCGGCATGACGAGGAGGTTTTTCGACCTGCTGAACAGGAATGCTTTGTGATCGTACAGAGCGAGGGATTCCGTCCCCCTTTGACCTACAACATACTTTGAAATCTCTATAGGATTTTCTGGGTCGCTCACGTCGAAGAGGGCTATCTTCACTCCTTCATACAATGCAAAATCGTCTTCTTCTGACTCCAAGGCATCCTTGCCCACTCCTATCAGATGAGTTTCATCATAGGGATGTAGGTAATCCGAGTAGCCAGGTATCTTCAGCTTCCCCATAACTCTTGGATTTGCAGGGTCAGCCAAGTCGATCACGAACAATGGGTCGACTCTCTTAAACGTTACCAAATATGCTCTACTGCCCATGAACCTCGCCGAATAAATTCCTTCACCTGGAGCGAGGTTCTCTAATCTCCCAGTAATGTTTAGGTCTTCGTCGAGAACGTACAAATGATTCGCTTCGTACCATCCCATCGTCGTAGCTATTCTAAAGTAACCTTGATACTCATCCATAGAGAATTGGTTCAAAACGTGCCCCGGAACCTCTCCACGACACTTGTACTCAATACTCCCATCTGCTATCGCAATTTTGTGAATAATTGTTTTCTCCGCCTCTTGAGAAGTTATCTCATTTGACAAGCCCCATGGATAAACCCAGTAATTTGTGTAAGTTATGTAAATGTTGTTTGAAGAGACAAAGAGGTTCTGAGCGGTTGTCATGAGAAATGTTTCACTTGTTATTTCCTCGGCATCGTTCTGTGTGTTTATCGCCATTATGGTCGTGAATTGGTACGAATAATCGTAGAGGTTTTCAAAATAGTAAATTTCAGTTGCTGGAACTGTTTTGACATCGCCGTTGCAAGAAATTTCGGGAAGGTCTATTTCCTCCTCCATCTGAGCGTATACTTGCGGTGAAGATATTATCAGGTACACATAATCTCCAATCATCCTTGAGTTGAAGTAGTATCCATCGAAAGAAACCTCTCTTTTAAGCACCGGATTTTCTTTGTCCGAGATATCGTAAACTTTGGCAAAACTCCATCCCAAAACGACAAGCTTGTTTTCGTTAATGAATATTTCACTTGGATTCTCATTCTCCTGAATTTCTGAAAGGACTCTGGCATCATTGGGGGGATATGCATCAATAATGAACACCTTGTTCTCCGAGACGACATAAAGATACTTACCATCACATTTCACGATATCTGCCTCATCTACTCCTCCAACTTGGATGTTTGTCGTTGAGAAATCTGTGGAATCGCCTATCGTGGAACTGAAATCCGATTCTGCGCTATTTGCACTTGACCCTGCCGCGGGTTCTATACGGATAACATCTGGGGGAGGATATCCATAACCGCCGTACAAATTCTCAAGGTTTGTCTTCATAAAATTTTTAAGCTCATCATAAGACGAAAATTTCTTTAACCCAGTATGCGCGCCGATACCAATATTCCCGCCAAGCGTTCCAACACTGAGAACCGGTATTGTAAAAGCTACAGCAATAAATGCTATTAAAATCACTGCCCCGAACAATGACTTAGTAGCCCTTCGTCTTTCCACCAGATACCACACCGATATTGGTAAGATCAATGCCGTCCATGTCCCAGCCAATTCACTCACCAATCCAGCAACGACTATGCTAACACATATGGAAAATAAGAATATCGCAGGCATAATCCATTGCTTCATTTTGTTTCACCGATTAAACTATGGCTTGACCGCGAATTTAAATTAAGTTTCATTAAAGAAATATAATTTATTAAGTTTCAAAAACGATACTTTATACGGTGAAAAGCGTGCGCCGCTGGCTCCTCGGTGTGATGCTAGTTCTGGCGGTATTTGGTGCAGTTACCACTCTGTCTTATACTGTACTTAATCAGTTCTACGGTGCGAGATATCTCACCATCTCAACCCAAACAATAGTTATCGAGAATTCGGGACAACAAGTGACCATAGACAATGTAGAATATATGGTAACAGATGCGGAACTTAGCGCGGATAATGAAGATTTTTACCTACTGGATTTAACTTCCAGAATTTATGGTGGTAATGTTTCTGCGGGAGCTCTTCCGCAAGGTGAGCAGGATTATGGTGCGCCCTCTCTAGCAGGAGTTGATACTAGCGCTATAACTCAGATAAGCGTGTCAACAGATGCTTACGAAAAAGCGCAAAGCGGAGAAATGGTCACTGTTTCCAACACGACAAAAACGGAAACAAAACCAATCGATGCTTCGCCGATCGCTGCGACCATTGGAATCGCGATGAGTGTCGTGACACTCGCTGTTTGGGCCGGATATCGGCAGATATGGGGCGGCGCGACATCGACGTTACTTGAACATGGACTCCACGACATGACAGTGAGGGATGTGGAGATAGTGGGTTATATAATGGAGCTGAAGGAGTTCACGATTCCTGAACTCATGAAGATGACGAAGGCCTCCAAGATTACCGTTTGGCGTACAGTTCAGAAGCTTGCCGAAAAAGGACTTGTGCAACAGACAGAAAAGACGAAGCTCGCGGCGAACGGGCTTGGCGGCAGGGGAAAGCCAAGCAGTGTTTACAGATATGTTGGAGCGAAAAGTGAACAAACAAAAAAGTAAGCGATATTTCATAAATGAAACATATATCTCGCAAGATCAATTTTTTTATTTCTGACTTCGACACCCTCCGCAACCAGCCGTTTCACCTTCTGAGAGGTGCCCAGCTTGTACCCCCCAATTTCGCCATTAGATCGCACAACGCGATGACAGGGCATTTTTATGGTATAAGGATTACCGGCCAAGACGTTTGCAACAGCTCTGTAAGCACGCGGTCTACCCAAAGCTATAGCAATCTCCTTGTATGTCGTAACCTTGCCTCTCGGAACTTTCAAGACAAGTTTTATGACACTTAACTGAAACTTAGTCATGTCATCCAAAAACAATAGCTTCCAACTCTTATAATCTTGAAAGCCTAAACTTTAGCGATGATAGAAATCGACGGTTCGATGGGAGAAGGCGGAGGGGCTGTGCTACGAACAGCGCTAGCATTGGGCGCGGTTAGCCGAAGTCCCGTCC
>CAZKGC010000057.1:0-7366 GCA_964552335.1 Hadarchaeota archaeon (SeqCode)
ATTTTTACCCCTTGAGACGACAATTTCTCCTCGACCAGCTCGGAAAATTCAGGGTCAAAGGAATTGGCCAAAAGATGGGGGAGCATCTCCACTACGATGACCTCGGGACCTTTAACCTTAGAGAGCTCGTCTGCAAGTTCTACCCCGATAAAGCCCCCACCCAGAACTAGAACCTTTTTACATCCCTTCGCATATTCTACCATATCCTCAAGGTAGTTCAGGTCTTTTCTTATTGAGTACACTCCCTTCTTATCGATACCTGGAATCGGCGGAAGGATGGGATTGGAACCGAGAGCCAAGACCAATTTTTCATGGCGATAATCGTTGCCGCTCTCGGTGTGGACTATCTTGTTCTTGCGGTCAATCTCAACCACGCGGTCCACCGCGAGTTCTATGTTTTGTTTTTCCAAGGACATGTAGCTCATAGCGTTTTGCTCGGGTTTTTCCAAGCTCGCGATCATGTAAGGTATGCCGCACGGAATAACACCTCTCTCCACATCCCTCATCAGCAAGATTTTCTTTTCGGGATAATTCCAGCGAGCGGTAAGGGCGCAAACGATTCCCGCTGGTCCTCCACCTATGATTAAGACATCCGTACTCCTCTTCATCGTATCTTTCTCTCTCATCATTCATTCCATTTAACTTTTGTCTCATTATGCTTTGTTTTTAAAACTTGTCTCAAGACACAGAATGTAGTCTCCATCCTTGTTCGCCAGATTATCCGCGATTTCGTAACTTATCTTGTATAGATTTTATTTTGCCTTCCATGCTTAGCGGCTTGTCGCGTCGGTCATCAATTTTAATGATGGTGACTACCCTCAGGATTTCTTTATCAAAAACGGCCTCGTGCATCTTCTTAGCTAAATCTAGGACTTTATCCAAATCCCCTTCGATAATTGTTCCCATCGAGGTTAGCTCATATTTTATGCCTTTCTCTTTTTCCAATATTCTTAGGGCATCCGCTACATACCTGCTAACCGATGGCGTTTTTGTGCCCAAAGGGATTACACTTATTTCAACGATTGCCATTTTTATCCCTCATTAAGTGCTTCCATTCAACTTTAATCATATCAAACTGGCCAATAGAACGCACATCACACCTAAAACCATAGCTATAGCTGCCATTTTAGGATATTTATTTACTTGCGCCGAAGGTATCAGCTCCTCAATGGAAATGTAAACCATGAATCCTGCTGCAAGCGCCAGTGAAGCCCCCAGCCAGCTCAACGATGTTTTCCCCAAAACCAGATACCCTAGGATAAATCCAAACACCTCGAACAGCACCGTGGTAAGAAGGATGATAAATGACTTCGCCTTTTTCTTGATCATGCTGTATAATGGAACAATTACCGCAATATTCTCCGGAAGGTCCTGTATCGCGATAGCTAGCGCAATAGCGATTCCCAATTCTGAGGCCAGCGCAAAACCAACCCCGATTGCCAAGCCTTCTGGAATATTGTGCAAGGCTATGCCGATGACCAACATGGTGACGCTTCTTCTAACGGAGGGCTTTTCCTTTTTAATTAGCTCGGGATTGATGTGAGGTAATAAACGATCCACCATCCGCATTACCGCTACTCCGGCGAAAAACGAGATCGCAATCAAAAATAGAGGCGCATATTTTAAACCTTCGGGTATTAACTGGACAAAAGATATTGCAATCATCATGCTTGCGGCGAAAGACAGAGAGCCGTATAAAGCAACTTTACTTGGTTTTTTGATGAGACCTATCAGCGATCCTAGGGTTTGCCCGACAAAGATTAAGAATAGTACTAACAAAAGATTGTTCATTAGTTTTCCTTCTTCTCTAAATTAGCCGAGACACTCGCATTTCAAATCTCAATAGGCTAAGCCTACTGGAACCAACGTGGCCCCACTGGTTTGGGCATCCCCGAGGCACCTCTATTATGTTCCCGCAGGCAAAACACTGAAACTTCTTAGTTGGCAGCATCGGTGGGGTGGGTGGTTGTGCCATCACGTTTCACCTCTAACGATGATTTTTTGTCCCTTTTCATGATGTACTTTTCCACAAGTCCTTTGAACGCCACGAAGGGTTTGGTCTCTGCTACTGCATCCACCACTTTAGGACCTCTTTCACGCCTGCTTGTTGGCAATTATTTTCACGATACTTTCATTAAGGGGTTGCGCCTTTTTGAAAATTTCACCCAAGTTCCTGATGCTATCTTCCGCATTTTTCCCCAAGATTCCGTTCATATGTGGTGGCTCTATGTTGCCCAAAGCTAGCAGGGTGCTTTGGTAGATAGCATCGCTAGCTGTCGCTCCCTTTAAGGCGCACGAATATTTTGCTCCATCACAGATCATTCCGGGTATGTTTGCTATGAAGTTTTGAATTGCCATTTTTACAAATCCCTTCTCGCCCCCGCTCATGTAATAAGCCAAGCCAGCAGAAGAGCCGATTCCAGCTTTAAATCCTAGGTTACAAATCGCGGATAAGTAGCTTGAATGATAGGATGCGTAAATGGTCACTAGATAGGACAGTGCGACGGAACTTATTAGAAGGTCCTCATCAATTTGGTTTCTTTCATGGTAAGCATAGATCGGCATTGTCGCGACAATGCCCTGATTCCCAGAACCAGCAACGGTCATCGAAGGGATTTGTGATCCAAACATCCTAGCGTCAATCGCGGAAGCTACCCTAGCTTTCATAAAAGAACTTACGTCATCAACTTTTTTTCCCAAACTATATCCGACGCCCATTCCTAATGGATCCTTCAAGCCTTCGTCTGAAAGTTTCTTTGTTAGCTCAATTCCATTCTTAACCTTCCTCACAACTTTGTCTGAAAGATTGGGAACGTAATCGATCAAATCATTTAATGCGAGATTTCTGAACTTCCTCTTGTGTTCATCAGCGATCTTCCTTTCTTTTTCGTTTCCCTTGAAAAGCGTCTTCTCATTTGACTCTATCAAGACGACCCTGTCATGCTCATGTTGTATTATGACCCGCCCCCAGCCGTTTTTTTCCAGTTCAATTTCGGCTTCAGCATGTATCTCGGGCCTTTCATCTCCACTTTTGATCTTGATTTGAATGGGTATTTTCAGTCCCCTTGCCATCTTCAAATGGTGTTCTTTCAAAGAATCGAATATCCTCAACCCATTCTTTGGGTCACCAAATAGGCCAAGAGTTGCAGCCAATTTTATCCCACGTCCCCCTCTAGTCCTTGGAATACCGACATCGAAGGCATTTTTAAAGAGGTAAGGGTCTAGAGTCAGAGACAGCCTATTCACGCTCGCGACATCTTTAGCCCTGATCCTCCTGATGGTTTCAAAACCCTCTCTGAGATTGTTAAGACCTGCGTTTAGGGCAAGCGATGATACAAGAGCAACTGTTGCAGCTTCGGTACAGCCCGTGGCTGGCTTGACCTCTCTCTCAAACACTTCTTGAATAATAGATTTCATAAAACACCTCATTCATCTTTTCAGAACCTCCAAGGCTTCAGTCATTCACGGGTTCATCGCATGCTCGACTGTCATTTCCGAGTAGACTTTGAGCATTTCAGCCTTGACCATTTCCATGATTTTTTCGTACCCTGAGGTCGGCTTTTTCTTTATGGGTTCTTGCGCCATCAGGCTTCCCCTTCCAATAACTTATTTTGAACTAGTTGAACCAAGGAAAACAGGGCCTTCGCGGCTGGGCTATTTGGGGATTTCTTCACAAGCGGTTCACCTGAAATGTAAGTGCGTAGTAGTTCATCGTCCATAGGAATTTCTGCGGCTATCCCGATCCCTCGCTCGCGGCCGATGCTTAGAAGCTCGTCTTTCGACCCTCCGGGAACATCAGCTTTATTCAAGACAATTTCCGTCGGTAGTTCTAATTCCCGAGCGAGGTCCAGAATAAATCTAAGATCGTGGGCACCCAAAGGTGTTGGTTCTGTCACAGCCAGCGCGAAGTCCGATACCCAGAGGGGCTGAGCCACTGCGTTGTGGACTCCTGGAGCGGTGTCGATTATCGCCACATCGTATCCGCCGCTCTGTAATTCGCTCACGGCACGGAGCACCGTCGCGCGCGCCATCATGGGGGACCTGGGCTCCGTGGGCTTCAGTTCACCCACCACGAGCTTGATTCCGTTGGCCTCTGTGGTGTAAGTGGTTCCAATTGTTTTCCAGCCCTCCCTTATGGCTCCGTACTCGCAAACCAATTGGCATCCTTTACATCCCGAACAGAGCTCATCAAAAAATCTCGGCGTTTCTCCCTGAAGGCCAATCAACGCGTGTTCGTGGCAGACTTCCACGCATTTTCTACACCTTACACATTTCGTTTCATCAATTACTGGTCTAAAGGTTTTTACCTCGTCGCCGGTCCCGAGCTCCGCCCCTAGTAACGTTGCACAGCACGGTCCATCGACATCAGCATCGACCAACATGACCTTTAGGCCCTCCATGTTCAGGCCCACAGCCAAGTTCACGGCGACGGTGGTTTTGCCCGTGCCTCCCTTCCCGCCGGTCACAGCTACTATCGGCACATCCACATTTTTCTTCCTAAGAGCCCTCACAAAATTCCCCCCACCTGTTCTGCTATCGCGACTAGGGCCTTCGACGCTTTCGCCTCAGGGTCGAACTCGATGATTGGCTTCATTTGTACAAGTGCTTTGACGACTTCGTAGTCGATGGGAATTTCACCTAAAAACTGAAACCCGAGTTCACGCACGACCCAATCTTTAAGGGAGATTTCGAAATCCTTTGAGTATCCGCACATGTTTATCACCACACCAGCGGGGATGTCGAAGTGCTTTATGACTCGAGACAAGCGCTCGAGGTTCCTTTTTGCGGCGGGCGTCGGCTCCGTCACAGCGATGACGTAGTCCGCCCCCGTGATGGAGGCTATGACCGGACAACCTATGCCTGGTGCAGCGTCAACTATAAGCACATCACTCCCTTCGTCCTGCGCTTTCCTTCGCGCGATATTCCTTATGCTCGCCACGAGGTGTCCGGAGTTGTGTTCACCAAGTTTTAACTTCCCGGTTGCACATCCGAACCCATATTTAGTCTCTTCAATGCTAAGTGTGCCTGTGTCTGCCTTGTTTACCTCGATCGCGTTAGTTGGACACACGAGCTTGCAAACACCACACCCCTCACACATAAGTTCCACCACCATTGCGCGACCGCCGTCCGGCATGACCATCGCTCCGAAGGGGCAAACTTCAACGCACTTGCCGCAGGAAACGCATTTGTCTACATCAACTGTGGCCTTCTCCGAAGCCCTGACATTCATAGAAAAAATATTCTTCCCGCCGCCGAGCGCCAGTAATAGGTCGGGGGCATCCACGTCCGCATCTGCCGTGAAAACCCTTACTCCCTTCTTAGCCAGATAAACGGCGAGCGATGAGGCGACAGTGGTTTTGCCCGTCCCTCCTTTGCCGCTCGCCACAACTATTTCTTTCAACAGTTACACCCTAGCGTGAGCCGATGATGTACTGGTTTATAGCATCTTTAATTTTCACGCCGGGTGGAGCCATCACCATTTGAATTCCGAATTGGCCAGCAACAGCAGACACGTTAGGTCCGAATCTCCCGGCCAAGATATGCCCCACGCCCTCGCTGGCGAGCATCTGAACAACAGCGATTCCAACTCCGCTAGGCGAAGAAATAAATTGGTTGGGTAGGATCTTCACATTTTTGACATCTTTACCATCAATTTCCACAATAGTGAAGTTTGGACATCTACCGAACATGGGCGACACCATGTCGTCGAGCCCTCCCGGTCCTTGGCTTGCAACACCTACCTTAAAGCGGCCTGTCGGTGGGGGAGAGGGCTTCGGCATTTGCTGTGGAGGATACGGCGTTACCGGGGCCATCGGCGGGTAAGCAGGTCCGTAAGGACCGGGTCCCATCCCCCTGCCCATTCCTCTTCCCATTCCCCGGCCCATTCCCATCCCAGGACCAAAAGGGGGCATAACGGGAGTTGGAGATGATTCAGTTCCTTCCTTGGATTCTTTGCAGGCATCCTCCAACGAAGCCAACTTAGCTTTATCCTCTGTCAGCTCCTGCACAGCCTCCCTAACCTTTTTGGCCGAAGTCATGTAAACTGCGATGCCGCTCTGCGCAAAGAGTTGCATCGCCTTGGGCCCCATTCCCTGTGTCACTACTGCGTCCACGCCGCTGGATGCCAAAATCTCCGCTGGAGTTTTATCGTAACCAAAATGAGTTCCCCGGTTGTCGATGATGCTCGCGCCGAGTATTTTACTATTCTTGAGCTCCACTACGGTGAATGCATCGCAACGACCGAAGTGAGGGGAGATTGTCGCATCGAGTCCGCCAGGCGTGTTTGATGGTATGGCTATTTTCATGACGATCACTTCGGCATTCGTTCTTTAATAACATTTTCTACGGCTCGGCAGACATTAGTTCCAACTTTGACTTTGACCGCACGAATGTTTTTCGTTTTCAAAAGAACTAACGCCCCGGGACCGAACTCCCCGGCAATTGCGACATCAACCTTTTTCTCGACCAACTTCTCGGCGACTATTGGACCCACCCCGTATTCAAGCGAGGCTGCAGGGTTGTTCATAACTTTTGCGCCCTTAATCCGGCCGTCTTCAACATCCACTATCGTGAAAATCCGAGCTCTACCGAAAACGTCTGATACCCTATCTCTTAAGCCTTTGGACCCCTGTGTAGCGACAGCAACTTTGAGCTTCAAGTCATCACTTTCCAGCTTCGCCTTCGCCACCTTTTGTCAAAGACTCCCTCAGCTCCTTTATCCTCGCCTCGATGCCATTGAGCTCTTCTTCGATGTCAGCCTTGTACTCCTCCAGCGCCTTGATCTCTTGCTCGGGCGTCGGTGGAGAAGGCACGAAAGGCGGAAGCGGGTAGTAAGGTGCTACTGGGTGCTGTTGTGCAGGTTGCTGTGCAGTTTGCGGGGGTTGCTGCGGCGCTTGCACGTATGGCGAGTACGGCGAGTACATGTATGGATTCATATACCACCAACATCTTCGACCTCTAGGCCACCACATCTTCTTACCTCCTTTTCATTTGTTATCAGTATCCCGGGTAGGGGTACTGCGGATAGGTCGCGTAGGGGTATCCGTAGGTGCCTGGATAAGGAGGCTGTTGTGTGGGCTGCTGCGCAGGTTGCAAGATTTGTTGTGGTGCTTGCATGTATGGCGTGCCTTGGTCGGCCCACCACCATCTTGGAAGCCACGGAAACCGTGCACAAGCATACGGATTGCCCGACCATCCGAGACCCCTGCCGAATCCTCTTCCGAAACCGAACATCTGCCCCGGCCTCTGCCATGGAGGTAAATTACTGAAAGGCCCCTTGCCTGGCCAAGGACCAGACCAGCCGCGGCCACTACCTCGACCTCTTCCCCAACCGAAACCTGGACCCCACATTTGTTACACCTCTGTT
>CAZKGC010000058.1:0-7295 GCA_964552335.1 Hadarchaeota archaeon (SeqCode)
GAAGGGCCTACGTGGTTATCCTGAAGAAATGATCAGCGAATTTTGTCCCAAAGCCCTAAGTTTAGATATGGGTTAAAAACAGACCTAAAGTTTGCCCGCCTTCTTTGAGAACTCCTCGAACTTGTCTTCGAGCACCTTTATCGCTTGGAGGAGGAGTTGTTCGGGCGGATAGGCTCCAGATGACTCAACGCGAAAGATAAACTTGGTCGGGTCCCATGTCAACTTCACGGCGTCTTTCGGGCATTTTTCGACACAGGCCCTGCACATTATGCAGAGCGTCAGGTCCTTCACTCTGATCTTACCGTTCGCGACCTCAAGAATATTTTTAGGGCATGCTTTGACGCACTCGGCGCAGGCATTGCAGGCCTTCTGGTTGAACTCGAGCACGGGCATGTACTTGTATGCGACTACCCCGGGCTGCCACTTCGCATTCTCCTTACCCAAACCCAAACGGGCGATTGCTGTAAGCTCCAATCGCTGCCCCTTTTCAAGTTTGTCCAGAGGAATCGAGTCACTTACAGGTTTAACCTCCTCGTCGGACGATTTCAGGTCGCCGCTAGTGGCCGTGGCCGGTCCCTCCAGTTTGAGTGTTAGGTCCGCGCTGCACTTCGGACAACGCCCCTCACGGCAACCGCATTCCTTGGGAAGGACGTAACCTTTGGGCGGGGTCCGCAGCGGTACGAGGGCGAGTTGATGGGCTAGAATCTCGTCATACATGGCAGAATCGTTGACCTTGAACTCCACCTCGTCTATGGCCATGACCGGCACCTCGCGCATCATTGCCCTGCGCAAAGAGTTCGCGAAGGCCGGGGTTAAGTCTGAGACCACGAACTCCATCTCATCGCCTTCGAGTTTTCTGATTTCAAGCTGCATCGGATCACCAAAATTGTCTGCCAGATGATTTTGGGTTTAAGTAGTTTAAATGTTGCTCATAACCATTTTAGCAAACTAGACGCGGCGTCCCCTTCTCCCGCCAGGTTTTCGGCACCCATCGGTTGGTACGGGGGTTGCGTCCTCGATACGCCCTATCCGGAGCCCAGCCCGCGCGAGCGCCCGGATCGCTGCCTGTGCACCAGGGCCGGGACTCCTCGAGCCACTTCCGCCAGGTGCGCGAACCTTTATATGAATCCCACTAAAGCCCTTCTCCATAGCCTCCTCGGCCGCCCGCATCGCCGCCTGCATTGCCGCGTAGGGCGATGATTCATCCCGGTCTGCTTTCACTATCATCCCTCCCGAGCAGCGGGCCACAGTCTCCGCCCCCGTTAGGTCTGTTATGTGGATGATGGTGTTGTTGAAGGACGAGTAAATGTGCGCCACTCCCCATCTTCCGTCTGTCATGCGTCTCCCTCCGATTTCTCCCCAACAGTTTCCCCCGTTTGCTCGGGCGCGGCCTCAGCTTTCTCCCCCTCACTTGGTTCAGCAGCTGGGATGGCTGGAGCCTCAGGCGGTTTCAATTTAAAGGACGAGCCCTCCGCATACCCAATGAGCGGCTCCTCCTCAATAGGGACAAGATAACTGGGCGCATTCACCTGTTTACCCCCTATTGTGACGTGACCATGAAGCACGAGCTGCCGTGCCTGCAGCGGGGTCTTGGCCAAACCTTTCCTCAACACGAGCGTCTGCAAGCGCCGTTCGAGGAGTTTCTCGATGGTCAGTCCCAGCACATCGTCCAGCGTTGCACCCGCTCCCACAAGCCCGAGCTTCTGGAGCCGATCCAAGAGCTGTTTTGTCTCGCGCTCGGCCTGAGTCCCCGATGCTGCGAGCAAGTTTCGCGCTTGCCCCCTGAAATTTCTGAGGAGAGTTTGAGTCCGCCATATCTCCTCTTTATTGTGGAGCCCGAACTGCCGGAGCATCTTGTCCTCATTATCCATACGTTCCTTCTCCCACGGGTGCGAGGGCCTGAGGTACTTCTTGCGCTGGCGCTTCATTCTTTGGTCTCCTTGATTTCCTTGGTTTCAGTCTTTTTTTCCTTGACTTCTTTCTTCTCCTCTTTGGCCTCCGGCTTCTCCTTGCCCTCCGCCTTCTCTCCCCTGCCCTTAGCGGACTTGGCGGCCTCCTCGCGTATCCTGATCTCCTTGCGCTTCACACCGACCACCAGTCCTTTTCTCCCCGTCGTCCGCGTGCGCTGTCCCCGCACCGGTAATCCGAGTTCGTGCCTGATCCCCCTGCGACTCCGGATGCGGCGTTCCCTGCCGATGTCGGAGCGCACGGAGACGGTGACATCAGTCCCGACCAGGTGGAGGTCCTTGCCCGTCTCGTAGTCCTTCCGGCGGTTCAGCATCCAGATAGGGATACCGTGCTCGGACGGATTTTTGAGGATTTTTTCGAGAAGATCAATTTTTTCCTTGGTAAGGTTTCCCAGTTTTTCAAAAGGGTCGACTTCGGCCACGTAGGTCACGGCGCGGGCATAGGCGATGCTCACACCCTTCAGGTCCGAGAGCGCCAGCTGCACCTGCCTCTTGCCCGACAGGTCCTTTCCCGCAATTCGCGCTATGTGCTTGAATTCCTCTGGCATCTTATCCCGAACCTTTTCTACTTTTGTTGAGGGGCCTATTAAGCCGTTCGAAATCTGGCGCCGGGGAGGGGATTTGAACCCCTGAGGCCCAGAGGGCCACACGCTTTCCGTCGGTGGCTCCAGGCGTGCGCCTTACCTGGCTTGGCTACCCCGGCACCAAGTAAGATTGGAAAACTGTCCTATATCCGCTTTCTCCAGATGGGCTTTGCACATTAATTAAACATTATCTGAAATCTTCCCCGAATTTGTGTGCAGAACAGGGAATAAATGTGCAGACTCTGGGAAGTTAAGATTCAAGCCAGTTTCGTACATTTCTTAAAATCCCTACTACATCTCGCATTTAGCGAGCTTTCTTCGCCGCGCCGACCCTCCTCTCGATTACTCCGTCTGTTGAGTTCCTTCGGCCATCATTTTTTTCAATAACTCTATTTCGGAAACTAATGAACCATACAGTTTATCGAGAAGTTCTTCCTTGTTTCCCTTATAGCCCAAGGCATCTAACCAAGTTTGATCGATTAGCTTTCTAGCGGGGTATTTTTGCTTAAGTTGTTCAAGGATGCTTGGAAACTTTGAGTCTTTAATTTTATTAAATGCTTCCAAAAGAATTTTCCTTTTTCCATCGGGTAATGTTGTAAAATCTGGTACTAATAACTCGTCCAACATGTAATCATGAATTTTCATCCAGGCTCCTCTGGTTTCTGTTCTGAGGAGTAAAAATTGTAGAATGCTGAAAGAACTGTTTAACCATAAGGATAAGATTTTTGCGATGTCTCCGTGAATTTCTTGGATACACCACATATCCACACCAACTATCGGCGCATCAGAGTAAAAAGCGAGTAAGCATGTTCCAGGAGCTGAGATATCAAATCGTCTTGCCAAAAGCAGGTGGCATTTTCTTGCTTCGAATTTTCTTCTCCATTCATCTATTTTAGGACTCAATGACATCATATCTTTATCCATTAAAAATGTTCTAGCTAAATCTTCAATTCCTTTAAAGTACGATAAAATCAAATAATCTGATATCTCACTGACGTCAATCGATTTAACGGAGGAATTTCTTCTCAATCCCCTTCCAAGAATTCGTAATGGTATTTCGGCCTGAGTCCCAAGGGTCTTATGTTTAGTTACCAGTTTATCCTTTGCGACTTTGTCAACTATCCAAGCATCGATTCTCTTTGAAGCCCTTTCTTCATTAAATACGATAAAGCCGTGAAAATCTTTAAACTTCAACTTATCAAGATCAATTCGTTGTGCTTCAGCTACCGATGAAAATGGTACAAGTTTGGCAGTTTCGAATGTCCGATTCAGGACGTCCGCAAGCGCAGGTTCTCTGGCGCTGATGTACTTAAACCAATTATTGGTATCTGATGCCAATTCCGAATAATCGTATGTTTTCACAATTAACTTGTCATCTTCCCAATCTGCCTTTGAACGTCTTATTGCCGCTGCCATTTCCCTAGATTCTATCGGCGTAGTCGGCAATTTTTTAAGCACAACGATTTTAGTCTTCGCATTCTTGCTAGGCACTGCTTTTCTTGCAACAAAAAGTATCTCCCTAAACATCGTGCTTTCTGAAAAGGCCGATCTGTGCCAAGTAGTTATTATATATTCCACGTGATATTTTTGGGCCAAGAGTTTTCGTATCCCTTCATAAGACTTTATTCTCAAAACGGTGGCAGGGAGAACTAGCGCCATCCTACCATCATCCTTTAGGAACTTATCCGCCAACAGAATGAAATAACCGTGATAGCCAAGCTGTCCGTGCAGATAATCTTTGTAATCTTTGAATCGGTCTAGTAAAATCTCCTTGTAATTGTCCGGAATCCTCTCCTGCCTAGTGAATGGCGGATTCATGATAATCACATCGCATGGTCTTACTTCGATGTTGTGTGCTGCTCCTTCTCCAACTTCGACAACCCCTTTTGTGCGCTTAGTCATTGGGAGAAAAGATTCAAGATATACCTGTCCTTCTAAAACGTGCCTAAGCCCAGCTGCAGAAGGAATGATCTGATAAGGTTTGAGCTCCGTTGAGTCCCAAATTGCAATCTTTACCCTGTTCGTGAAGTACTGCGGCGATTGAAGTGCAAGGTGGCTTGCAGCTATACTGGCGGCAAAGGGCATCACATCAATTCCCAAAAGATCGACCCCTACAAATCTCCGGTGTATTGCTTCTTTGAAAGGTTCTTTTAACAATTCCCTTTTTCTTCGATAAGCTGCCACGAGCAACCCTCCACTGCCTACTGCCAAATCGGCTACTTGGGCATCGGGATCGTCAATCGACAAAGATGCCAATAGTTCAGCAGCTAACACATTTGTATAGAAGGCTGCTACACTCTTTCTTGTCTCAAAAGGAATCAAATCATGGAAAATAGTGCCTAGAACATCAGCGCCAATCTTCTCCACGCTCAGTGCTCCAATCACGCTTATTATGACTCTGACTTCTTTCACAAAACTTTCAGGTATGTAAGGTGTTGCATCGTAGAAGAAAATTGGTCTGTAGTTAACCTCAAGTACCTTGCCAAAGTATTCTTTCAAGTCTGAGGGATTTTGGATTTTATCTGGATCAATCTCCCTGAATTGTGGCCTAAGTTTAGAAAGGACGTGATAAAACAAGAGCTGATTCACTAAAATAAATGCGGCCGCAGATTTGAGTTCCTCAACAGGGGTTTCCTTTTCCTCGTATTGAAGGATGTTCTCAAAAACACCTCTACCACCAAAAAAGGTTTCCAAATCTGCAGCTGTTGCATACCTTAATCCGTTACGTAAGTAAGTAGCGGTCTCACGTAGTGATTTAATGATGAACTCGACGCTTGGCTCAATCGGTTTAGTTGGCTTGAGTATGTACTCACTTATTATTCTCGAAATTTCGTCTATATTGCCCTCATCAACCCTAAATGGTCTGGGATCTTTAGGGGAAAACATTGCAACAAGTTTAAACTTTAACTTGTGGGCCAAGTTTCTTACAGCCTCTGGTGGCATAGGTTCCGCAAGCTCCTTTGGGTAGAGAAGGGCAAATCCTCCCTCTACACCAAGAACCTCGTGGTGTTTGAGATAGTCATTCTGCAGTTTAGCGATAGCTTCTACGAGTTCTCCTTCGCTGAATTTAGCCTCGATTGGGTAACTTCCAGAATTCTTGCAAATAATGTCAGGATATCGCTCACCAGTAGGTGTTTGTATTTTAGCAAGTGGTTCGCTTTCAACTCCAATTTTTTGGAGTTCTTCAGCCAAGAGATGTGTTATCGTATTCTCGGTGGCCTTCGGTATCAAAACTAACCCTCCGTCATTATTTGATGCCGAACGATTTAAACCCAAGTTATTGAGCAAGCCCCGGGGTTTCTGAATTGCACCTTGAATTTATGTGCAGAACCCAATTTATGTGCAAAGCCCTCCAGATGTCTGCTGGATGTCATTTCCACTTCCGCGGATATGTGCCCGGCGACATCACAACTCGCTCGGGTTTCGCCACGATCCCGTGCTCCGCCTCGTAAATCTGCTTCGAGTTCATGGTAGCCCGGGCCAGAGCCACGAGTTCATCCTTTAACGTGAAGAGCGCGGTGAGGTCTCCCGGAGAAACGCTGGTATCGACCGCGAGCACCCCGGGCGCAGCCAGGCTCGCCCCGTGGCAGAGCGCGTCCACAGCCCCGTCCCGCACGACTATCTTCGGCAGGTGTTGCGCCGCCGCTTCCACGGGCAGAACCACCTTGCGCAGCTGATCTTCTTTCCCCTCCTCCCGCCAGAATGCGTATGCGTCCGCGAGGTCGTGGAGCTTCACAGCGGTTTCTTCCTTGAATGGTCCAGCTCGGGTTCGGCGTAGCTCGCGCATATGAGCACCGCGCCCCAGCACCTCTCCCAGGTCGTAGACAAGCTTTCGTATGTAGGTCCCCGCCTCGCACCCGACGCGAGTTAACACGTCACGACCATCACGCTCGAGCAGCTCGATGTAGTAGATTTTCCTGATCCGCAACTGTCTTTTAACAGCCGCTCGCAGGGGCGGTTTCTGGTAAATTTCGCCCTCGAACTCTTTGAGTGCCTGCTCGAGCCGAGGCTGTGGAACCTCGCCGTGCAGGTGCATCACGCAGACGTACTCCTTGCCTGCCGGAAGCAACGTTTGGACGATTTTCGTCGCGTCCTCGAGTGCAACCGGAAGCACCCCGCTCACCCCGGGGTCCAAAGTGCCGCCATGCCCAGCCCGGCGGATTTCTAGCACGCGCTTCACCCAGGCCGCTATCTCGTGAGAGGTCGGCCCAGGTGGCTTGTCAAGGTTGATTATTCCCAAGCGTATGTGTTCTTGGATCGAACGCTTAGAGGGCCCGCATCCATGGTTGGGATCAGTTGTGTCGTGGGCCCTGACCAGCGTTTCGCGTTCGACATCATAGGGGAGTTTGCCCAATACCAACACCAGCTTGGCTCACAGCTTCAAGCGCCCGATTTACCTCTTCGTCTGAGGCTCCTTTCGGGATGTCCAGTTTTTTGTCAGTGGGCTCGAGGTGTGCGATGTTGCAGCGCTTTCGCTTGACCCCGGCCCCGCTAACGACCACGTAATTGCTATCCAAAACATCCACGATGACGCACCGCTTGCCAGCCTCGTGCCCCGCTAGCTTCACGCAGACTCGACCTATTTCCATGACCATTTCTATACCTCACTTTACTTCTGCTCTTCAACCTATGTATTCCTCTACAAATCTTTTTTGTTGACGTTACCAAGCGCGGTTTCCAGTGTCCCGGCCGTCTCACGAATCGAAAGGCGTTCAGTGTTGAGCACGATATCAAAGGGCGAGTG
>CAZKGC010000059.1:0-7293 GCA_964552335.1 Hadarchaeota archaeon (SeqCode)
GGTTCCGAACGCCTTCCCCGAGCTTCGGCCCACCGTAAACCCCATTTGTGGTGCAGGCAAGGGGTAGCTGCCCGCCTAGCTCGCCGCCGTGTTTAACTATATTTTGGAGAAATAAGAGATTTCTGTTTGCGTTCCAACCCGAGTCCCTGCAGCAGCTCACAGCTCTTGCACAGTTTCGAAGAGGTCGGTTCCCCGCACACTTCACATCTACGCATTTCAAACTCAGGCACTGCCTTCACAAGGTAGGGCTTCATTCGGTCAAACATACGAAGGATCATGAACTTCGAGTTGGGATGATTTGTTTCGAGTCGATTCAGAAAATCTCGAATCTCGGTGTGGATACCGGCCGCGTAGGGGCAGACCCCCAAGTGCACTTTGATTCCCCTGAGCAGCGCGTAGAGTGCCACCTCCTTCTCGGGGATTTCGCGCAGCGGCTTTATCCGCGGGACGAAGCCCTCGCGCGGCTGGTAGCTCGGCCCCAGACGGTAGAGCCTCGAAAAGTCGGCGCGGATGTAGTTCAGCATGATCGCTTGGACTTCGTCGTCGATGTTGTGCGCGGTGGTGAGTTTGTCCGCTCCAAGCTCCCGCGCGGCTTGGTTCAGCAGTGAGCGCCGCATCACCCCACAGTAAGTACATGGGTTGAACTCGGTCTTCTTACGCTTCGCGAGCTTGACGATTTTATCCAGCGTCGCACCGAAGGCCTGCCTGAAACTCACAACAAAATGCTCGACCCCCAGCAGCTCCGCGTTCTCCCGCGCTATCGGCAAACTCTCTTCCCGATAACCCTTTATCCCCTCGTCCACGGTCACTGCCACCAGTTCGCAGTTTTTTCTGGAGCAGTAGTCGGCGAGAAGGTGCATACAGGTCACGCTGTCCTTCCCTCCTGAAACGGCCACGGCCACCCGCTCGCCAGGGGAGACCAGCCTGTGTTCCCCCATCGCCCGCCGAAAGCGCCGCTCCACGCTCTTTACCATGCACCGGTCGCACAGGAGTGTCCCTGCGTATCGGCGATTGTAAACGGCGCGCCGACCGCAGAAACTACATCTCAACACTTAACCACCCGTCACGACCGTCAGGATTTCAACTGAGTCTCCATCGGCCAAGCGCTCCTCCTCAGCGACAATTTTGCCGTTCAACCTTACAACAACGGTTTCCCGGTTCTGGCCGAGTTGATTAAGCAAATCAGCGATTCTTGTTTTTTGTGGAATCCTGACCTTGCGCGCGGCCCTCTGCCCGATGACCCTCACCTTGACAGTAATTTCACCCAACTTTGTCACCTTAGGAATGCTGGGAACATGTTCATCAGGATTAGCACTAATATGAAATACGAAAGGACTCGAACCACGCGCTTGGCTTTTTCACTCGAGGTTCTGCGTTCGAGAACAGCTTGCATCATGTACCCGCCATCAAGGGGTTTTGCGGGAAGCATGTTGAAAAGGCCGACACCCAAATTCAGGATGAACATCCATTTCACGGTGTCGATTACCACCCACGGCACAAGGGAATCATAAATATAGGGGTGGAATACGGGCTGTCCCAAGATTTCAGCCGCGGTTACCGCTATCGTGTATATCGGGTTTACGAAGTTCCACCGTGAGGTTGCCGACATCGGAAATAGTGGCAAGTCCCCTTTGTTTTCATTTTCTGAGTCTTTGACAAGCGTGACACGGACATTCTCATTTTCAGTAACTACCCAGACGTTTTCACCGGGCTGTTTGTTGTCCAAAAAATCGTAGTAGATTTCCCGCGTGTTTATTGGCACGTTGTCAAGTTGATAAATTCGCGAACTCAAAGTGAAATTTTCAGCGTAATTCTCGGAAACGGCATAAACATAAACCCCTGGCTTGGGCACCAAAAGTATAAAGAGTAGAACGAGACATGCGAGCCCTAGCACAAAATTTCCCATTGATCCCGCCGCAAACATGCGTAGTCTTTTTGAAATGGGCGCCCGCATCAGCTGTTTTTCGTTTGGCTCAACGAAGGCCCCAAACAATACCACTACTACAAACCCACCCACACTTTTTGTCTGAAGATTCTGTGCTCGCAGCATCAATCCGTGGGAAAACTCGTGAATTAGGAGTACGCTGGCGATAGAAATAACCCAAGGAACAAAAGGGAGCCACGGTATTAACCCCGGATATACCAAAACCACGCCTGGAAGTCGTATCAGGGGACGAGTAAGCAGGAATATAAAATTGAGCACGAGCATCGCTAAGATAAACACCATCGCGAATATTCCGACTCCCGCCGCCAAAGTACCATAAGCACGCCATCCTCGCTTGGAGATTCCCGCCACGCGATCGATGAAATTCAGCCCCCGTTTGGTACGCCACATTATCATGCCTGGGCTGATTGCGAACCCGTGCTTCTCGAGATCATACCAGCGATTTAACAGACCTATGACATCCCAGAGCAAAATGACTATGGCGATAGCGAAGAGTATGTCGAATAGCATTTTCGGCACCGTAGTCAATATTACCGACAATGTTTAAACTTCTGCGTTGAACTGAGTTGGGGAGAACAGTGTTTTCGCTTGTATTAACGACTGTGAAAAATAGGATAGAAGCGAGACGGATGGCCGAAAAGCTCGTCTCCGAAAAGCTTGCGGCATGCGTGAGCGCGGTCCCGAATGTGACCTCCGTTTACAGATGGCACGGGAAGATTGAGCGAACCAAAGAGGTCATGCTTGTGGTTAAGACCTCAGCAAAAGAACTCGACCGATTGATCCGCCGCATAAAGGAACTCCACAGCTATGAAATCCCAGAAATCCTCGTCCTGCGGGTGGAAGGGGGGCTGCCTAAATATCTAAAGTGGCTGGAGGAAAGCCTGAGCTAGGTTTGATGTTATGGTCAGGCCCGCCCGCGCAGCCGATATCACAGAAGTCGTTTACAAGCGAGAGCGCTGGCGACTTTTCAAGGGACTCAGAGAACACGCCTTGAGGATAATTAAACCTCTCGCAGAAATGGGATTAGACCCGCTAGTTCACGGCAGCGTTGCCCGCGGAGATGTGGACGAAGGGAGCGACGTTGATGTGTTCATCCCCGGCGTAACGCCGTCCTACAAAATAGAGCTGGCCCTCAGCGGAGCTGGGTTCAAGCCTATCAAAAGGGAGATAGTGATGGCTACCCCTTGGCAACTCCCCAAGGCACATATATTCATCGAGGAAGACCGCTCAGTCACCTTCCCGCTTGTGCCCCCAAAATTGCTTGAGCTGGAGTTCTATCATTTTGGCGGCGCGGCAGGTCTCAAGCAAGTGGAAGATGCATTGCGCGTTCCTGGTGTTGATAAGCGGCTGATGCTCATCGAGCCGACTCCGCGAGGGCACACAGAGAGCCCAGTCGCGGGCAAGGAGGCGGAAGTGGCGAAGCGGGTGGGGGTGAGCTTGGACATCGTGCGCGAGCGAGTGCAGGTCTTGACAAGGCGGGCGGAGGTGGGGCACACGGGAATTTTCGTGCAGCGCGAACTCTCACCCGACGAGAGCTTCGAAGCTGTCTTCAAGAAGCTGGTGGAGGAAAACCCAGCGATGAAAGTCCGCCTCAAAGGGCAGCTTCCCTGAACCTGGAAACCACTAAATTTTTGTCCAGCGCTGAGATGAAATTGCCGGCGCGCGGCCCGGAGTCGCGTCCGAGAAGAACCAAGTATATCGCCTTGAAAAGCTCGGATGTCCCCAACCCGATCTTCTTTCCGACCTCGTAAATGTGATTGTGAAGTTCTATCGGGGTGTACTCACGTGATGACAGATCGGCCGCCAACTGAGCGAGTCCCTGTTTTTGTTTCTCCGTGAGGCGCCGAACTGCTTCAATAGGCATCTCTTCGGCCACCTTGAAACGCAGGCGCTCCGGTGCATATTTAGACACCCAGTTTCGTGCGCAGTTCAAGCGACGGATGGCCAGCTTGATATCCTGCTCGCTTGGGTCCTTCAGAATGCCCTTTGATATCAGAACTTCAACAGCGTGCTTTTCGCCTCGCATGACTTGACTGAGCACCGTGGCGAACCTGAAGGGCACGCGCTGCACCAGATGCCTAAATTGTCTGGAGATCTGGGAAAGCTCGTAAATGCGCCTGAGCTGTTCCTTCTTTCGATCACCCGCTTTGACCATGCCGAAGTGAACCTGCTCCATCAAATCAAACTCGTCGTACAGGTCAAGCAGCGCCAGACCGGGGTCGAACTCTTTTGCCTTCATGGGCTTGCTCCTGAAGATAAAGTAGCGTAGGAGTTCGGGCTCCGCGATCTCCAGCCATTGGGGAAGCGTGAAGACGACTCCTCTGGAGGAGGACATCCGCCTGCCGTGAAGGCTGACCCACTCGTAGGGCAACGGGTATGGGGCCCGAAACTTGAAGACATTTTTTGCAATCAATTTTCCCGTGTCATAGCTCCCACCGACGACTGCGTGATCCTTGCCGAACGGCTCGCAGGTGACGCCAAGCAGTTTCCACCGAGCGGGCCACTCCACGCGCCAAGTTAGCTTGCCCTCGCCTTTCGTGTAGTCGGCCTCGCCCTCGTGACCGCAACCCGCAACGTAATCGCACCCCTCGCACCTGTAACTGACGTAGCTGTCGTGCCAGGCAAATGCCCTCGTCGTCGCTATCCTGCCGCATTTCTCGCATATGGCGTCGTAGGGGAGCCAGTTCTCGGGCAGAGGTTTCGAGCGGTAACGATTGAGTATCGCGCGGATTTTGTCGGCCTGTTCGAGGGCGGTCCTTATGAGACCCGCCATTTTCCCGCTACGGTAGATCTCGGCCCCTGAGTATGTCCTCACCTTGACGCCAAAGTCGTCGAGCGACTCGATGAAGGGATGGGCGAAGTAATCTACAAAGTTCTCGTGATCCGGGTCGGGTGAGGGTATCTCGATGTAAGGCATGCCCAAGTACTGCTTGTACCTATCAGCGAGCTCCCCCTCGTTCAGCGGCCACGGAATCCGGCGCATCGGGTCGTAGTCATCCGCATACCAAATTGCCTCCGCTTTCCCGCCGAGCTCCTCGACCGCCCGCCTAACACCGTCTGCGATGAACACGTCGTTGCAGTGGCCGATGTGGATGTGGCCCGAGACGGAAATTCCACTTGCGACGACATGTTTTTCACCGCGAGGCATCAGAGCTTTTGCGACTTGATCCACCCAGTGCATGCGAACCGAAGTAGGTTTATATTCCACACATAAAATCTTAGCAGGTGGAAAGTTGAAACTCGCCGAACGGATGAAAGAGATACCGCCCTCGAGCACCATCAGGGTTCTGCGTCTGGCGAAGGAGCTTGAACGCCAGGGGAAAAAGATTATAAACATGGGGATAGGTGAACCGGATCCAGACACCCCACCCCACATCAAAAAAGCCGCCGAGGAAGCTATTGAACGCGGGATGACGAAGTACACCCTGAGCGCGGGATTGTTGGAGCTCAGGGAAGCCATCGCGGAGCACATGGGGACGAAGGGATTCAAAACTGAGTCGAAAAATGTCCTCGTCACGCCCGGAGCAAAACACGCGATTTTTTGCGCTATGGCAGCTGTGCTCGACCCCGGGGATGAAGTGATGATACCGAGCCCCTGCTGGACATACGAGGCGATGGTTCGCATAGTCGGGGGAAAACCCGTCTTCGTGGAAACCACCGACGAAAAGGGGTTCAAATTAGAAGTTCATAAGGTCGAGGAGGCCCTGAGCGCCAAAACCAAGATGCTTCTGCTGAACTACCCGAACAACCCAACTGGCGCAGTGATGACAAAAAAGGAGTTGCATCCGATCGCGGACCTTGCATTGGATCGCGACCTGTGGGTGCTATTAGATGAAATCTACGACTGCCTCGTCTACGAAGGCGAGCACGCGAGCATCCTCTCATTTCCAAACATGACCGAGCGAACAATCTACATCAATGGTTTCTCGAAGGCGTACTCCATGACAGGGTGGCGGCTCGGATACGCCGTTGCGACAACCGAGCTTATCACCGAGATGACCAAAATCCAGGAAGCCACCACCTCCAGCGCGACAAGCTTTGTGCAGGCGGCGGGGACAACAGCCCTCCATGGGCCACAAGAATTCACGAGGAAAATGCGCGATGAGTACCGCAAGCGTCGGGATGTCATCGTAAAGGGACTAAGTTCCATCAAGGGAATCAGCTGCACAAAGCCCGGAGGGGCGTTTTACGCTTTTCCAAACATAAAAAGACTCGGTGTGAACTCGCTCGAATTCTGTGAAATCCTTCTGCGTGAAGCGGGCGTCGCAGCCGTGCCCGGGAGCGGCTTCGGACCATACGGGGAGGGCCACGTCCGGTTCAGCTATGCGACATCGATGGAAAACATCAAAGAGGCTATCGAGCGGGTCAAGAAGGTTGCTGAGGACATTCGTAAATAGATGCCAGTATTTTTCGTATAGATTTGGCCTTCTCGCGCCCGATCCCGTGCACTTGCTTCAGCTCTTCTTCTGATGCGCACATCACTCTTTCGACGGTACCGAAGTGTTCCAGCAGCCTCTTTGCGAGCACGGCGGAAATACCTGGAAGACCTTCGACGACGAAGCGCTGGTGCTCCGGTAATGTTAGTCCTTTTGGCTCTCCGCGCACCGCCACTTCCCTGCTTTCATCCAACTGCTCGCGTCTGGCTATCGCAAACAAGATCAACGCGGTTTCCTTTTCGTCTCGGGTGGGCAGTATCGGAATTCCCAAATCCACAGCGAGCGCGGCCAGCGACCCCCGGATAGCGTTTGGGTGTATAGCCCTACGTGAGTACAGGTTACCTCCCTCCAGAATGAGCACGGGGCGCTCGAATGTTTCGCGTAAAATTTTGGCTTGACTCATGAGCCGCTTGTCGACGATGGACTGTAAAAAATCCCCAACCGACTTACGCTCGACTCCAACGCGATCGCTGAGGATGAAATCACCGACCTTGAGCTGGCATGCCTCAACTTCGACACCAAGCCGCATGAGCTCGTCGATGATTCCTGATGGCACCTCGCGGTGGTCTGCGATGATTTTCAACCTCTTCTCGGCTGTGTCCTCCCCGGGCTTTTGCTCCGACACCTTTTACCCCCATTTTCAGCGAAAATTGCGTTTGGACATATGGCTGCTTAATGTACAAGCAGGGTGTAAACCATTATCCAGAGGACGAGCCACATGATGAAGTAGGGCAAGAACCCGGTCATTAAAACATTGACTTTTTTCTCCGCCTCTGATTCCTCAACCGGGGCCATCAGAAATCTGTTTTTGACTTTTTCGTGAGCAGCCAACTTATATGATACATAAAATAAAAAGAGTGCTATGAGTGGTGCCCAAATGTTGAGCCGGATGTTGGCGATTGTGATGAGACC
>CAZKGC010000060.1:0-6915 GCA_964552335.1 Hadarchaeota archaeon (SeqCode)
TTTGGGAGGTGGAACCTAAACTAAAGCGGAGAATTCAGCATGCCATCAGAACCCGTGGAGCGGAGCTTTGATTATTTTTTACTTTTTCGTGCCTAAAATCACGAACACCCAATGGGTGGCTCCGTCACCGAAGATGGGTAGAATGTTCCCCTCCACCGGCTTTCCGTCTACGGTCATTTGTCGCACACCAGTACAGACGTGATCCGGGTTTTTGACTTCGATTACGTAAGTCGCTCCACGGAAGCGCCGCGTGACCTTAAAGCCGGGCCAAGTCGTCGGGATGCACGGGTTGACGATCAGGCCGTCGTGATCAGGTCGTATTCCCAAGATCCATTGAGTGATAGCAACCAAGTTCCAAGCCGCCGTGCCTGTAAGCCACGAGTTCTTGGCTTCACCGAAGGTTGGGGCGTCGTGGCCTGCAATTGTTTGAGCGTACACATACGGCTCGCAGCGATGGATGTGGCTGATGGATTCCCTCGCAGAAGGGCAGATGCGCTTGTAATAATCAAATGCCATATCCCCGCGCCCGACAATAGCTTCAGCGATCATTATCCAGGGGTTTGTGTGGCAGAAGATGCTCGCGTTTTCCTTGTAACCAGGTGGAAAGCTGGAGATTTCGCCCAAGTTGAGGCGGTAGCGCGTGTAGGCTGGCTGATGCAGGACGATGCCGTGTTTGGTCGCAAGGTACTTTTTCACAGAATCCAACGCCAGAATCGCCCGCCCATTATTTAACCCGATTCCAGCCATCACGCATACGCCCTGCGGCTCGATGTAGATGCGCCCCTCCTCACACTCCCGAGAACCCACCTTGGCGCCGAAATGGTCGTAAGCCCGCAGGAACCACTCGCCGTCCCAGCCGTGTTCCTCGACCTTCTGCGTCATTTTGTCCGCCAGATCCCGGTACTTAGCCGCTTCGTTACGGTGATTAATGTGTTCGGTGATAGCTACCATCTCTTTCGCCGCCAGCGTGAATAGACCACCGATTAAAACGGACTCAGCCGTTTTGCCATCGGTTTTGTCGGCGGCGGTCTGGAAAGACTCACCAGGAGTGGTCGAGAAACAATTCAGATTTAAACAGTCATTCCAATCTGCGTGGCCGATCAGCGGAAGCCCATGTGGGCCGATCCGATTCAAGATATACTGCATCGCGCGTGTCAGGTGCTCGTAGAGAGGCTGTTCGGTGCCGGGCTGGTTCTCGTAGATCACAGGCTCATCGAGAATAGAGTAGTCACCGGTCTCCTTGAGATAGGCGGCGACTGACAACACCAACCAAAGGGGGTCATCGTTGAATCCGCTGCCGATATCTTTGTTTCCTTGTTTGGTGAGCGGCTGGTACTGGTGGTAAGCCCCTCCGTCGAGAAGCTGCGTCGCTGCCAAGTCGAGAATACGCTCACGCGCGCGCTCCGGGATAATGTGGACGAAGCTCAGCAAGTCTTGGTTGGAGTCACGGAAACCTATCCCTCTCCCGATGCCCGACTCATAAAACGAAGCGCTGCGCGACAAGTTGAAGTTTGCCACGCACTGGTAAGGATTCCAGAGATTGACCATGCGGTTCACGTCTTGGTCGGGCGTCTCAACCCGACAAATGGACAGTAATTCATCCCAATAGCGGCGCAGTGCGTCGAAGGCTTCGTCCAGCTGGGTCGGGTCGAGGTACTGTTCGATAGTCCGCTTGACATAGGCTTTGTTGAGAACTTCCGGTGCGGAAAATTTATCTTCTTGTGGATTCTCCGCGTAGCCGAGCAGGAAGATGATTTCGCGCGATTCGCTGGGTGCCAGCTTGATCTGGACTTGGTGCGATCCTATCGGCGCCCAGCCGTGAGCGATGGAGTTGGTTGACCGACCTTCTTCTATCACTTGCGGTCGATCGAAGCCGCGGTAAGGGCCGAGGAAGGCGTCACGTGAGGTATCAAAACCTGCCGATGGTGCCGAGCATGCGAAATAGGCGAAGTGGTCCCGGCGTTCCCGATACCCGCTTTTGTGGTAAATGACTCCTTCTTCAATCTCGACCTCTCCGATGTTGTAGTTTCGTTGAAAGTTGCTCATGTCGTCCAGCGCGTCCCACAGGCAAAACTCCACCAGCGAGAAAAGCTGCAGCTCCACCGGCGTGTTGTTGGCGTTGTGCAGGGAAACCCGCCATACCTCCAGCGTCTGATCCAACGGCACAAAGTAGGTTACCTCAGCCTCGACGCCACGGTAGGTCGAGCTGATGCGCGTGTATCCAGGACAGTGGCGGCACTCGTATGCTTGGAGTTCCTTGCGCACTGGCTGCCATGTGGGCGACCAGAAATCCCCATCACTGAATCGCAAGTAGAGCGCGCGTCCGCCGCAATCAGTTGGAACAGCATTGTAGCGATAACGGATGATGCGGCGGTAGCGGGCATCGCGGTAGAAGCTGTAGCCGCTCGCGGTGTTCGAAATCATTGCAAAGTAATCCTTCTGCCCGAGGTAGTTGATCCAAGGTGTCGGTGTGTCTGGTCTGGTGATTACGTACTCGCCCGTTTTATCATCAAAGTAGCCGTACGACATTTCATTACGCTCATTTTGGTTGGTGTTGTTAATTTTATATCTATTTTGGGTCGCGTGCAGACTTAAGCAATCTTTAAATACGAGATAAAAGAGCTATCTAAGGTGAATTGGTGAAAGAAAGAGGGGTATCCACCGGCGTCATAGTGGCCGTGGTCGTCGTTGTAATTGTAGTAACTGTTGTAACAGGTGTTAGCCTTTACTTAATTTTTGGACAACCCGCAGGAGGACCTGGAGGAGGCACCACGACACCAACCCCCACAACAACCACGACGACAACCACCACAACAACGACAACAGGGCCCACCGTCATCGAGGTCAGCGGTCGTGCGACCTTTGACAATGGGAGCGCGGTGGAAGGCGCGCAGGTGTCAGGAAGTGTCGGCAGCGGTGCCTCGGCTGCTGTCGAGACCGTGACCGACATCGACGGTAATTTCAGCATGGAACTGATGTCGGAGACACTGCCAGTGCGAGTGCTGGTGGAGGTAAGCTTCGAATTCGACCTCATCCCAATTATGCAGACCGCCAGATGGGGTGATGCTGAGAGCAGCATGCTGGACATGGGGACTATTGTTATCCCGAACCCCGAGGGTGCCGAGCTGACGCTCGAAAATGGTGCTGGTCAGAACGATGACAACTCCATCCGAGTGGAAGGGCTCACCGCAGAGGTGAACAGCCTCTTCGCGCGCTCCTACGACCCTGATGTAACCCCTGATGCATTCCCCGGCGAGTTCGCCGAGAGCGGCACCATCCCGCTTAACTCCTCTATGTTCATGTGGATGATTGGCCTAGACGCCAACGGCAACCCAGTGGAGGATCTCTCCCAAGCTGCGACCATCCGCTCGCGGGTGCCGCAATCGCAGTGGCCCGACTTGGAGGACATCAACTCCGGCACCGACCGCATCGAGGTTCCAATCTACACCTACAATGAAGACACCAATGTATGGGAGCAGGAGGAGGAACTCGGCTGGCTGGAGGACGGCGAGGGTACCATCCTTCCTGAAGATGCCCAGTCGGTAATCCTTGACGGCACATTCTCCGGCGAGATATTCGCCACCTTTGCGGTCAACCACCTGTCATGGATGAACGTCGACTATCCCTACATCGGTCCTTGGACTCTCTCTCGGCTGGATAGGGACAAGCGCAATGTGGACTGCCTATATGAGGCGCTCAGACTAGCCCAAGCAATCGCCAATTCCGAGAACGGGCGCGCCGCTTATGCGAAGGTCAACTTGGCTGGCGCCGATCTCAGCATCGAACTCTCAGACGGCAACGGACCGGAGCTGAAGAACGGCGAATTGGCTGATGCTTACGGTGAGTACAGCGGAGACGCGGGTGGCAGGGAGGACCAGTTCGTTATAAGCAACTCCCTCTGGGACGGCTGTGTTGAGGGAGCGACGGAGAGCCAGAGGAAAAACACCATCTTTATCATGGCTGTGACAATCCTACACGAGAGTGCCCACTGGAAGGACGATGTCAAGAAGTCTCCCGACAACGACGATGATACCCTTGGAGAGGAGGGGAACCAGTTGGAAACGGATCTCTTTGGTGGTGTCATTACTGAAAGTGGCGGAGTCATCTATCGCGATGGGACAGCTGTGAGTGGTGCAACCCTCGATGGGTGGCTCAGCCAAGAGAGCTGGCCGTCACCGGCAGGGGGCAGCCGCCAAGTTCGTTCACTCTCACAAGAGTTGCTGCAGGTTCCGGCGCAGGCAGTTTCTGACCTAGAAGTCACCATATCCCTGACCAAGACCACGTTTGAGTTGGGTGAGGAGATTCCGGTCGAGGTCGTTTACAGAAACGTTGGGACCGCACCGATTTATGTGATGAATTGGGTGGTGCTGGAGGGTTGGCCGCTCTACTTCAACATCATCGACCAGCAGACCGGGGCTCGCGTCCGCTTTCTGGGGCCGGAATTCAAACTGCGAATAGATGATACCGACTTCACCCTTCTGCAACCCGGCGGGACTCTGACTCAGACGGTCAACCTGCTGAGAGACCCGACCACCAATGCCCGGCGCTATCAGCTGCTCAGTTCCGGCACATACGATATTACCGCAGTCTATGAGAGGTTCTGGGGGGTGGAGGAGTCGACCTCCAACGCCCTAACGGTAACTATAGGCACGGGCGGAGGCATCTCCGGTACAGTCACCGACGCTACCAACGGCCAATCCATCTCCGGGGCCACCGTCAAGGTGATGGAGAACAACAACTTGCTGGCCACCGCTACCACCGATGCAAACGGCGGCTACTCCTTCCCCGAGCTTCCCCTTGGCACCTACACATTGGAGGCTAGGGCCCCAGGCTTCCTGCGCAGCACACGGGGAGACATCCAGGTCATAGCGGGCCAGAACACCTTGGTCAACTTCAACATCTCGCCACTGCTCGCAGCGGGCGAGACGCGCCTGGTGCTCACTTGGGGCGAGAGTCCCCGGGACTTGGACTCTCACCTCTGGCTGCCGGAGGATAATCCATACCACATTTATTTCTCTGACGAGGGCAACCTAGAGGCACATCCCTTCGCCTCCCTAGATGTGGACGACACCTCCTCCTTCGGCCCCGAGACAATCACTATCAGACAGCGCTACCCGACCGGCAGCTACATCTACGCGATTTACAACTGGTCCCAAGACGGCGATCTGACTGCTTCGCAGGCACAGGTGCAGGTGTTCGACTCCACAGGCCTCATCGCCACCATCGATGTCCCAAGCGAAGGAACAGGTCTTTGGTGGCATGTGCTGACCATCGATGGCGCGACCGGTAGCATCACTGAAATCAATACGATCGGCGATAACCCTGCTCCCTACTAGTACTGAGCGTGGGTTGTTTGCAGTCTTCAGCCCCTTAAACCCCACCGAAAACAACCAACAGCTTTCTTCAGTTAGATGACTCCAAAATAGACCTTATATAATCGTTCAATATTTTTGACACATCCGCAGGAAATACTCGTGAAGCCGCGTGTCCGGGGTGAGGGCCATTTGCAGGATTTACTGCTCGCGTGAGTTGTCGAGGGTACTATAGCGACCTCCGGCGCGAAGGTCAATTTGGTGATACAGGGTGTTGGATTTATATACAGCTACACACCTCCAGCGGCGCAGCCCGAAGGTACGGATATCTGGAGAGTCGTCGATATAGTTGTCAATTCGGCTGGCGAAGTCACGGCGATTAACCCAATAAATGATTACGTTACCGGCTACGACACCTCCGAGTTGTTGTATCCGCCTAGTTTGGGATGACGATAAGGTCTCGTTGTTTAAGCTCTAAGAAGAATGTTCATTTGGAGGATTGAAAGACAGAGATATTGTCTTTCTTACCATATCGCGATTGTTGTAATTTCTGTTGTAGTGGGATATGTGTCATCACTTTGCTCGGGACGTACGCCAGGCTGACAGTGAGTGGGCTACAAACATCGAAATTTGTTAGAGGCGAGAAACGGCTTGATGGGAGATATGTAGAATAGCCCAAGTTAGTTCGCATGTTTATGATCAGAAGTTGCTTGACCCTAGCCGCAAAACCTTTTGCCACAACGTTAAACTGTGTTTGGGTTACATGCCGAGAGATTTGCGTGAAGCGTTGAGGGGGCAGCTGTCGGACGAGGAGCTCAGACAGTTCCGAGCGTTCGATGTAATTGGTGACATCGCGGTCGTCAAGCTGCCCGAGGAACTGTTGCCGAAGAAGCACTTGATAGGTCAAGCGCTGATTGAGGTCCACAGCAACGTGCGAACGGTCCTCAACCAGACCACTCCTGTACAGGGGGAATTTAGGACGCGGGAGCTTGAGGTGATAGCCGGTGAACCACGAACGGAAACAGTTTATCGCGAGGGGGGCTGCAGCTTCAAGGTCGACCTCGCTAAGGCTTACTTCTCCCCCAGGTTGGCCACCGAGCGCCTTCGCGTGGCTAGGCTCGTCAAGCCCGGTGAGATCGTGATAAATTTATTCGCAGGAGTGGGGTGTTACTCTATACTTATCGGCAAGTACAGTGAGGCTACTAGAGTTTATTCCATCGACAAGAACCCCTCAGCTTTCAAGTACATGCGCGAGAACATCCGCATCAACAAGGTGGGAGATATTGTGGTGCCGATCCTCGGTGATGCGCGTGATATGGTCGAAAAAAGGCTGGCTGGGCAGGCTGACAGTGTGCTCATGCCGCTCCCCGAACTCGCCCGTTATTTCTTCGATGTGGCGTTGAAAGCGCTGAAGCCCGCTGGCGGCATCGTCCACTTTTATGATTTCGGCCAAGAGCCAGATGTCTTTGGCCCGTCGCTCGAGTTCGCTCGGTCAGCAGCGGCTTCGAGGGGCTTCAATGTCGCCTTGTTAGGGGCGAGAAAGATACGCTCATATGCGACTCGGTGCTATCATGTAGTTTTGGATTTGGCATTTACAGCTACA
>CAZKGC010000061.1:0-5931 GCA_964552335.1 Hadarchaeota archaeon (SeqCode)
TGAGGTTATCGGAACTTGATGCCGTTATACTTTCACACGCCCACCTAGATCACTGCGGTTTCGTGCCGTATCTCTTCAAGTACGGTTTTGAGGGGCCCGTCTACTGTACGCCGGCCACTCGCGATCTTGCTGTGCTCTTGCTGGTAGATTATTTGGATATAGCGGAGCGGGAGGACAAACCAATACCTTACAACAAGCGCGACATCAGCACCTTCCTATCCCACTGTATCCCACTGGACTACGGCGATGTCACAGATATCGCCCCGGATGTTCGGCTGACCCTGCACAACGCCGGGCATATCCTCGGTTCCTCGATCCTGCACATCCATGTTGGCGAGGGGCTCTACAACATCGTCTACACTGGGGATATCAAGTTCGATTATACGCGCCTTTTCTCACCCGCAGTCTACGCTTTTCCCCGTGTGGAGACATTGATCATTGAAAGTACCTATGGCGGAGCCGAGAGTATTCAACCCCACCGCACGGATGCTGAAAAAGAGTTCATCCGAGTCGTCACCGAGACGATTAGTCGCGGCGGAAAGGTCTTGATCCCAGCGTTCGCGGTGGGTCGGGCGCAGGAGATAATGGTTTTGCTGGAGGACTACAGGCGAAAAGGAGTCATCAATAATCTGCCGGTTTACCTAGACGGTATGATATGGGAAGCGACCGCCATCCACACGGCTTACCCAGAGTACCTTTCGCAGGATTTGCGCGAGCTGATATTCAGGGCGGACGAGAACCCGTTCCTCTCCGACATGTTTGTAAAGGTTTCTGGCCCAGACCAGCGGGCCAAGGTGATAGAAGAAAAATCGGGGGTAATTGTTTCGACCGCTGGCATGATGGCTGGAGGGCCTGTCCTCGAGTATTTCAAGCATCTAGCCCCAGATCCACGCAATAGCTTGGTCTTTGTGGGATACCAGTCCGAGGGTTCACTCGGCCGTCGCATCCAGAAAGGATGGAGAGAAGTTCCCTTGAGGGGTGAAAAGGGCAAGGTGGAGGAAGCAAAGGTCAACATGGAAGTCAGGACGATAGAAGGTTTCAGCGGACATTCTGATCGCCCTCAACTTTTGAACTACGTGCGCAGAATATCGCCCAAGCCGCAGCGGGCCGTAACCATTCACGGTGAGGAAAACAATTGCATAGAGCTGGCAAGCGCGTTGCACAAACTCTTCAGAGTTGAAACAAGGGTGATTTCGAACCTCGAAACGATCAGGTTGCGTTAGAGTTCAGCCTTGAGTTTAGCTAACTCTTTTTTTGTGAGTTTCCGCCTTTTCGTCCGCTTGTCAGCAATTGCGCTGTGACCAAAAGGATCCATCATAATGAGCTTTGCCTTGACCTTTCCACGGCGGATACCTTCGAGTTTCTTGAGTTTAGCTTCTCCTCGGTGGCGCCTGATTGGATTCGCCCGCACAATTGCCAGTTTAATCGCTTTCTCGATGCGGTCGAGTACACCCTCAATATTTGTGATATAACCCTCGCTTGCTGAGCAGGGCTTCACCATCACACCGAGCTCCGGCACCTTTATCGTTCCGGTGCTCGACCTCACCACTCGGACCATCATGTCGTCTTCGGACGAGATCGAAAACTCATGGCGTATTGGCTCATGTTCTTCTAGATGCGTCACGTCCGCATGTTTGAATTTACAGTTGATACATGTCACGAGAGTTTCCATTGTTTCGCCGAAGTAGGGAATGTGGTCGATCCTTCCCTTCACTTGAAAAGTATCTTTGGCTCCACAAATTGGACAGCACTCAATAGGGAGCACGAACTCCCTCTTCGGCATAAGTTCACCAAAACTGGCTTCAAGCTTTCTTGAACTGGATGGTGACGAATCTTGGGGTCGCGATGACTTTTGATTCCGTTAGGCGTCCGACGTCACCACCTATGGCCTGACAGATCCCCTTAATTTGATCAATCGCTCGCTTTAGCTCCTCCGGATCTTGGTTCATCAGAGTGCTAATTTCAAGAATCATTATGTTGCCAGTCCGAAGCTCATCCGCAACTTCTTGAACATCGACTAAGCTGCGTAATTCCATGCTCTTCACATAGATGGGCTCGAGTTCGCTGGTGCTTTTCATCTTGTGAACATCTTCGACCTCCATTACTGGAACATCTGGAGAAACTTCGCCTGTTTTTGAGCCCCCAAACATTCGTTTCAGAGATTTCAAAGGACCACCTTGGCTAATATTCAGTTATGTTCTGTATTTAACCTTTTCTCGGAGGAGTTGCCATACTTCGTCTCCGACATAGTGAATATTTTTTACGACCTTTCCCTTCGGGGCCCTCATCTCCGTGCCGGGAACTAGCGCCAGTCCGATGGCGAGGGGCTTCCCGTGGCGTTCGTCCACTACAACTACAGCATTTCCGGCCTTGATTTCTACATCCGCCGAGACAACGCCAGGCCCCATGACATCCGCGCCCTTTGCTACGTGCGCCACCGCGCCCATGTCGATGACAACCCGCCGAAGATGGAGCAAGTCGACTGCGTGGAGGGTCGGGAAGAGTCCATCGCGGCTTCTGATAAAGAGCATTTTTCCCCCAGCTAGGACAATTGCTCTGCCATCTGCTAGTTCCAGCAGCTCAACTCCTCTCTCTAAAAGCTTGCCGGCATCTCCTCCGAACTTCTCTGCCTCGTGCGCCAGCTGTTTTGTTTCGTCTTTTCGCAGCCAATAACGTCTTTTCATCGCCATCGACAAAAGTGAGCTCGATACGCTTAAATATGCCGCTGGAGAGAAGTTGATGATTTCATGGCGCAGCGACCGTTGGATGTTCTGAACCGCGCCTTGGGCTCCTCCGTGCTCGTAGGGCTCAAGGGTGGACGAGAACTTCGCGGGAAACTGAGCGGCTTCGACGTGCACGTGAACATCGTGCTCGAGGAAGCAGAGGAGATTCAGGGCGGGGAAGCGAGCAAGCGTTACGGGACTATGGTCATCCGAGGCGATAGCGTCGTGTTCATCTCGCCAGCTGAGTGATGAAGATGGTCAAAGGTACCCCTTCAATGGGCAAGCGTCACAAGGTAATGCATATCCGTTGCCGGAGATGCGGGAGGCGCGCTTATCACGCCCAACGTGGGGTCTGTGCCGCGTGCGGCTACGGTAGGTCGCGGCGCATCAAGCGTTACAACTGGAAAGTGAAGACGATTCAGGGGCTGCGGCTCCGCTGATCCAAATTTTAAGAACATCGAATTTTTGGTGATGACAAAATCTCTTAAACCCATGCACTAACATCTCTTCGGTGGGCCGGTAGATCAGCCTGGCATGATCGTCCGCTTGGCAGTTGGTGATCAACCAAATTGCGGGAGGTCGCGGGTTCAAATCCCGCCCGGTCCACATTTATTATTGAACCAGATGAGCGAGATTTTGGCAGATCTCAGGCAAAGAAGGCGCATAAACCCCGATCGATTTTTGCGCCCAGTTTCATTTTCAATCTGGGTTTGAACCCTCGAATGAAGTGGGTCGTGTCGTCGGTCAGAATCCCATCCGGTCCGAAACTTTAAATAGAAATCTCTGCAATTTCAATCCGCCGAAGGGGGTTGAAGAGGAGGCAAAAAGTGGAAAGAGTGAAATGTGCAACTTTATCCGGGATTTTGCTGTTATCAGTAAGTCTATTGGCGGTTGGTATCGCTACCGTCCAGGCTCAAGGAGGGGCCCTGACCCCTCATGGTCCAATCTTCATCGATGGGGACAGCTCTTTCACCCCGGCGAACGGCGTCAACGGTGGCGGCTCCGGGACACAAAGCGACCCCTACATCATCGAAGGTTGGGCGATTGATGCTTCGACTGCTAACGGTATCTACATACAGAACACGACCGCTTACTTTGTTGTGCGGAACTGCTTGGTCGAGAACGGTGGAATTCTTTATTACGGAATCTACTTGGGTAACGTGATCAATGGAAAAATTGAGAACAACACCTGCGGGAACAACCATCACGGCATCTACCTGTCTGGTTCTTCCAACAATACCCTCTCCTCCAACACCTGCAGGAACAACTACTACGGCATCTGTCTATCCTCCTCGTCCAACAACACCATCTCCAACGACACCTGCGAGAGCAACTTCATCGGCATCTACCTGTACTCCTCGTCCTCCAATAATCTGACCAACAACACCTGCGGGAACAACGTCTACGGCATCAACTTGGACTACTCTAACAACAACGCCCTCTCCAACAACACCTGCTCGAACAACGGTTTCGGCGTCTACCTGAGCTTCATAACGTTAACACTCCCGGAGGTGTCCTCACGGTCCGGCATCTACTTGGACTACTCTAACAACAACACCCTCTCCAACAACACCTGCAGGAACAACTACAACGGCATCTACCTGCGCGAGTCTGACAACAACATCCTCTCCGGCAACACCTGCGCAAGCAACTCCGACTACGGCATCTATCTGACCTCCTCGTCTTACAATAGCATAACTAATAATACTTGCGAGGGCAACGACAGCGGCAGTATCTACCAAGACTCATCTTCTATCGGAAATACGACGACTACAACCACCTCGACAACTACCCCCACCACGACGACAACGACAACCACCCCAACCACTACGACAACGACACCAACAACACCGCCGGCCGAAGCACCTTGGGTCTGGGTAGGCGTTGGAATCGCGATCGTTGTCATCATAGTCGTTGTCGTCATAGCAGTCGTGGTCTTGGTCTTGAGAAGAGGAAAGTAGAAATCGAAAACATTTCATGCAAAAGAAAGGCGCACAAATCTTGCCTAAATCTTGCCCAATTCTTGCCAAAAACCAGCACCAAAGGATGCGATAGATGTAAACGCGAGTGTTAACCTATCTTGGTCCACCATTTTTGAATCGAGTGAGATTTATACAGATTCAGTCAAATTCTAATCGGGCCCGTGGTCTAGTGGTTATGACGTCGCCTTGACATGGCGAAGCTCGAGGGTTCGAATCCCTCCGGGCCCACCACCTATTTTTGTTCGAAGTGGGAAACTTGTCACATGCCACAGTTGTGATATCCAGGTGATCGCATGAAGTTGATCTTAGCCTCTGCCCAAGACCCAGCCGCCCTAAACATCGCAGCGCGTCTGCTGGAGCTTCACGATTTCGAAAAATACCACACTTTACCGAATGCGTACATCTGTGGAAAAGTGTTATTGGTGAATATTGGTCATGAAGCGACTCAAATCACAACACCACCTTTCGATGCCGATGAAGTAATAGTTGCATCAAGGCATGCGAGCGAGGCGGGCAGGCCGTCGCTTACCGTACACGTGCCGGGGGAACTCGAAAGGGGAGAGTTGGCAGTGGCCTCCCCTCCGACGATCAAATCGGCTTTACAAGAGTTGACCTCGGCACGCGATGAGTTTAGACTCCCCCATGAGGTTTCTTTGGAGGCTACTCACCATGGCCCAACTAAGCTTGGAGTTCCAGTCACCTTCGTCGAGATAGGCAGCACGCTAGATCAATGGCAGAATGAGAAAGCTGGCGAAGTCGCAGCTCGGGCGATAATGGCGGCAGCAACTTCGTCCGCGAAATGCAAAAATGCTATAGGTTTTGGAGGGCCGCATTACGCGCCCCGTCACACTGAGGTCACTCTTCACACAGATATCGCGGTGGGGCATATACTCCCCAAGTACTCGAGCCTTGATGAAAAGCTCATTGAGCGCGCGGTCCTCTGCACAAGAAACGGGGCGAAGTTGTTCGTGCTAGACCGGAAAGGGATGAGCAAGGAACAACGAATGCTCTGTCAGCGGGTCGCGGCTGGACTTGGCATCCGAACTGTATTTACTGGGGAGATTTTGAGGGGGGGAAAAGGTTTAAATCAACTCGTAAGAAATTCACCAACGTAGAAAGCGGAAAGGGATTAAATTGAAAAATGTTGAAAATGCCATATTTACTCCTGAGACAGGTTTTGCGCTGACCAAACCAGGGATTGAGGTTCCCGCAAAACTCGAAGAGCC
>CAZKGC010000061.1:5941-6862 GCA_964552335.1 Hadarchaeota archaeon (SeqCode)
GGGAGCTGATGCAGAAGTACGCCGATACTCCGATGGATTTTGCGGACGCCACGTTGATTGGCGCCGCCGAAGAGCTTGAACTAATTCTCCAAAAGGCGAAGGCTAGGATCGTCGCTGTAGGCTGCGGCGGTGCTGGCTGCAACACAGTTTCTCGTATAATGGAATCCAGCATTCAGGGCGCCGAGACGATAGCGGTCAACACGGATGCCCAAGATCTCCTTTACACGACCGCTGATAGAAAGATTCTGATCGGGCGTGACCTCACGGGAGGCCTAGGCGCTGGCAACGATCCTGAGAGAGGAGAGGCCGCCGCTAGGGAAGATGAGGCGGTGATAAAGGATAACATCTATGGCGTGGATTTGGTTTTCGTGACATGCGGTTTGGGCGGAGGGACTGGAACCGGTGGGGCTCCAGTTATAGCCGAAATCGCGAAGAAGCTCGGCGCGCTGACCGTCGGCGTCGTGACACTCCCGTTTACGGTCGAAGGGACTCGGCGCAGACTAAACGCTGAGAAGGGACTTGAGAAACTTCGGGCGGTCACAGACACCGTGATAGTGATACCGAACGACAAATTGCTCCAGCTTGCTCCCGATCTACCAATAGGCGCCGCGTTCAAGGTTGCGGATCAACTTTTGATGGACGCAATCAAAGGGATAGCAGAGATGATAACTAGACCGGGATTGATCAATCTTGACTTCGCCGACGTGCGCACGGTGCTTCAGAACGGAGGCGTTGCGATGATCGGAATAGGTGAGTCCGATACCGCCAACCGCTCTATGGAGGCGGTGGAAGAGGCCCTCAACAGCCCGTTGCTTGATGTTGATGTCACAGGTGCTAAAGGTGCCCTCGTGAACGTCAGAGGTAGTCAAGACATGACTCTCGAGGAAGCACAGAAAATAGTTTCCCGCGTCTCGGAATCTC
>CAZKGC010000062.1:0-6744 GCA_964552335.1 Hadarchaeota archaeon (SeqCode)
AGGGCGACAGGCGACGAGTTAAGTACTGAATCCACGGTAACTTCCGTGTGGTATTGGGCGCACGGGTTAAGGCAAGCATTATGATGGTTCTTGACGGCAACCATCGCCATTTGCTCTTCGGTTGTTCCAAACTCATACATGTGACGACGGGCCATCAGCGCGTAGAGCCCAGGAAAGGTCGCTCCCTCGTATACTTCCCACTCTTGGTCAGCGGCGGCCGCAAGTTCCCACGTCGCCTGTTCCGCCAAAACATCGGTCATTTTCTCTATACCTGCAGCGACGACGAAATCGTGGATGCCCGAAGCGACAGCAATTACCGCCTGACGAAGGGCAAGGCCACCGGACGCGCAGGCTCCCTCCACGCGCGTTGATGGTATGGGCACGAGCCCTGCATGATCGACTATGAGGGAGGAGATGTGCTCCTGACGGATGAGCTGGCCAGCAGACATGTTCCCGACGTACATCGCGTCTATCTGCTTCCCGTCGATCTTTGCGTCCTCGATGGCACGGGCTCCGGACTCTATCATCATCTGCCTGAAAGAGACATCCCAAAGCTCACCGAACTTGGTAATCCCGACTCCGATCACGGCGACATCACGCATTTACCTCACCAGCAGACTCCGGTACTTGGTGTAAGTGGGGTAGTCGATGTAGACCTTCTTGTTTATGTAATCGGCGACCTTGGGGGCGGAATTTCGCTTTCCCTCGATGGTGTCCTTAACTACGATGCTGAAGGCATCACTTCCGGCACCAGAGCCGTAAGAGACGACGAGGATTCGGTCCCCAGGCTTGGCTTGGTCAAGGATGGCTGCCAAACCCAACATGGACGATCCGGAGTATGTGTTACCAATCGTGGGCGATAGTAAACCCGGCAAAACCTGATCTTTCGTGAAGCCCAAATCCTCTGCAACTTGGAGAGGGAATTTTCCGTTTGGCTGATGAAACGTGGCATACACGAAATCTTGAGGGGCAAGCTTGAGCTCGCGGAGTAGAGCATGGGCGGCGGCTAACACATGTTTGAAGTAGGCGGGCTTTCCTGTGAACCTCCCACCGTGCTTTGGGTACGCCCCTCCTTCCCGACGCCAGAAGTCGGGTGTGTCGGTGGTGTAGGAATATGTGCCTTCGATGGTGGCCAATGTGCCCCCTCCGTTCTTGCCTATTATGAAAGCTGCGCCCCCGGCCGCTGCCGTGTATTCAAGCGCGTCGCCGGGTGCTCCCTGGGCAGTGTCGGCGCCAACTGCCATGCCATACTTCATCATCTCGGCCTCCACAGCGCCCATACATGTCTGAATACCCGCCGTTCCGCCTTTACAGGCGAACTCGTAGTCAGCCGCCATGAGGTGTGGAGTGGCTTCAATGGCCTCGGCAACTATTGTGGCCGTTGGTTTGACGGCGTACGGGTGGGATTCCGAGCCAACATAAACCGCGCCTATATCTTGAGGGTTAATCCCAGCCTGTTTTACCGCGTTACGCGCCGCTTCAACCGATATCGTCGCGGTATCTTCGTCAGGACCAGGGACGGATTTCTCACACACCATTAATCCATGTTTAATACGTGCCGGGTCGTCCCCCCAAACCTTGGCGATATCTTCCACCCGGATGCGATACCTTGGGATGTAAACGCCGTAACCAACTATACCTACATCCATCTCTAAAATCACCTTTGCCTATCCAATAAACGGGAGCGATAAAAATCTTTCGATTGTCGGAAAACACATCGGCAATTGTCGTATACCATAGGGAAATGGCTTATCGACGTGCACAATTCCGAAGTCCCTCTAACAGCGCTTCCACTGAAGGTAGCCTCGAGACGACGAGAGGCACCTTAAGGAGTTCGGCTATTTTTATTGCTAGGGGGTCGACCTCTTTGAATTCCCCATGCAGAAGTACCATCCCCGGGGTTATTCCGATAACTTTTACTGCCACCATCGGGGAGCGCCCAGTTGTGACGCCAGTGAAAACGAGTACCCGCTCGGCAGTTAGCCCATATAGGCGTCGAAAATCGTCGACCGAAAGTCCGAGAACAGCCTTGTAGCTATCTATCACGGTATACCCGAACAGCTTACGATCAAGCAGGCCCTTGTCCACCACCATTTCCCCACTCACCGCCTTGCAGATGGTCTTGCCATCCACGGGCTCATCGAACTCCCGAATCTCAAGCACCACATCCGGAGGCAGTTGGATGCCGAAAACCTGGGAAAAAGTCCTTAAAATCTTACCGCCTTGCTTCTCGTCCACATTTAGAAACGCCTCCACCATACGTTTAATAATGGTAGCCCCGGGAGATTTCCTCCTACCTGCCTCATAGTCGCTGATGACAGACGGAGAAATCTGGATCACCTTGGCCAGAGCAGTCTGACTTAATCCGAACCTTTCACGCCAGCGCTTGAGTGCCGCCCCGTGGTCATCGGAGAGAGCTATGTCGCCAGCAATCCATCTGGCAATCCTTTCCTTCACTTCGGCCATAGGACCAACATTATTTCTCTAGACATGAAATAAAAACATGGGGGACCTGGTTCGGCTTTTTCTACTTTCTGCGAGTTTGAACACATCGGCCTTGGTCACGATTCCGACCGACCTCCCGTGTTCCACTACCACCAGCGCAGGTTCGTGCTCGAGAAGGTGGTATGCAACATCGATGTCGGCATCCTTCCTGACAGCTGGGAAGGGTTCGTCCATTACCTCGCTGACTCTGCTCCCAAGCAACTTGGACATGTCTTCGCCGGAGGCTATTTTGCGGACAAACGCTGTCTCGGATATCGACCCCACTTGAACACCGCTCTCAAGCACAGGAAGCTGCGACACATCGTGTGATTCCATTAGTCTGACTGCCCGCTCTATTTTGTCGTTAGGTTTGACGAAGATGATGGGGGATGACATTATCTGGCCTACCGAGATGTACTCCCCTTCGACAACCCCTCGCTCAAGGACGTTAGAGATTTTTTCTAGCGTGGAAACCCTAGGGTCGGCTAGGCCCGCCTCAATTTTGGCAATGTAGGCCTGGGTCACACCGGCCAGCTCAGCAAGCTTGGCTTGGGTAAGCCTCACCCGCGTCCGCATTGTCCTGATTTCAGATGGTCTCAAAATTCCCAATGAAATCTCCTATTCCCACTAGTTATATTTTCAACAAAATCTATAAATAGCTAACTCGCAGACCAAAAATATTCACGAGGGATAAACTTGGTACGAGACATCATTGTAGAGGAGTTCAGTCAAGCGCCCCTTGAAGAGCAGAAATTGGAGATAGTGGAGCGGAAGGGCCTCGGCCACCCCGACTCGATATGTGATGCGATTTTGGACAGAGTTTCTGTTGAACTGAGCAAAGAGTATTTGAAAAAATTCGGTGCGATCATGCACCACAATGCCGATAAGTCATTGTTGGTGGCTGGCGAGGTTGAAACGAGGTTCGGAGGGGGCAAGGTCAAGCAACCGATGCTCTTGATATTCGGCGACCGAGCTACAGCTGAGGTCGAAGGAGTTAGAGTGCCTGTGGAAGAAATAGCGATACAGGCGGCGAAGAAGTGGATCAAGGAGAACTTGAGATTTGTCGACCCTGAAAAGCACATGCGATATCAAGTAGAACTCAAACCAGGTTCAGCGGCACTAACGGACATTTTCAAACGTGCGGGCAGGATACTCAGTGCAAACGATACCTCGGCTGCGGTTGGTTACGCCCCCATGACCCCAACTGAGCAGCTCGTGCTCAAGACCGAGCGTTTTCTTAACTCAAAGAAATTCAAAAAGGAGTTTCCTGTCGTGGGCGAGGACGTGAAGGTAATGGCATTCAGAAAAAACAATGAAGTTTCTCTGACTGTAGGGGCAGCGTTTGTCGACAGGTTCGTCAAGAGCGAAGACGACTATTTCAGGAAAAAGGAGGAAGTTCTCGACGAACTTCATCAGTTCATCAAGGAAGATCACGCATTCAAAAAGGTTGACCTCAAGTTGAATATGCTCGACGTAAGAGGCAGGGGGGTCGACGGAGTTTACCTCACTGTGCTTGGAACGAGTGCGGACGGCGCTGATTCTGGACAAGTCGGCAGGGGAAACAGACCGAACGGAGTCATCCCTCTTAACCGACATGTGGGGTCGGAAGCAGCTGCTGGGAAAAACCCAGTGAGCCATGTCGGGAAGATATACAATATCCTCACTCACAAGATCGCAAATGAAATCTACACCAACGTGCCGGGTTTGAGAGAGGTTTACGTTTGGCTTGTGAGTCAGATAGGCAAACCAATTGACGAGCCTGCAATAGCCGTGACGCGAGTCATCACCAAAGCGGGAGTCAAGCTGGAAAGCGTTAGAGGACAGATATTGGAAACGGTGGATAATGAGCTGGAGCATATAGATAAGTTTTGCAAGGACTTATCTGAAGGCAAATATCTAGTTTGCTAAAATTTCAGACCCGCAACAAAACTTTTGATGTTTCGCAACACCTTTCACATGGTGGTCCCGTCTTCAGAATACTGTATCGAGATGGCTTGGGTAGGGTTGGCAGGCTGACCACCGCCCATGGCGAAGTGACGACTCCGACGCTCATGCCAGTCATCGACCCTTCTGACGTAATTTTGACTCCGGCGGAGATGAGACGGGAGTTCGGCGCCGAGCTTGTAATGACGAACGCTTACTTGACCCTGCTGCACTTTGGCGAAGAAGCGGCAAGACGTAAGATTCACGGAATACTAGACTACGACGGGCCAGTGGCAACTGACAGCGGGGGCTACCAAATTTTGCGCTATGGCGAGGTGGAAGTTTCGCCCGAGGAGATCGTGCGATATCAAGACGCCATCGCCCCAGATATCGCAACCATACTCGACATTCCCACTGGAATTCACGCGACAAGAAAGTACGCTGCCGAAACCGTGCGGGTGACGCTTGAGCGCGCCCGCCAAGCAGTCGAACTCCGCTCCAACCCGGATGTAATGTGGTGCGGTCCCGTACAAGGGGGGCTCTTCAGTGACTTGGTAGTAGAGTCTGCGCGCGAGATCGGAAAGCTTGACTATCAACTGCACGCGATAGGCAGCCCTGTTGAGTTGCTTGAAGGCTATCGGTATGCTGAACTTGTAGATTTGGTGATGGCAGCGAAACAAAACTTACCCCTCCAACGCCCAGTTCACCTCTTCGGTGCCGGACACCCGATGATGCTCGCGCTGGCGGTGGTGATGGGGTGCGACCTCTTTGACTCCGCGGCCTACGTCCTTTATGCACGGGACGGAAGGTACCTCACCTCGGAGGGAACCCTTCATCTAGAAGAACTCTCGTGTTTTCCGTGCGAGTGCCCCGTTTGTGTCGGTAATTCTCCGGAAAAGCTGCGGGAAGCTTCAGACGAGGAGCGTGTCAAACTTCTGGCCCGACATAACCTCCACGTTACGTTTGGGGAGCTTCGACGCATCCGGCAGGCGATAGTTGAGGGGAGGCTTTGGGAGCATGTACAGTTCAGATGCCGCGCCCATCCTCGCCTACTGGAAGGGTTTAGAAAGCTACTGAACTACAATGATTTTATAGAACGTTTTGATCCCGTGACAAAGCCATCCGCCTTTTACTATTCAGGCGAGGAATCGGCCCTGCGTCCAGAAGTCCTGCGCCATGCGCGCAAGCTTGAGGGGAGATACGAGCCCCCAGAGCTGCCGATTTTGGCCATCATGACTGCCACAGATGGGGAGCCTCTAGGACTACAGGAGCCGGAGAGAACTCACATCGTGAGGCTTGTCCCATCTTTCGGAGTCGTCCCCGAGGAACTGGAAGAAGTATACCCTCTCAGACAGGTTCAGGCGCCAGAGAAACTGGATCCCGAGCAAATCAGAACAGTTACGGGGATGCTCTCCCGCTATCTACAGCGTCATGGATCTCTCTACGAGCAGGTGTTGTTGTTCAATGACGAGCAACGGTGGGGCGACTTGCTCGTGAAAGCGTGCACTCCCGTCAAAGAAAAGATGAAAGTAATCCAACTTTGATGTATAAAAACTACCACAAAAAATTAATAGGCGGAGTTTCAGGAGTATTAGTCCGAGGCTGGGCTGGGGGATGAAATTTGGATAGCGTTGACCTTAAACTTTTGAGGATGCTGAACGACGATGCGCACGTTCCACTCCACAAAATGGGTCGTGAAGTCGGGCTGAGCATCTCTGGCGTCAGGCGGCGAATCAAGCAACTCGAACGATCCGACCTGATAACAAAATATTCAGCAATGATCGACCCCAAAAAATATGGATACGGGGTAGTGGCTTTTGTGAGCGTTGATATTGACTCGCGAGTCCTGCCCGAACTGACCCGCTCACTCACGCATCATCACGAGGTTTGCGAGCTTCACCGCACAACTGGAGGGCATGGCTTAATGATGAAGGTGCGCGCCCGGGACATGGACGGCCTGAACAAGTTCGTCGATGAATATATTCAGTCTTTTGACTCGGTGAAAAGCGTGGAAACCACATTGGTGATGGAAACTCTTAAAGAGACCCTCCTGAATCTCTAGGTGCTAAAATGCAGGAAGCCGAAGTGAGGCTCATCCGGGACACTTTTTCGTCGGTAATGCCCTACCTCGTCTACCCACAGGAGTTCAGGAGGTTGCTTGAAAAATTGATCGGGGAAAAAGCCGACATAAAGGCATTTGCGGAGCAACTCAGGCAGGCGATCTCGACGGAGGCGGACCCAACCCGTAAAACCGATGGTCAAATTTTCATCAACGAGTTGCGGCACAAGTTTTCTAGGTGAACTTTCCAATTAGTTTATAGTTTTAGAAAATGATAG
>CAZKGC010000063.1:0-6618 GCA_964552335.1 Hadarchaeota archaeon (SeqCode)
GGGTTGTTGTAGTGGTCGGGGGCGGGGTTGTTGTCGTGGTTGTTGTCGTCGGGGGCACGAGCACGACTCCCTCAAACGTCAGGTCAACTTCCCTCGGGTCGGCTCCCGATTCGAAGATGGGGGCTGGATCGTTGGAAGCCAGGATGAGCGTTCCGTCGTAGTTCTCTATGTAGAAGTGAATTTCTTTCCCGATGTCGTCCGAGGTGCCCTCGACGATCAGCTTGGGATTACCAGCACCCGCGTAACCATACGCCCCAACCTGATCGGTCGTGTACCTTCCCCTCTCAACCCCCGCTATCTTGGCAACTATGGTAACGCCAGCAGGGGCGGGTTCCCCGTTGACGGTCAGGTCGCCGTAGAACGAGTCGGGGAGGATGGGCGGTTCAGCAGCGAGGACCAGCCCGGCGGATGCGAGCACTAGGGCCACGAGTAGGAGGACCCCCGCCACGGTTGCATCCCTTTTCTCTTTCGCCTTCCTCATTCGCTATCTCCTTCGATTTTCATGTGGGGTATTCCCGACCTTCGTTCGGGCCTTAGTTCGGGTACCCCCGCCCTACCAGTAAAAATAAAAAAAATAAAATTGGGGCGTTTTTTTATGTGGTTCTTCCTGCTAGCTCGGCTGACTCCAGCATATACACCCAGTAGCCCTCGTACGGTAGCATACTCTCAGTACCTGCAGTTCTTGTCGTCACGGTCCAAGCGCTTAGGTTGCAAGCGGGGCTGAACACGGTGCTCCATGAACCGGAGACACTGTCCAATGCATCATCTACTCGGACCGAAGCTTCGCTGGGTATGTTTACGCTGGATCCAACGATATTCCATCCATTTTCTAGCTGCTTGGTTGGCGGTGCTACCAGCTCGCTCGTCGTCCACTCGAATCCTATTCCTCCAGATCCACCCATCTTGACGAAGACTGCATCGAGAGGTTTCATCGAGGTTGTGCTAATCCAGTGGTTTCCGTCGTACGTGTAGAACTCCAGTGTAGTTCCCACGATTATTTTACTGAGGTTTTCGTTCTCCAAGATCTTAGGAGTTGAGATCAGGTTCCAGCCCGATTCCAGCGCTAATGTGTAGTCGTAGTAGGTCTGCGGCTCGTCCTTCGCCTTGAGCAGCCACGGATTGTAGTTCACGTTCGTCGAAACGGCGTCTCCCTCTCCAGAGCCTACTCCGGACGGTCCTGATGAGTCTCCCCACCAGTTGTAGGTTGCGGTCACATCCTCGCTAGTGTGTTCGTTTTTCAAACCGCAATCGGTGCTACCGACGATGTCGTTGTTTTCTATGGTAAACTGGCTTGCCAAGACATGGGCACCATCTTCAACCAGAAGGCCGATGGTGTTGTTCGCCAGCGTGTTCTGGGTGAGTGTTACCGTGGTCATGTCTCCAGAGCCATCCTGCTTAAGACAAACACCTTTACCGCATCCGCTAATGCTGTTGTTATCGATAAGCAGATCCGAAACACCCGTGCCGTTTTGTATGTTTATCCCTTTGTCGTAGTTGTCAATCGTGTTGTTGCTGATTGTGGATTCGGTGACACCCCCAACGGATATCGCCGCACCCCATTTGTTAACAATGCCTGGGCCGGTGAACTCATTATGGGTTACTATGAGATTCACTATTGGTCCGTATTCCCCTGAAATAGAGACATCAGCATAGGTTACACCGTTATCCGCGATAAACTTGTTGTAGGAGACGGTGAGATTCGTAGCACCAGCAGCACCTATGTTTATGCCTATGCTGGCAACGCCAGTGGTGTCGATCGCGTTGTAGGAGATTTCGACGCCGGATGGGGCGTTGTTCACCGAGATGACGAAGCTTCCTCCTGGAGCAGTGTCCGGACCCTTAATCGTGAATCCGTGACCAGCCTCACCGCCAATCGTAGTGTTGTCGGCGCCAGAAGTAAGTTCTATGCCGTACTTCACCACCCCGGTTAACTGTATGGTGGTAACATCCTTGCCGCTTTCCGACTTGAGGGTGAGGTTGGCTTTGTCCTGTATCTTTAGATCCTCAGTATATGTGCCATCACTCGCGATAATGGTATTTCCAGAGCTTGCGGCATCGATTGCAGCTTGGATAGAGGTGTAGTTGTCTCCCGTATCTGCATTTTTAACGGGTGCAAAGCTATCTCCCTCTGGGTACGGGGCATCCAGCCAAGGCGTGAAGTCAATATTGGCGGAAACGCTGTCGCCCTGCTGTTCGACGTTGAAGGTGTTCAATGAAGCTGATGGGCCGTTGTCGCTATCCCACCAGTTCAGGGTCGCGGTCACAACTTCGGTAGCGTGCTCGTTCTGTAGACCCCAAGTGGTGCTACCAGCGATGTTGTTATTCTCTATGGTGAAGTCGCTGGCCAAGACATGGGCGCCATCCCCAACCCGAATGCTTTTAGCGTTGTTCGTCAGTATGTTCTGGACAACCGTCACCGTGGTCATGTCACCAGGCGTGCCCTGTGCACAATAATCTGAGAACCGGATCCCGTTGGCGCTTTCGCTTACATCATTGTTGCTGATGGTCAGGCCAGAGGTGCCTGCGCCGTTGCTTATGACTATCCCACCTGCACCCTTGTAATTCTCAATAGTGTTGTTGCTAATGGTGGATGTCCCAGTAACGCCGGAGAACTGTATGCCGTAACTAACGAGACCTACGCCGTCGAGCGTGTTGTTGGTCACGGTGATGTCAACTACGTTGGGGCCCCAGATGGAGCCGTCAGGACTATCATCTCCAGTAAAGGTGTTGTTATCGATGGTCAAACCAGTGGCACCAGCAGCACCTACGGATATGCCCATGGTGGCATGGCCCGTAGTGTCGATAGCGTTGTAGGAGATTTCGACGCCAGATGGGGCGTTTGCTAACTGAATATCGAAGGTTGTCCCGCCCACACTGCTCACTATGGCGAAGCCCTTGCCTTCTGCGCCACCGAGTGTAAAGTTGCTGGCACCGCCCTGAATGTCTATGCCAACTCCGTCCACAAGTTGTATGGTGGTTAATTCCTTGCCGCTTTCAGACTTGAGGGTGAGGTTGGCCGTGTTTACCACTAGATCCTCAGCGTATATCCCCGGGTAAACGAGCACGGTGTCGCCTGCCCCGGCCGCAGTTATCGCAGCCTGTATCGTGTTGTAATCGGATTGCTCAAGTTCGTACGTGACATTGTTCACCTTCAGGTCATCGACGTATGATAACAGGGTGGGCCAATCTGAAAGGCAAATTATGACGCTGGTAATCTTCGTCTCCGATTCGAAATGGCTCACTGTTTCCGCCCATGTGCGCCAAACGCCGTCTTCATCTTGCCACTGAGGGGATTTAGATGCTTTATATTCAGCCAAATTCGAGTAACCTGCTGAGGAATCGGCGTCGTTGTTAATGCGATGGTCCGTCTCCAGTACGAAGATGAAGTACGGAATCCGGTCACCAACAGTCGATTTGCACCAGAATGATGTGTTCTCCAGCTCCAAGTTCTCGAGCGCGATATCCACCGGCACGGAGAGCTCGGCGTAGTCAGTTTCTAGTGCTATAGTCAGCTTGACCGAGCTTACACCCGTATGTTGAATATCCGTTGTCCAAGTAGCCGATCCACCACCACTTTCAAGGGTAATCGGCCTCACAATCCAAGTTTTGGGTCCAGCCGCGCTCACGGGCGTCGTCGCCACGATCAAGGCCAACGAAAGAACCATGAGAGCTGAAATCGCTAAGGGCAATAATTTTCTAATTTTGTCCCTAGTCGTCACTTATTTCCACCTCCCCTTTCCTTTTAACAATACTAAAGAGACTTTATCCCCTTTTAAACCTTACTTTTCCAGAGTTCCATACATTCCTTGGATAATGTTTTTAAGTCTTAAAGTATGAGATGTTTGTTTCCTTAAGGAGATTAAGAATGTCAAAGGACGTAATGTCAAAGGATGCAAGGCGAGAGGTCTTGGGAGTAAGTAAGCTCACGTACAAGTTTCAAATCACCATCCCAAAGGAAGTACGTGAGAGATTTCAGCTAAGAGAAGGGGAAACAATCGTTTTCATCGGAGAGGACGGCAAACTGTTCCTCGCCAAAAGCACGGAAATCTGGGGCAGCAAACCCGAAAAAAATACGTGAAAAATTGGGAGGACTCATAGAGGAAAATTATTTCCTGTTTCATGAGAAAGGTAACGAGATTTACATCAAGAAAGGTGTACTGACTTCAAAAAATGAATTTTTTACCTGTTTCTAGCTCAATTCGATAAAACCTATTGAGCAAATTCGGCAGCCCTAAGCAGCTGTTTCTCGTGACTCCTACTTTCTATTTTTTACAAGTTTCGGCGGGTTCTACAGTTTTTTTAATCCCGCTCCTCTTCAGCCAGTTCTTTCTCGACTGACTTGGCTTTTTTCTATGATATCCAACAGCTCGTTTTCATCCAATATTAATTTTAAGATCTGTTTACCGTCGATGCATCTATTAATTTAGGTATGTCCTATTTGAGACAATTTCAATTGATGCCTGTCTTATTTAGGGCACCATGTAAAAATTGCCTGACCTCTTTCAAATCCATGGGAATTCGATCCGACTCGACAAACGCCAAAACCTTGCCACCCGAAGCAAGCACGCATTCGGCTGCCGCTCGCAACGCCCCATAATCTCGAAATCTCCACACCGAGTGCTGAACCCTGCGCGCCGCTCGCCTAAGATGCCTGCTCAAACGCTTCCTGCCCGCGCCGTTTCCCTTCAGATCAAATATTAACAAATACCCCATACAATCCGCCTGCCCAACGTTGGACATTCCCCCGAAACTTACGCCACGGGCCTGCCGCCTCGCAGCACGACCTCTCTGCCGCCGTTTCCCTCGTCGTAGACAATCCAAGTCAAACGCGGCGTGGCCTGCGACAGCCCTCTGATGGCCAAAATCACTTTCATCCAGTCCTCCTCGCCACGCACGCGGGTAAACCCCCAGCGTGCACCCTTTGGCTCCAACCCCTCCAAGATATCCGACTTGCGCCAGAGCTTGATCCGATCAAAGAAGCTGCGGCGTTCGTTGAACCGATCTTTGATGCGGCACAGCGTTTGGAGTTCCTCTTGTCCAACGGCTTCGAGGGTCTGATAATGTATCAGTTGCAACTTCCCCGCCGAGGCTTTGTGCGGAGGTCCTTTATAAAAGAGCAAAATTTGGAACTCGGCGCACACGTTAGTGGGTCAGCCCCTGCACCACTCCACGACCGCCTCGAAGAGCCCATCTCCCTCCGAAGGTTTCAAAATAAACTCGTTCCCCCTCTTTCGGTAACGCTCGGCCACCAGCTCCGGGTCCGCCTGCTCATGCTTGAACCGCCCGAGCTCTTTCAGGTCGAGTGGCATTGATATCAGACCTGTCTTGTGATGCATGCTGTAGGGTGCGCGAACGTCCCCCATTGGTTTGATGATAGAGGCGTCGAGTAGCACCTTGTCCACGCGCTCCTCCTTCTTCGCCGTCTCGGCCGTGGTCAAATCCGGAAACTTTTCCGCGACCCTCGACTCGATGAACCGCACGATGTCGGCGTAGAAGCTGAAGAGGTTGCGCTCCCTCCGCTCGGTCCTAAGTTGCTTCGGCTGGTAATCCCGGGGGAGCTCGTGGGGCTTGAACTGCGCCCATGCCTGGAACCCCCTTGACCCTGAGAATTTTATCACCGGTTCTACGCCATAGCCGACTAGGACCTCGTGCGCCGCTTGAACCACCTGTTTTGTCTTTTCAATTGGTACCTCCTTTCCCGCGTCAAAATCGATGACGAGCCAGTCTGGGCGGTCGCTTCACACCCGGTGGATGTACGGGACGAAATCTATGCCGTGGACATCCAGCCACTTCTCCACATCCTTAGCGCTCTTTATCGTGATGTATCTCGGCCCAAGCTTGCGCTGCAGCCAAGCCCTCCCAGTGAAGAGCCTGAACACCGAAACCCAGCGATCGCGACAGAACTCGAGCAAGGCGTCGATGACATGGGGATAGTATCGCTTCGCCCTGTAGACCTTGAGGTAGTCGGGATTAAGTTCCTCCCTGATTTGACGCCACCGCCGCTCGAAGTGCTCACGCCCTATGTCCGTGATAGAGTACTCCCCTGCGCGCTCCTCGATCCAGCCCTTCCCAACGAGCGAGCCGAGAAGTTTCTTCGTATCACCCTCTGAGAACTTCTGACCTGCGTCGCGGCTGACTTTTTCCTGTATGTGGGCGAGGTCGACGAATTTTCCCAGACGCTTTATAACCAACGATGTGAGCGCATGATCCTCCGGGGCCGCCTTTGACAACTACCCACCTTGTGCCTGCCTTATCTGCTCCTCTAGCACATGCGTCAAATCGAGTTCCGCGGCCTTTTGTTTTAAGTAACTTTCATCTAGTTTGCCGGAATGCCTGACAAGTATCGCCTGAATATCTTCTAAATCACGAAGCCTTGCCGAACGTAATTTCTGAAGGATGAGGTCCTCCGGCGTACAGATCCAAACAAACATGCCGAATATCATCGTGCGCCGTCTTCTCTCAAATATTTCCCGATCGAACACAGTTTTAACGAGCCAGAAGTCTATCCTATACTTTTCCCATGATTCCATGACAAACCTGTTTCCAACCTTTGTAAGCATGAATATCTCTTTTTCATGAAGTCTGAAGCGGGCCCGGCTGGCGAGTTCTATAAGCCTC
>CAZKGC010000064.1:0-346 GCA_964552335.1 Hadarchaeota archaeon (SeqCode)
GGCCTGGGGAGGGAGCTTAAATCGCGGAGGCTAAAACGGGAGGGGTTTAGTGAAAGAACCGAAAATTTGTATCTTGCGAGTTGGTGGCACGAACTGCGATGCCGAAACGAAAGCGGCACTCGATGACGTGGGGGCGAGGTCGGAAATTCTCCATTTGAACAAATTGACCAACAATAAATTCATGAGTTACGACGCACTCGTGATCCCGGGCGGCTTTTCTTACGGCGACTACGTCAGGGCGGGGGCGATTTTGGGCAAGAGGGTGAGCAATACCTTTTCCAACGAGCTGAGGAGGTTCGTCGAAGAAGGAAGACCCATCCTCGGCATATGCAACGGTTTTCAGGTG
>CAZKGC010000064.1:356-6575 GCA_964552335.1 Hadarchaeota archaeon (SeqCode)
ACTTCTGCCCGGGTTCGAAGGAACGTGGGAGTATCCCCAAGCGGCACTCGCGCTCAACGGTTCGGCGAGATTTGAATGCAGATGGGTTCACCTGAAGCACGAAAACCATGGCAGGTGCATCTTCACGCGAAAACTAGGAAGAGGACAAAAAATCTTCATGCCGGTCGCGCACGCTGAAGGGAGATTCGTTTTCCAAAAGGAGAAAGAGGCTGAATATCTGCGGAAACTGAAGGAGAATGACCAACTGGTCTTTCGATACTGCGACGAAAAAAGCAACTATGCGGAAGGAAAATATCCGGCCAACCCAAATGGGGCACTTTACGATATTGCCGGAATCTGTGACCCCAAAGGAACCGTTTTTGGATTAATGCCTCACCCCGAACGGGCATATTGGGGAGTCCAGCTCCCGAACTGGACATCGATGAAGGAAGCGCCGGGGTATGCAGATGGTCGGTTGATATTCGAATCCTTGATCGAATATCTGAAGCGCTAGCTGTTTTTCAAATCATTCGAATTCAATTGTCGCCGGGGGCTTGCCTGACAAATCGAAAAGAACATGGGTGACTGTAGGAATTTCCTCTGTTATTCTTTTCTCGATCCTGCGCAGAGTTTCCCACGACAAAGCTGTTGCCTCAGCCGTCATGGCATCTTTGGATTGAACCACTCTCACCACGATTATCTCACCGTATTTTCTCTTCCCAGTTTTTGTCACACCAGTTGCCCGATCCTGCATAAGCACGGCAAAAGCCTGAAAACACGGCACGGCCTCTGTTTCATCTTCAACTATCGCCGTCGCCTTCCTGACGAGTTCTACGCGTTCGGGTGTCACTTCGCCTAAAACCCTTATCGACAACCCTGGGCCCGGGAATGGTCTTCTTTCGGCGACTTCGTGTGGGAGGCCCAGTGCCCGCGCCACCTCTCTGACCTGCGGCTTGTAGATATCTTTCAGCGGTTCGAGAATCTTATAGCCATATCTATCGAACGGGCGTATGCCTATCTGCTCAAGCACGTTATGTTGAGACTTTACTCCACCTTTTGTCTCGACCACGTCAGCCGCTATCGTCCCCTGTAGCAAGCAATTGATCCCAAGTTCGCGCGCGATACGGGCAAACGTCTGGTAGAAAGCCTCCCTGAACGCTTTCCTTTTCTCTTCCGGATCAGTCTTGCCCTTCAGCGCTTCAAAGAAATAGTCTTTCACATCACAAATTCTTGCCTTTATGCCCAATCGCTTGAGGATACCCACAACCTTTTGGGGCTCGCCTTTCCGCATCAGCCCGTCATCCAAGAATATGACTTTCAACCTATCACCTACGGCCTTATGCCCAAGCGCGGCCGTGGTCATGCTATCCACACCTCCTGAAGTTGCGGCCAGCGCTTCTCCGTCACCGATGGCCTGCCCCAGCCACACGATTTTTTCGTCAATAAATTTTACTGGTTTGAACATCAACAGACATATTTTCACATGCATTAAATATCTTGCTCTCATGGGTCGGATAATTCCAAGTCATTACCTTTTTAAAGTCCGTTGGATAATCAAGAAAAAAGCGCCGGGGCGGGGTTTGGTATCCATGCCGATAAAAAGGGAGGAGATGCAGGAACTGGTCAGAGGGTACGGCAAGAATCCCGTCGTCTTGAATTTGGGTTCACACTCTGCTCTGGACCTCGCATCGGGCTGCAGGGACTTCGGGCTGCGGAGAATAATATACACCACAAAGGAGAGGGCGATCATCTACCTTTCCAATCCAATGGTGGGGGATAACCTAAAGTCCGTGGATGACCTGCCAAGCGCCGCGAGAAATGACATGATCGTCGTGCGTGACCCTGCCGATATACCCAAGGACGGCTGGAAGCAGGCGATTTTGATCCTCGACAGGTACGATGAAATAGTGAAATATGTTGATGACCTGCTCGAGTTCGACCCCCTACATACGACAAACAGGGCCTTTGCAGTTTATTGCGGAGGTGATGAGCGGTGTAGTGTTATAGAGAACAAGTTCCCGATTCCAATCGTTGGATCAAGGAGGCTCCTCAAGATAGAGAACAGGGGAGAGATAGAAAAGGACTATTACTTCTTTGCCGAGAAAGCCGGCATCCCACACCCGATGGGGTTTGAGTTTGATGTCCGCAAGAATGGAATAAAACTCAGGCAGGAGCTGAATCAGCCACTTATCCTGAAAGCTGAGCACAAGGAGAGAAAGTTCGAGCGCTGCTTTATATTCGCCGCCGACTCCCGGGACCTCGAAGAGAAGGTAAAAAAGTACATTGAGAGTGGAACGCTCGATTTAGAGGGACTGAAAACCGCACGCGTCGAGGAGTACGTGCCGGGAGTTACAGCAAACTTCAATTTCTTCTACTCACCGATCGACGCCAGACAAAGCTGGGGCGATGCAGAAAAGGCCCTTCAAAAGCTTTACGGGCTCTCGTTGGAGGATGCTAGGGATTGGCTATCAAATGAATTCCTCTCCATAGACGAACGAAGAGAGACCACGCACGATGGCTACCAGCGCATGCCTGCGGAGGTCCAGATGAAGATAGATTTCGCACGCACAAAGTATCCGCTCGCATTCGAAGTGACCGCTCACTTGCCGATGAGCCTGCGTGAGTCCCTGTTGAAGGAGGTCCACGAGTTCGCAAACAAGTTCCTCCTCACCTCAAAAGCTCTGGAGCCGCCCGGGATAATCGGTCCCTGGTGTCTGCAGACCCTTATCACCTGGCAGGAGATAACCGGCATCACCGGCGTTCAGCTGGGTCTTTACGATGCCGGCGAGAAGGTCTACAAGCACTGGCCGGTGACACAGGATATCGCGCTGAGGCATGGGGGCGGTACCAACACTCACATGGGCATCGGCTCGCAGTACGCCAACGCGAAGCGCAGGAGGATCCTGAGCATGGGCGACAGAATCGCTATGGAGATAAGACGGGCAATGAACATGAACGCGCTGGATGAAATAGTGACTTGACCCAAAACCAAACTCTACCAACAGTAAAAATTTGGAACAATCCTCGCAGTTGGCTTAATCCCAAGACAAGATTTTCCTTGAGAGAAACCTAGCCCCGTTCTCCGTATTTCTCAAATGCTACCACAAAGATGAGTTCCTTATCAGTAGTATTGTAGACGCGGTGGAACTGGTTGGGTTTAATCGGCACAACATCCTTACTGCCTACATGCTGCCGGCTTCCATCTACTTCCATCTCTCCTTCGCCCTCCACAAAGAAATAGACTTCAGCTCCGGGATGGGAATGCCCGGTGGTTTGCTTGCCCGGGTGCAGGATGGTAATAGACATCACAAGCTTTTCACTCAATGACTTGTCGCATATCACGTAGCGATCATCACTCTTTACGAGCCTCGCGTCGCTGAATACACTTAGATAACTTTTTTGGGAAATGTCATACCACTCACCGCTGAACAAATAACCCTTGACCTTCTCACCGCTCTCTACCAAATACTGGATGAAAAACCCGGGGGCGTCCTGCTTTTTCTTTTTGCAAAATTCATCGAGGATAGGAAAAATCCGCTTCGGGAGGATGTATATTCCTGCCCCGACGTACTCGCTGAGCGGCTTTTCGACCTTCTCCTTGAAACCTGTTATAAAAAAGCTCTGCTCGGGCGGCGGATATCGTTCGCTTCCTTTGAACTTAACGGTCGCCATTTCCTCCAGCTTCATGTCGGGTTTTTGGTCGGCGTAGTAAACACCTACGAGTGGTTCGCCTGTATAACTGGACACGAAACCCTTGAGACCAGACGAGAAGTAGTTATCGACGCAGACCACAAGCAGATCTTCATTGATTTTTAGTTGGTTTATCGCATAGTCAACTGCGGAGAGGGCTCCCAGTTTCTGTTCCTCGGTCATGGCCCTCTCGATAAGGACGTTTTTGTACTTATCGAAGAAACTTTCAAATTTTTTATTGGTCGAGATAAAATGTTCAATTTTTTCTGCCTCGAGTTTTCTTATCAAATGGCCCAGAGTAGTATCCCCTTCTTCGACTAGCATGGCTTTGGGGATGGCATCCCCTAAAGGGCCAAGTCTTCTCGCGAACCCACCTGCTAGTATCAAAGCTTTCATTTCCCCTCACCAGTACTTCTCAGAATGTGTATTTAATCCTCTCGCGACAAACGATTATCGAATGTGAGACCATGGTGCTTGACATGCTCGGGAGGGCCCTTCACGGCGCCCTCCAGAAGCTAACACGGGCGACCCATGTTGACGAGCGGGCAATCAAAGAGCTCGTGCGGGAGATACAGCGGGCCCTTCTCCAAGCCGACGTCAACGTGGAGCTCGTGCTCGGGCTGACCAAGCGGATAGAGAAACGTGCGCTGGAGGAGAAACTCCCCCCGGGCATGGGGCGCAAGGAGCACGTCATAAAGATAGTGTATGAGGAACTATCTGCATTTCTTGGGAAGCCAGCTCAGCTCCAGCTCGAGCCCGGAAAATCCACGGTGTTGTTGATGGTGGGTCTCCAAGGGAGCGGGAAGACGACCTCGGTTGCCAAGCTGGCGGCTCACTTCAAGAAGCGTGGGTTCAAGGTCGGTATCGTTTGCGCGGACACCTTCCGCCCTGGAGCATACGAACAGCTCAGCCAACTTGGGCAGCAGGTGAACGTCGCGGTCTACGGTGACCCAAAGGCGAAGGATTCGATTAAGCTCGCGAGGGAGGGGGTCAAGCGATTCAAGGATGAGCGTCTTGAGTTGATTATCGTTGACTCTGCTGGCAGACATCGCAAGGAGGAGACCCTGATGGAAGAGATGAAACAGATAGCTAAAGTTGTGGGACCTGACGAAGTGATGCTCATTCTAGACGCTACTATCGGGCAGCAGGCAAAGGAGCAAGCTGCTGCATTTAAAGCTGCCACCGATATTGGCTCGATATTGGTCACAAAACTCGACGGCACGGCGAAGGGCGGTGGAGCGCTCTCGGCAGTCACAGCCACCGGCGCCCCGATCAAGTTTATAGGCACAGGGGAACACATCGATGACCTTGAACCCTTCGTGCCTGAGCGCTTCGTGGCCCGCCTACTTGGAATGGGTGACATAGAGACCCTCCTTAGGAAAATCAAGGAGGCGACGGAGGAGGAGAAACTTAAACCAGCTGACATGAAGGCAATCCTGGCCGGTAAGCTGACACTGCGGGATGTGTACGATCAGCTCGAGGCTATGAGCAAAATGGGTCCTTTGAAGAAGCTCGTGCAGATGATCCCGGGGATAGGAGTCACCATGCCGGAGGAGCAGGTGCAGGTCGGGGAGGAGAAGTTGAAGCGGTTCAAGGTGATCATGCAGTCGATGACCCCGGAGGAGTTGGAGGATCCAAAGGTGCTCAACGCCTCCCGCATCCGTCGTGTGGCGAAGGGCTCGGGAACGAGCGAAGCAGAGGTTAAGGAACTGCTGAAACAGTATGAGTTCATGAAGAAGTTCATCAAGGCCTTCGCGAAAGGACGGGGCCCAAAGTTTGGACCGTTCGCGAAGCTAATGAAGGAGATGTCTAAGGGGGCTCCACCAGATTTCAGCGGTGGCAGAAAACACTCTTAAACACTAGGAATTAACATGAAAGTGTGGTGGTCATACAATTTGCTCAGGTGTTCACATGGCTAGGCGGTCTAAGGGTCTGAAAAGTAAGAGCAGGAGAAAGCTCACCAAGCATCCTCGCCAGCGGGGACTTCCTCCCGTAAGTAGGATGATCCAAGAACTCCCTGTTGGGACGAGAGTCGCGATATTCATCGACCCGAGTGTGGCGAAGGGCCAGCCCCACCCCAGGTACCACGGTAGAGTGGGGGTCGTCCAAGAGGAGCGGGGCGGGGCCTATGTGGTGGAGATTAGAGATGGAGGGTCAACAAAAAAGATTATCTCCCGCCCAGAACACCTTAGGATGGTGAAACAATGATAGGCAAGCGAGTGGTGAAGGAAAGATCCGTGCCGACGGCGGAAGTTCTCAAAGTTCTAGAAAAGGAAAAAAAGGAGGGAGAACTCGAGTACGGACAGAGATTGACCTACGACTACACCCAGAAGCTTGCGAAACTAAACCCCAAGCAGGCGGAGGAACTCAGGGGTGGGTTGCTCAAGCTCGAAAAAATCAGGGAGCATCAGGCCGTGGCGCTCGTAGATCTGATGCCCAAGACGAAAGAGGATGTGGAGCTGATTTTCTCGAAAGAGCGGACCAGACTCGAGGAAGATGAAATAAAAAAGATCCTCGAGCTCATAAACAACTACCGTGAGTAGACCTGTC
>CAZKGC010000065.1:0-3715 GCA_964552335.1 Hadarchaeota archaeon (SeqCode)
TGTAGAACATGTAAAGGAGTATCACCTGCCAAGTTCCGAATCCGAGATCAATGGCCCGGAGAATCAAAAACCCGTAGCTCAGGTTGGACACCGAGAACAGGACGACTACAATGAGGTAACGCCTGAAAGCCGGGGTTAGTGAGCCGAGGCCCCCCATGAAGGACAATTTGCTGGGCCTCTTCCTCACCTCGCGCACGAAGAACACTATGACGACGACAGCCAATACTGCTGGGATCGAGGCGAGGAGAAAGATGTCTCTGATCCCAAGGAAGAGCAGGAGAATTAATGCAAGCAGGGGGCCTAGAATCGCGCCAACCGTGTCAAAGGTGCGGTGAAGCCCGAATGCCTTGCCCCTGACCTCTGGTGCGCACGAATCTGCGATCAGGGCGTCCCGTGGCGGATCCCTGATTCCTTTCCCGACTCTATCCGTGAACCGCACGCCTAACGCATGACTCCAATTGCTGGCGAGGGCGAGGAAAGGCTTGCTGATAGTTGATAGCCAGTAACCACCCACGATGAACGATTTCCGTCTGCCGATGCGGTCCGACCACCACCCAGAAAAAACTTTCAACAGGCTCGCCGTGCTCTCCGCCAATCCCTCGATGAAACCAAATGCTGCGGGAGCGGTGCCTAGTATTTGGACAGTAAATATCGGGAAAAGTGGCAGAATCATCTCGGAGCTGATATCTGTGAGCAGGCTGGCGATGCCCAGCACGATGACGTTGAGACCTAAGCCCAAGAGCAAACCGTGCTTTTTCAATCTTTCGACCTCATGTTTCTTGACCCATCGACAATTGTAAATAGCTTGCCTAGCGGAGTAAAATGAGGTGAGCGAGTGCCCGTAGTCACAATAGAGATGTGGGAAGGACGGACTCCTGAGCAGAAGCGGAAGCTCGTGAAGACCGTTACGTCTGCCGTGGCCAAAGCCATAGGATGCCCTGAGGAAGCTGTTGTGGTTGTCATCCACGACTCGCCTAAAGTCAATTGGGGTATGGGCGGGGAATTGGCTTCCGATAAATCCCCATAAAAACATTCCTGAACACTAAGAGCCCACGAATATCGGGCGCATCGAGAGCAACCTTGGCAGGGCAAGAGGTCTGAAAGGCATCCCCTTGGTCTTTTTGGTGATTTCGGAGGCGAGTTCTTTCGCTGTCATCTGTTTGAGTTCTTTCTTTCCTCGGACCCTCACAGGTAGTTTTTTCCTTTTCAGCTCCTTGTCACCCAGTACGACGATGAAATTAGTCCATTCGCGCTCGGCGTCCCGCACCTTTTTCGAAACTGTCTCGGCCCGGTCGTCGATATCGGCGCGTATGCAGGCCTTTTCCAGAATATTTGCAATACGCTCACAGGGTTTGAGGTGACGGTCGGCCAGGGGAATCAGCCTGACCTGAGTGGGCGAGAGCCAGAGCGGCAGGCTGGGGGCTTTCCCTGCCTTTTGCGCTTTCGCCGCCTCCTCCAGCGTCGCATACATCCACCGCTCGATCGAACCCATTGAAGAGTGCAAAATCACGCAGCCTTTCTTTTCTCCCTTCTCATCCACATAGCGGATGCCGTAGCGCTCGGAGTCCTCGAGGTCGAGCTGCACCGTCGCGAGCTGCGCGTTCCCTCCCACTGAGTCGATCGCTTGGAACTCGTGCTTGAGCACCCAGTAGTGCTTGCGTTCGGACAGCAGTTCTATGAGGGCCGGGCGCTTGACGAGCTTTAGCAGCTTCACGAAGAAGGGCTTGTTCTGGTTGTAGAACTCCTCCACGGTGCGGAAAGCGACGACGTAATCAACCTCCATCGCCTCGGTCAGCTTCGTGTACGCTTTGAACAACCGCTCGTACTCCTCCATTCCCTGCTCGAGGTCGCGGCAGAAGCAGTGTATGTCGGGCATTGTGAAGGCCCTGAGGCGCTTGAGCCCCACGCACTCTCCGCTCTGCTCCAGCCGGTATGAGGGCGAGAGCTCGAAGATCCGCACCGGCATCTGTTTGTAGCTCATCACGGTATTTTTCATCATCTTGAACAGCCCGAAGTCCCCGGCGAATCGGAGGAGGAGCGTTCGGTTCGGGAGCTTGATCTTATAATCCTTCTGGTAGAAGCGTGTGGCCTGCTCCGCGATGTCCGGCTCGTCAGCGCGGTAGAGCACGGGGGTTTCGATCTTGCTGGCACCGAGTTCTCCCGCGAGCTGAGTCGCCAGATCCTCCAGCAGCCCCTTGATCAGAGCCCCGTTGGGGTAGAAGCGGAAGTGCCCGGTGTCGCTTGCGGGTTCGTAGTCGACCAGCTCCAGGCGCCGCATCAGCTTGACATGGGCGGGCTCCTCCCCCGGCTTGCGTCCGAGTTCCTCGCTGAGCACGAGCTGTCGGAGCAGGGGATTCTTCACGAGCGGCTTGCAGGCGTCGACGTTCGAGAGATCGAGTTCGTGTTCCTCTCCATCGGGGGTGAGGATTATTCGCCTACTCGGTACTGCTTCAGGGGCGCGGGCCTCCTCCGCGGCTTCAGCTGTTATCGTCCGTGAGAGTTCGGAGAGCGGGTGTCCCTTGCAGCTGAGCCTGAAAGCCTTGTACCAGCCGAAGGGCAGGCGGTGGACTTCAAAGCCCAGCTCGCGCAGCGCTTTAGCGGTGGCGTCGAGCAATTTGATGGCGGCTTTCGGGGATGCGAGCGATGGGCTGAGGTGGGCATACGGGTAGAGGGCGATCCTTTTTACTTCGACCTTTCGAGCGACATCTGCGATTTCCCGGGCGGCATTCCTTGATACCTCCCCCATGTTGCCCTCGTCTTCCTCCTCCGCGGCTGTAAAAACCACGAGTACCTCCTCCAAGCGCCCGGAGCGGAGAGTTGGCGGGACATCCTCGGCCACGGGTGTGCGCTGCCTCGCCTCGAATTCCAGAAAATCCGAGTGGATCAGCAGAATTCTCAAGCGAGCACCCTGCGGATTTGAGTTCCCAAATTTAATAACCTTTCCCTGAACTCCTTCCACGCAGCCGATTTAGCGGTGGTCAAGGATAATCACTTCCGGGATACGGGCGGGTTTTTGCGAGATTGGTCGGTGGAAACATTAATAATACACAAAACTAGGGTAAATGAAAGCGATTTGAGCGAGCGCTTGGACGGGTAAGCATGGAAGAAACTAAAACATTGTGGTGCTGGAATTGCGAGCAATATGTAGACGCGGTTAAGGTTTCAGTGGGGTGGGAGTGCTCGCGATGTCGTGCCATGGTTGGTTGAATAAGCTACTATTATTATCATCTTTTTCTCAGAATTCTTCCGAACGGCTCGCCTCGTGCGTCCCTTGAATGCATGATAAAACAAGCGAGACAAAAAAAGGTAGCTGACATAGGTATGTCACCTGAGGGCAGCGAGTTTAAGCTATCGAGTGGAAACGAATTTGGTGCTCATGAGACAATTTTGCTACAGATGCGGCGCGCTTGAGGCGCAGAAAGGTCCGTTGATACAGGGTCTATGCCAGCGCTGTTTCGTCGAGGAGAACCGTCTCCTCCGGGCGCCAGCGGATCTTGAGGTCACAGTTTGTAGACGGTGCGGTGCCTACATGCTCGGTAAGCGATGGTACCAAGGTGGCGAAGGGGACGCGGTCGTGAACGCGGCTCGAGCGACAGCCCTCTCCGCCATCCGAGTTGCCCATCTTTCTCCCGCAGGGATGAAACTTCTCCGCCCCAAAGAAGCGCCTGAAGTCGAGCTTTCGATCGAGCCAAAACCCAAGGAAGGAGTGATCGAG
>CAZKGC010000065.1:3725-5866 GCA_964552335.1 Hadarchaeota archaeon (SeqCode)
ATTCACGAACTTCAAGCCGAGCCCCAAGTCGAAGAGGCGCGCATCAAGTTTGAGTTGAAACGAATGACATGCGATGTGTGCAGTTTGAAGAGCGCTCACCACCACGAGGCAATCCTACAGGTGAGAGGTGAGTTCACAAAGGAGAAGCGCTCAGAAATCAGGGCGGCACTCGTGCGGCTCGCGGACGATGAAAGCAAGCGCAAACGAGCGGCGTTTATATCTGATGTCGAGGAGCGGAAGGAAGGACTGGATTTCTACGTGAACCCGGCGAGCTTGGCGAGGCAGATGGCGTCGCTGCTCAGATCTGAGTTCGGAGCCAAGATTGAGGAGAGCGCAAAGCTGATAGGGCAGACCAGAGAAGGCCGCCAAAAGTTCAGGTTCTCGATCCTCGCCAGGCTCCCGAGCGAAGGAAGTTATTAAACCGAAAATATATCTCTATTGCGTGATGTAATGGTCGAATTAACAGGATCAAAGGCGTTGCTCGAGGCCCTGAAGGCAGAGCACGTGAAGCACATCTTCGGCATCCCGGGTGGGGCGATAATCCCGGTTTACGATGCCCTGTATGATGAACACGAGATCCACCACATCCTCACGAGACACGAACAGGGTGCGACTCACGCGGCTGACGGCTACGCCCGCGCGCTGGGGAAGCCCGGCGTGTGCATGACCACATCCGGGCCCGGGGCGACCAACCTGACCACCGGGATCCTGAACGCCTACATGGACAGCTCTCCGGTCATAGCTATCTCAGGCCAAATGCCGACCCCGATGCTCGGGTCCGATGCTTTCCAGGAGGCCGACATGCTGAGCCTGATGCTGCCCGTAACGAAGCACAACTTCATCGTTCACAAGATAGGGGAACTCCCGGCGGTGGTCAGGCTCGCTTTCAGGATAGCTACGACGGGGAGACCTGGCCCCGTCCACATCGACCTGCCCAAGAACGTGCAAGTGGACAAGGCGGACTTGAAAATCCCAGCAGACATCAAGTACGAAAAAAATTTGAAATTTGATCCAAGCGCGGAAGACGTGAGGAAGGCCGTCGACATGCTTGCCAACGCTGAACAGCCGGTTATCTATGCGGGTGGGGGGGTTATATGGTCCGGGGCGTCCGCTGAGCTTGTTGAACTGGCGGAACTGCTGGGCGCTCCAGTTACAACCTCCCTGTTGGGCAAGGGTACAATCCCCGAAGACCACCCACTATCGCTCGGGATGCTGGGGATGCACGGGCGGATGGCGGCGAACCTTGCGGTCACCGAGTCTGATGTGCTGTTGGGAGTTGGAGTGAGGTTCAGCGACCGCGCGACGGGTGATGTCCAGCATTTCGCCCCCAAGGCCAAGATCATCCACATCGACATAGACCCCGTGGAGATCGGGAAGATCGTGCGCGTGGACCTGCCGATCGTTGGTGATGCGAGGCGCTCGCTGGTGGCGATCATCAAGGGGCTCCGCGTCCAAGTGAAAAGGGGCCGGACTAGCGAGTGGCTGCGGCGGATTAAAAAGCTGCGCGAGGAGCTGGCACCCCGAATGGACTACGATGAGATCCCGATCAAGCCCCAGCGCGCGATCAAAGAAATAATGGGAGTGCTCGATGATGATGCGATCGTCGTCACCGAGGTCGGGCAGTGCCAGATGTGGGCGGCGCACTTCTGCCAGATAAAGAAACCGAGGCACTTCATCTCCTCGGGCGGTTTGGGCACGATGGGCTTTGGGTTCCCAGCCGCGATGGGCGCAAAGGTCGCGTGTCCGAAGTGCGATGTCGTCAACATAGCGGGCGACGGTAGCTTCCTGATGAACTCGCAGGAGCTGGCCACGGTTGTGGTGAACAAGATCAACGTCGTTTCCTGCATCTTCAACAACGGCTATCTCGGGATGGTGAAACAGTGGCAGGACATGTTTTTCCAGAAGCGTAGATCAGCGGTCAACCTCGGGAAGTCCCCAGATTTCGTGAAGCTGGCCGAGGCTTACGGCGCTTGGGGCGACCGCGCGGTGAGGCCCGGCGAGATCGCGCCGAAGCTCCGCGAGGCCCTGCGCAGCGGCAAACCCGCCGTGCTCGACATCCCAATTGATCCGGACGAGCATGCGCTGCCGATGGTGCCGACGGGAGGGAGGCTGGACGAGCCCATACTCACGTAGGTGGTGAA
>CAZKGC010000066.1:0-5679 GCA_964552335.1 Hadarchaeota archaeon (SeqCode)
CGGGTAGGGGTGAGGTCCGACTACAGAGCCCAACAAGTAGTGGGTTGTTTTCACGTTGGCCGTCCAGTCCCGAAGGGCCTCGTTTACCGCGTCTTTCAGGGTTCGGGTGCCGCTCTTTACCGGTATTATTCTGGCCCCAAGCAATCGCATTCGAAATACATTGAGTCTTTGGCGTTCCATGTCCACGGTGCCCATGTAAACGTCGCATTTTAGCCCGAGCATCGCAGCGGCAGTGGCAGTGGCGACACCGTGTTGCCCGGCGCCAGTTTCCGCGATTACTCGTGTTTTACCCATGTATTTCGCGAGGAGAGCTTGGCCCAAAGTGTTATTGATTTTATGTGCGCCGGTCATCAACAAATCCTCGCGCTTGAGGTAAACCTTCATCCCGGCATGTTCGGACAACATCTCGGCAAAATAAAGTGGAGTAGGACGCCCTGCGTACTCGCGCAAGTAGTAGCCGAGTTTCTTTCTGAACTTTTTGTCTTTTTTGAGCTTTAGGTAGGCTTTCTCGAGTTCCTCAAGCGCTGGCATCAGTGTCTCAGGAACGAACTGCCCACCAAAACCATCAAACCTCCCTTTCACCGGGAATTTATCCATGTACATCATTTTGCCCTCCTTGCTGCCTCTATGAATTCACGCATGAGCTTTGGGTCCTTTTTTCCCGGGCTGGACTCCACACCTGTGGCCACATCGACGCCATACGGCCGCACAATTTTAATAGCATCCCCAACGTTGGACGGGTTGAGACCGCCAGCGAGAAAAACGGGCTTGTCCACCACATCCCGGATTACGGCGCTCAGGTTCCAGTTGTGAGTCAAGCCAGTCCCACCTCCCGTGGGCCCTTTCGTGTCGATTGAGACAAAGTCAGCCACCTCGGCTACCTCGATGGCTCGGTCGACGATATCTGTAGGCCGTTCAATTTTGCGGGGTATTGGAACGACTGCGATAATTTCGGCTTCGAGGTCTCCCCTGATTTCAAGAAGTTCCCCTGCGGGGAAAGTGAGGTGAAACTGAAGGTAATCGGGTTCCAACTTTCTGTAAATCTCTTCCACATCTTCTGGGCCCTCTGGTATGAACACGGCGACTTTGGCGACTCCTTCACCGGCCGCTTTCAAAATCTGTCCCGCCCGCTCCACAGGCACATAGCGGGGCGATTTTGGAACAAGGATGACTCCAACCATGTCAACGCCTAGATTGCACGCTGCTTTCACATCCTCGCCCCTCGTGAATCCACATATTTTGACTTTGACCACCAGATCACCTCGCGTTCACAAGCGATCTCACTTTTTGCTCGATGTCATTCGCCTGCATCAGGGTCGTGCCGATCAACACAGCGTCCGCGCCAGCGTCGAGCATTCTCCTCACATCCTCAGAAGTGTTTATGCCGCTCTCGCTCACGAGTGTCACATCATCTGGAATGGAAGGCGCAAGCTTAACAGTGCGGTTAAGATCCACCTTGAGCGTTTCCAGATCTCTGTTGTTTATCCCGATTAGCTTGGCCCCAGCAGAAATTGCCAACTTTGCCTCTTCCTTGTCTGTCACTTCGACCAGACTTTCCATCCCCAACTCCTCCGCAAACTGCATGAACTTCCGCACTTCCCGTCCTAGCACCTTGACTATCAGCAATACCACATCCGCGCCCAGTTCGGTTGCTTCTAAGATTTGGTACTCGTCGACAATGAAATCTTTACGGATTAAAGGAACCTTCGCTACCTTTCTGACCTCACGCAAGAATTTTGGATCACCCTTGAAGTACTTCGGCTCGGTGAGCACGGAGAGGGATATTGCTCCCCCGCACAGCATCGCCCGTGCCACTTCAAGCACATCAGCGCTTAGCTTGATGTCCCCAGCTGAGGGCGAGGCGCGTTTTATCTCAGCGATTAACGGCACCCTCGGCGCTTTCTCAATTGCCTCGATTAAACTTAGTTTCTTGGTTCTAGGAACGTGCGCGTATTCGATTGGTCTGGCACTGGCTCTCAAACGCACTTCAGTTTGAACATCTTGGAGTATCTTGGCTAGGACACTCATGGTCCGACCTCCCAAGCTTTTAACTTTTGGACATCGCCGCCAGTGGCCTCTACTAGCTGAACCACCTTCTCGTAAGCACGGCCCGAATCCAAGGAATCGCTGGCGATGGATATCCCCTCGTAGAGCCCATCTGCTTTTCCACCCACCACAATTGCCGCAGCCGCGTTCAACAGCACGATGTCCCGTCTTGGCCCTCGTTCGCCGTGCAGAACACTCAACATTATCCGCACATTTTCCTCTAGCTCCCTGCCAGCTATCGCTTCGGGATTTGCACGCTCAAATCCAAATTCTTCTGGGAAAATCGTGTAGGTCATAACCTTGTCAATGTTCAGTTCTGAGATCTGAGTTCCACCCAGCGTGGAAATTTCGTCCAGGCCTTCGATGCCGTGAACCACCATAGCGCGCTCGCAACCGAGTTTTCCGAGCACGCGGGCGAGTTTTTCTGTGAGTTTGGTGTCGTAGACTCCCATTACCTGCGCTCGGGCGCCCGCAGGATTGGTAAGAGGGCCCAAGATGTTGAAGACGGTACGTACGCCCATCTCCTGGCGTGGACCTATTGCGTACTTCATCGCCGCGTGAAAGCGAGGGGCAAACATGAACCCTATACCTACACTCTCGATGCAGCGCTCGACTTCTTCGGGTGGTAGGTCTATCCGTACACCTAATGCCTCGACCACATCCGCGCTCCCGGCTTTGCTCGTCACGGACCGGTTTCCGTGCTTTGCTATTCGCACCCCGGCCCCAGCAGCGACGAACATCGCAGCGGTGCTGATGTTGAAGGTTTTTATCTTGTCTCCACCGGTGCCGCAGGTATCGACCAACACATCGTCGACCTTCGGGTTTATTCTCGTCGCGAACTCGCGCATCACCCTCGCGAAAGCGGTGATCTCTTCAACCGTTTCGCCTTTCATGCGGAGCGCTGTCAGGAAGGAGCCTATCTGCGCTTGAGTGGCTCCGCCCGACATGATGCACTTCATCGCTTCCCCCGCCTCGGCTTCGGTCAGGTCTCTGCGCTCAACCAGCTTTCCAATCGCATCCTGAAGTGAATTCATTTGGATATCTCCATCTCAAGAAAGTTTTCAACGATGAGTTTTCCGTGAGTGGTGAGAACGGATTCAGGGTGAAATTGAACACCGAATATTGGGTACTCTCTGTGCTGAAGTCCCATTATTTCCTGATCTGCGTCAGTCGTTTCAGCCGTTACGCGCAGACAACCCGGTAAGCTGGCCCTATCGACGGCGAGCGAATGGTAGCGAGTTGCTTCAAACGGGTTCGGGACACCCTTGAACAACCTGTTCCCGTCGTGCTTGATCTTAGAAATTTTGCCATGCATGAGCCGCTTTGCGGGCACTATCCGGCCGCCGAAAGCGTAGCCAACTGCTTGGTGACCGAGACAGACCCCCAAGGTCGGGATTTTCTTCCCAAATTTTTTGATGACTTCAACCGAAATCCCCGCATGTTTAGGCGTCTTAGGACCTGGAGAGATCACTATTCGGTCGGGTTTCGCGCGTTCGATCTCTCGAAGGGAAGCGCTATTCGTGAATACCACAGGCTCCGCTCCTAGCTCTCCTATGTACTGAACGAGATTGTAAACGAAGCTGTCGATGTTATCCACCACGATTACGCGCATCTAGACACCCGCCGCGCGGAGCAGCGCCCGCGCTTTGTTCTCGGTTTCATAGTGTTCCTTCCAAGACACAGAATCAGCTACCACTCCAGCCCCTACTTGGACATAACCCTTTCCCTTCTCAGCCACGAGAGTGCGGATGGTTATCGCAAGATCGGCATCGCCGGTGTAGCTGAAAGAACCTATCGCCCCAGCGTAGATACCTCGCCGCGTGGGCTCGATTTCGTCGATTATCTCCATCGCTCTGACCTTTGGCGCCCCGGTGACGGTGCCAGCCGGAAACGTCGCGCGGAGAGCGTCAAAGGCATCCTTGTCCTCCCGCATCTCGCCCACAACATTTGTGACCAGGTGCTGAACATGGCTGTATTTTTCCACCTTCATGAAATCCGTGACCTTGACTGAACCGAATTTTGAAACCCGTCCCAAATCGTTTCGCCCCAAGTCGACCAGCATCACGTGCTCCGCCCGCTCCTTCTCGTCCGCCAGCAGCTCTCGCTCCATCGCGGCCTCATCCGCCTTGTTTTTCCCCAAACGCCTCGTTCCAGCTATCGGGCGGGTCACGACCCTACGCTTCTCAACTCTCACTAGAATCTCTGGGCTCGAACCGACGATACTCCGCTCGGGGAAGTCCAAGAAGAACATGTAGGGCGAAGGGTTGATCCGTCTGAGGTTGAGGTAAAACCGTCCGAGAGGTGGGGCTGGAGTGAGTTCGATCCTTCTTGAAAGCACGGTCTGTATCACGTCTCCAGCTCGGATGTACTGCTTCACGCGTTCAACTTGGTGTTCGAACCTGCTTTTTGTGACATTTGAGCGTACCCTAATTTTAGGCCCTTCTTTTGCTCGCGGATTGACTTCTTTCAGACCTGCTAATTCTTTCAGGTTTGACCTAGCGCGTTCGTACGCCTCCCGCACATCGCAGCCGTCGAGGAGCAGCATCAGGGAGCAGTAATGGGTCCTGCGTCCAACATGGTCGAAGATTATCATTCGCTCCGGGAGCATGAACTCGATTTCCGGTTGGTTAAGGTCGTCCACAGAATGACTGCCCACATTCACGAGCGAGCGGACATAATCGTAGCCGATGTAGCCGACCACTCCTAGCATGTAGCGCGAGGCCACAGCTGGCACACTCATATCCTTCAGCAGCATGACATCCTTGAGTGTATCGAGCGCATCCTTCTTTCCGCTGACTTTGCCGTAGGTTACATTGGTGTGGTCTTGCCTTTCCTCGACGCGGTACTCGCCATCTTCAATTTTGATATAGAGGAGAGGGTCGGTGCCTATTACTGAGTACCGTGCCGCCTCGCCTGGTCCTTCTGCGGACTCCAGCAGGTAAGAGGGCTGGGCCGGGCGCCTAACGCTTAAGTAGAGCTTCGCAGGGTCTGCACAATCCTCGATAGTTGACACTACTGGCAAGAGACACGGTCTGCTGAGTTCGTCCGCCAATTTTTTGATTTTTTGCTGGCTCGATATCTTCAAGTTCCCACCTAGGTTCCTCCTATTTAGTACTATGTATTATTTAAGCCTTTAGTGTATAATTTTGTACAATTTGTTCCCTTATAAAGGACCTTCCCACAAAGGCTTGGTGGAAAAGTCGGAACCAAAGTAGGAGGTGAAAAGGATGGTGAAGGAATTCGAGGGGGATGGAGACGCGTTCGGTGAGGTATCAACACTTAGAATTGTAGCGAAGCGGGAGGGACGGGAGCCATACACGGCCAAGATTCCAGTTAAGGGGAGCATCTTTTCGCTAGTTCTCCCAAATGGGTACATCAACTGGCCAGAGGGCAAACCCTACCCAGACTCGATCCGGGTGGCGATCGACGAAACGCGTAGCCTGTGGGTGAACTTCGGCGTGTCAAAAGAACACGGCTTCTACACATCACTGAGGATTGGCGAGTCTGGGAAATAGGGCGAGGCGCTGCTGTATAGAATCGTATCTTCTCGCAAAGCGAGCGAGTATTTCGATTATTTCTTTATTTTAACTCTAGCGGCGGGAAGTCCCATTCCTTCAGGGAGGGGATGAAAGC
>CAZKGC010000067.1:0-5537 GCA_964552335.1 Hadarchaeota archaeon (SeqCode)
CAACATAGGCAGACGAGCCTTGGGGCAGGTCTCTAAGGTAGGGGCTGTCGTGAGCCAGCCCGTAACTGGGGCATTGCCATCCGCCGAACTTGGTAGTGTTGTTCAATTTTCGACCCCAGAAGCCACCCTTTTCAAAGGGTGGTAGTTCACAAGAACCACAGCGGGGCTTCAAGGGAGCTCTTCCAATGTCGTTTCGATATCTAGCTTCTTCTCACCGCGCTGTATCGTGAGCTGCACCGAATCCCCGACTTTTCTCGACATCACATTTTTACGAAGCTCCTCAATCGTTTTCACGGACTTGCCTCCGAATTTCAGGATGACATCACCTGCGGAGATCCTAGCGCGATCTGCTGGACTTTCATCCACCACCCCAACCACAAGCACCCCTGTTGTGCTTGGCAGATCATAACGACGCGCGACAGCCTCGTTGATGCTTATCCCGTTAATTCCGAGCCACGGGATTATGACCTTTCCATATTTGATTATGTCCTCAGAGCAGCGGACCGCCAAATTTATCGGGATGGCGAATCCTATCCCCTGCGCGAAAGGTATCACCGCGGTGTTGATAGCCACAACTTTGCCGTTCTCGTCGATGAGAGGGCCTCCGCTGTTTCCAGGATTTACGGCGGCATCGGTCTGAATCAGGTCATCGAGCATCACAGATTCCGAATGGATAGCACGGCCGAGTGCGCTTACGACACCTGAAGTCACAGTTGGGCCACCGGGCAAGCCGAAAGGATTTCCTATCGCGAAAACTGGTTGCCCGACCTTGAGTTTTTCAGAGTCACCGAATTCTATGGCGGGAAGCCCTTTAGCACTAACTTTTATGACGGCGATATCCGCGCTGGGGCAGGCCCCCACGAGCTTACCCTCCAGCGCGCGCCCATCAAAAAATGTGACGACTATATGCTCGGCTCCATGAATCACGTGGCTGTTTGTCAGAATGTATCCATCAGGACTTATGATGGTTCCGGAGCCCATTCCCTTCATCGGGATCGGGCGGAAAAATATATCGCGGAATTGCCTGAGGGTGTTTACGTTGACCACGCTTTTGCTAACCCGCTCGATCGCTTCAACTGCTGTGGAGCCGCCTGAGGAACTCATAACGATCAACAAACCTTTACAGAACTTTTATAAAAAACTTCTCGAGCTAGAGATTAAACCATTGTAGCTATAGTGGTAAATGGGCCCGTAGTCTAGCCTGGATAGCCAGAGGCCCAGAGAGGACACAAGCCTGCGGAGCTTGCGACTCGGGTTCAAATCCCGACGGGCCCGCCACACTTTTGGGTTCGGAACCCCGGCCGCGCACTCCTCTGGAGATTAACCAGCCAGAAGTGTTATTAATGGTTATAAACCAATTATAACCGGTGGCGAGAATGAGAAAGACATCCCTTACCACAATTCCCCTGAAGCCCGATACCGTCAAGAAGCTGAAGCGGTTCGGGATGAAAGATGAAACATACGACGAGCTGATCAATCGGCTGTTGCTTGAGCGAGAGATGGAACTCGCCCTCCCTCGGACTCCTGGGACCCCCGAAGAGATCGAGCGCTCGATGAAGGAGGAAGACCATGTCCCAATCGCAGAACTCAGGAAAAGGCTTGGGATATGAAGTCGTGGTTTACCCGCAGCCTCAGAAATACCTAGAAAAGCTGAAGGCGATCAGCCAAAAAGAGGCGGAGCGATGCGCTGACGCTCTCGAAAAGCTCGGGGGGGATCCATTCAGAGGTAGGTCGGGGGCAGATATTCGGTCCTGGAGTGGGCCAGGGTTTCACTACCGCCTCAGAGTTGGGAGGCACAGGTTCGGCTATATAATCGACAAGAAAGGAAAAATTGTTCATGTGCTCAGGGGCTGGCTTAAGTAGCCAAGCAACTTGTGGTACGGATGACTTCCATGGACTATCCCTTATACACTGACGAGGTCGAACTAGTGCATGAAAAGAGAATCACGCCTTTTGGAAATAGTGCCAAAGTCGATGCCCAAGAAAAAAATACAGAGGCTGGCGAAGCAAAATTACTTACAGGTACATAACGAACTAAAACGGGTGGTATGTACGCAGGATGAGTTTGAGGAGGCAGCGGAAGAGGTCAGGAAACTGTTCAACGAGAGGGGGTCAAAGATCTTGCAGGAGGCTGCTGCGAGCGTCCTGCGGGAGAAGATAGAGTGCGATGAGGTCAAAGGGGCCCTGTCCCACTTTCTGTCCTATTGGCACGATGTCGTCAGGCCATCGCTGGTCTCCCTCGCCTGCGAGGCGGTTGGGGGCGACCCATCGATCACGGCCCCGATAGGGAAGTCCCTGACGCTGCTCAGCGGGGCGACGGACATACACGATGACATCATAGATAAGACGATGGCGAAGGAAAAGAGAAAAACTGTCCTCGGGGGGTTGGGGGGTGACATCGCCCTGTTGGCCGGGGATGCTTTGATCTGTGAGGGATTTGTGGAGCTCTTCGAAGGGTTCTCAAGATTGGACATTCCCCCTGAGAAAAAGTTGGCCATCGTTCACACTATCAGGGGCTTATATTGCGAGATGCTCGACGGCGAGGCCCTGGAGCTGAGGTTCAGGGGGCGGACGGATGTCAAGCCGGATGAATACCTTTACGTGGTGAGGAAGAAGGCGGCCGATGTCGAGGCCTGTATGCGCGTGGGGGCCATGGTTGGCAACGGGAGCGAGGAGCAGGTAGACGCTATAGGGGAGTATGGGAGGCTGCTGGGCACGGTGGTCCTCCTGAGGGACGACTTGGAGGACATGCTGGATCTCAACTTGTTGAACCTGAGGATCAAAAACGAGAGCCTCCCACTGCCCATACTGTATGCGCTGGAGAACGATGAAAAGAAGGAGGAGATCCTCGCCATCCTGGAAAAGGAGAAAGTGAGCAGGAGGGAGGCTAAAAGTTTATTAAAGCTGATTTCAGAAGCCGGGGGCATTAACATGCTTGAGAAATTGTTTGTAGGTATTAAAAACCGGGCATGGAAAAAAATTGGAAAAATAAAATCAAATAGGGTGTTTAGGACTATCTTAGAAGCTACCGTGCCCAGAGAACTCTAGGACAACCTGATTAGGATCGCGCAGGCACATCTTTCAACTGACTCCCAGCACTTACATCCAGATCCTTACGGGAGACTCTCTGTATGATCTCCTCATTTCACCCCCCTCCCAACCTCTGTATTTGTGTTTTACACACGTACAATTTTGAAAGGGGTACTATAAATTTTTCTACTGCAGTGTTAATAGAATGAAAGGGGAGATGCTGAAGAGGAAAAAATTATGACAAGAAAACTATTTGAGGAACTCCCAAACCACAGAAAAAGTTTTTTATTCTTATTCTTCTTGATCCTTAATTCAGTTGCATGGTTTTATTTGATTGTTGCTGTAACAGTATATGCGGTACCTGCGCCTATTCCTTCTGCTTTCTCCCTTAGCTGGTTGTTTTATCTTGCCACGTTAGTCTCCATGCTAATCGGGCCCATAGTAGCCGAGAAATTCGATAGGATGCGCTTTATCCGCTTTTGGATCATTCTGGGAATTATTTCCTCGTTATTCCCTTTAGTTTTGCCCACTTTTGGCGAAGTCGGAGTCGTGACGCTGCTCATCTTCTGGGGCTTCGCCTTCGGAATCGGCTTCCCCTCTTGCCTCGCCTTGATCCCCCTTCTGACGAGCGTTGAGAAAAGAGGGCAAAGAGGTGGAACAATTTTTCTCGCAACATACCTCGTGCTTTTTTTACTGATTATAGTCACGCCGCTTGATATCTTTTCTATTTCACTTATACTTGCTGTGTGGAGAGGTCTCGGCCTTGGGATATTTTTGCTTCATGTAAAAATAGATGACTCCATAAAACTTGGGTCTGTTTCATATCTCTCTATTCTTCGACGAGGAAAATTCTTTTTATACCTTCTCCCTTGGCTGGCTTTCTGTTTAGTTAACTATTTTGGAGTCCAAATCTTGGAGCAATCTTTTGGCCAATCTATGTCAACCCTAATGCTCACTATGAATTTTTCAGTCGGAGCGCTTTGTTGTCTCATTAGTGGATGGTTGATGGACCTGAAAGGTAGAAAATTGGTGATCATTGCAGGATCGGTAATGTTAGGGTTAGGATATGCTTTGCTCAGTTTCTTTCCGCCGAATCCACTTGCTCACGCGTTTTACATAATTGTGGATAGCATTGCTTTTGGTATCTTCACAGTTGCGTTTGTCTTCGTCGTGTGGGGGGATATGTCAATTGGTGAGCGAGGAGAAAAATTCTACGCGTTAGGCAGCATCTGTTTTCATGCGGCCGTAATTATTTCGCTAGCTCTCTCTCCTTGGCTAAAAACGATCGATATAAGTAGCGCTTTCTCCTTCGCCAGCTTCTTCATCTTCCTAGCTATCATCCCCATCTTCCTCGCCCCAGAGCTTCTGCCGGAAAAAGTAATCAAGGAGAGGGAGATCAGAAAATATGTTGATGAGGCTAAGAAGGTCGCACGACGTTGAACGTATTCACCTTTCCTCGATACGCTTGGCGATCTCCACAAGACTCTGGGAGAAGGGGTGCTTGGGTCTCTCGAGGGCCATTATCGTGGAACTCTTCTGCCTCAGTACCTCGCAGTAGCAGGAGAGCAGGTCAACCACAGGCAGTTTGAAAGCCGTCGTGAATTGGTCGGTCAGCCTCCTCTTTGTCGCCTCGTTTACGAGCAATTGTTCCGGTATCTTGTTCATGAGCACGATCGCCTGCTTCTCAAGCATACTGTAGAGTTCGCTGACCATTCCTTGGGCGCCCGAGAGGTCGGATGCGTCCCATGTCGCGACTACAAGCACGAGGTCGGCCGCCGTGACCGCATTTATGCTCGCGTAGCTCAGCCCCGGGCTCGTGTCGAGAATGACGTAGTCCATCGCTAGTTTTTTCGTCAAATGATCTTTCAGCATGAGCAGGCGGCGGAGAGCCATCATCTCCCGCTTTCTGTCTGAGGCAATGCCCCCGCGTATAGCTTCCATCGAAGGGTTGGCCAGAGCCACGAATAGTTTTCCCTTGAGTTTCTTCCCCCTTGAGACATCGGAGAAGATATAGCTGGGTTCGCACCTGCCATCGAGGAAATCGTTTATCCAGAATTTCCTTCCCTTGACGCCGAAGGTTTTGTCCAAGCTCGGAGCGCGCAGGTCTAGGTCAATGAGACAAACGTTTTTGCCTTCTCTCGAGAGTATCGCCGCGAGGTTCGTGGAGATGATGCTCTTTCCCGTCCCTCCTTTATAGCTGTGTACCGTTAGCACAGTTCCTGGGTTCATGCCATTTCCTTCCCTAAAGGTCATGGCCCCTTGCCCCCCGCGTTTTCCTCGACCGAGAAATACACGCGCTTTCCAACCCTCTCCCTCCGGATATACTCCATCCGGACGAGCTGGTTTAAATATGCGCTCTCGATCGCCCTAGCCCTGCCTGTCTCCTTTGCCACATCCCCCGCCATGGCCCTCCCAAGCTTGATGAGGGTCAGAGCGGTTTTCCTCAGGTGGTCGGGGAGCGAGAGGAGGGTCATGATGTCGAGGGCCCCCGCCCCCTTCACCTCCCC
>CAZKGC010000068.1:0-5465 GCA_964552335.1 Hadarchaeota archaeon (SeqCode)
CAGCCCACCCAGACTCTGCCACCCACCCAGACTCTGCCGCCTACCTTACCATCCGAAGAATAGCCTTGCCGCTAGCTCCTCGGGCAAACCCGCCGCTTTTATTTTCCCCGCCGTCCCCTCAATGTCGTACTCCGTCCGCTTGTAACTTACCTCGATTTCCTCATCCAATGTTAAGACAGCATAACTGGCTCGTGGGTCGCGATCCCTAGGCTGCCCCACGCTCCCCGGGTTGACGATGAGCTTCCCCATTATCATGCGCTTCATTGGCACGTGGGTATGGCCCAGCACCACGATCTCCGCGTCCGCACCCTCCAAGATTTTGGCGAGCTCCCTGTTCGGATAGTCCGGAAAAACGTATTCGTTAAGCGGGTCGCGGGGGCTTCCGTGCACCACGTAGAGCCTCTGTTTCAGGGTGAGTTCGAGACGCGTGGGGAGGTTCGACAAGAATTTTAGATTTTCCCCACTCAAGTGATCGGCAGTCCAGAGCGCCGCCTGTGCTGCGAGTGAATTGAAGCCCCGAACGTCACGTGTCACCGCCGCGTAATCATGATTTCCCATCACCACCTGTATGTGCTTCGACCTCGCAAGGTTGACCACCTCGTTTGGCTCGGCGGCATAGCCCACGAGGTCGCCGACGCAGATAATTTGATCAACGCGTGGCATGTCTTTAAGTACCGCTTTAAAAGCGGCGAGGTTTGAGTGGGGGTCGGCGATCAAGCCAATTTTCATAAGTGTCACCAAGGCAAACATGATTATTTGGATATAAAACTAAATAATGCTGGAGCTACCGGTTTTAGCGACAATCCCCGAAGATTTTGAGGTGAGACGTTCCGTGGCATTGGGAGAACCGGTCGTCACCCATAGCCCAAAATCCCGGTCCGCTAAGGAGTTCAAGAAGCTCGCCGCGACGCCCGCCAAAGTTAGCGATGTAAGCTGAGAATAATTTCTATAGCTTCCGCGGCGCCTTTCCCGTAAGGCGAGGTTGTCACATGGGTGCACACGCGTTTCACTTCATCCGCTGAGTTTGCCACGGCGAAACTAATCCCAGCCACACTCAACATCTCGATGTCATTTGGGCCATCACCGATTGCGGCTATTTCGGCCATCGACACTCGGCTTATCGATGAAACTTTGCGAAGAGCATTTCCTTTGTTAACTTCCGGACTCTTGATCTGGATTGCGAATCCAGAATCAACCGCGATAAGTGAGAACTCCTCGCGCTGGAGGACTTTTCGGACATCTTCAACGGAGACCGTGCGCTTGAGCGTCAGGCCCGTAAGGCGCTCGGCTGAACTCCTAGTTTGTTCCAATGGGCCGAAGGTCCGTTCAAGCGCAGCCAGCCCACGGTCGGCCTCCAGTCGATCGCCCAAAACATGTTTTTCTCCAGTTGATCGGTCAAACACGATTCCACCGTCTTCCACTATCAGAGGCCCTGAGGTTCCCAGCATGATCGAAGCAGCCTCTGCAAAAGTCAGCACATTTCCTGTCGCGAGTACCACCGGGAGGCCAGAGGCCTCGGCTTTTCGGACAGCCTCGACCGCTGTCAGGTCCAGCTTTCGATCCCTGAATGTCAGGGTGCCATCAATATCAATGGCGACAAGCTGGATCAAAATCTTCACCCGCTCAGTCTCTTATTCCTTGCTCGGTGACGGTGAACACGACCTCCCTTTCAGGGAGATTCGGGCTGTCAAAAATCCGCGCGATCCTTTTCGGTGGTTTGGACTTTCTGAGGTAGATGCGGGTCGTGGCCGAGTGAGCGAGCACGTGTCCCCCAATGGGTCGAGTTGGGTCCCCAAAAAAGATATCCGGCCTGGCCATCACCTGGTTCGTCACAAAGATGGCTAAATCGTGTAGGTCTGCTATGCGGTGCAGGGTCATGAGGTGCCGGTTTAGCTTCTGCTGTCGGTCGGCCAGCATCCCTCTCCCCGTGAACTCCGCCCTGAAATGAGCGGTGAGGGAGTCTATCAGTATTAGTCGCACATTCTCCTCGTCAACCATTTTTTCCGCTTTTTCGGCTATCAGGAGCTGCTGGTCCGTGTTGTACGACCTTATGTAGTAAATGTTTTGGAGAACTTTTACAGGGTCCAAACCCATGCCAAGTGCCATGTCGCGGATTCTCTCAGGCCTGAAAGTGTTCTCGGTATCCACGTAGATCGCCTTCGCTTCAAGCCCTTTTTGTTCGAGGGGTAACTGAACGTTCACACATAGCTGGTGCGCGAGCTGAGTTTTCCCTGACCCAAACTCGCCAAACACTTCCGTCACGGCCTGTGTCTCGACGCCCCCACCGAGCAGATCGTCGAGCTGTGGGCTGCCGGTGGTTATCAGCCCTATCTTCTCCCGACGCTCAAGAACCTTGTCAGCAGTTACAAAAAGACCGATCTCAGCGGCCTCTCTGGCAGCAGAGATTATTTTTTTTGCCTGCACTTCACCGATTTCCGCGGCCTCGCGAAGCTCGGCCACTGTGGCCACAGCGAGCGATTCAATCGCGTTGTAACCAGCTTCTCGAAGTTTTTGGGCTGTAGCTTCGCCAACCCCCGGCAGGGACTCGAGTGTCCGTTTGCTCTCCTCGGCCAATTTATACCTCCATTATAAATTTTCACGTCTTCTCTTTTAACTTTTCAAGCATGAATCTTGCCTCTTGTTTTGGGTCCGGGGTCTGCACCTCAGAACCCCTGAGTTCAAGCTGGTTGAAATATTTGTCCTGCCTTGTTGTTCCAGTTGTCACCAGCTCCCTACCGATCAGATTCAACTTGTCGTAAAATTCGGCGAGGTCAGGCGTGCTCTTGAACAAGTCAAATACCTGTCGCGCGTCCATGCCAAGCAGTTGCTCCGCAATCTTGCCGAACAAGACGACGCGAATGTTGTCAGTGCCATCATCCAACAGGAAGCTGATTATCACACGGTGTTCTGGCGTCACAACCTTCCCACACTCCTCGCAAAACAGACTCGTGTCAACGCTGCCTAGGCTTCTGCCGCAGTTTGGGCACGTGTCAAATATCGGGCGGCGATGAAAGACTTGCATCACCGTTCCTCGGACCTGCACGCGAATGCCTTCCTTTTCAATTTCAGCTATCTTGAGCCGCTCCACCTTCGGCGTCGCTGCCCCCACCGCGTCTACTGGTGGCAGTTCCTCCGCCACGGGATTAAGCTCGATGTGTCCATGACTGCCCAGATGTAGCTCGGGCTGCCCGAAGAGGCCCAGCGTGCTGTAGCAGTCGATTAATTTCAAAACATCACCGACATTTATTTCCTCCACCTTGTCGGCCTGTTCGTGCCAGAGTGAAACTCTCGTGGTGCCGGTCTCGTCGCCAATGATGATGGACGCGACTTTTCCCCTCCTGCCGTCCGGTCGGGTGAACTCGCGGGGTTTCGTGGTCTCCATCACTCTGCCGACAACTTCTATGGCGTCCATATTAGGTTCTACTTCCCCTATTTTCATGCGACTTGGTCTGGGCTCCCCAACACTCACTTCAGGTGGGTTGATCTCCAAGTGAGTGGCTCCGCTGATGTGCACTTCGATTCTCCCACCAAGGCCAACGCGCGAGTAGGCATTTCGCAGGAGCACCACATCGTTTGGCTGAAGTTTTTGGGCCATGTCCGCGGCACCTCCCCAAAACGAGGCTCGAATGGTACCCGTCTCGTCCGCCAAGATCACGCTGGCAACTTTACCTGTTGATCCATCCTCTCGCCTGAACTCGTGCAGCGGGAGTTTGCGTTTGACTCTTGCCGCAATGTCAAGAGTAGGCATATCGGCTTCGACCTCGTCTACCCTCAGCGGGCGCTCAGCGAGTTCTGGCAGCTCAGTTGCTTCTCGAGGGGACGAAATCAGACGTCCACGGGAGTCAAGACTCAGCTCAGTGCGGCCTCCGAGTCCAAGCCGAACTACAGCATTCTCCAGTTTCACGGTGTCGCCGCGTTTCAAACTCTTCGCGAACTCTGCCCACTCATTCCAGAGCGATACACGCACCTGTTCCGTTGGGTCTGTAAGTATTAGAGTCGAAACTTTACCCGTAGTTTTGTCCGGGCGCTCAAAAACTCTGCAGTCGCTTACCGCCGCAACTCTGCCCAAGATATCCACCTCGGTCATTTCCCGCCTCAGGTCAGATATTTTTACAGCGGCCTCAGCCAGTGGTGGAAGTTCTGCAGCGCGTGGGTCGTCTGGGTCTACCTTAATAGTGCCCCGCGTCCCGAGACTTAGCTCGGCTTGCTTGTCGAAACCTTGACGGACGTATGCATTTTGAACCCGAATGATGTCTCCCTTTCGTATCTTCCCATCTTTGATCAGCGAAGTTTTGTCGTTCCAAAGCGTGAGTCTGATTTGGCCTGTCGCATCCTGCAGCAACAGGCTCCCCACCCAGCCAGATGTTCCACCTGTGCGCTGGAATTCTCTAGGTTCCTGAATCCGTGCGACGCGGGCCACGATGTCTACCTTCGACATCCCCGGGATCATGTCTTCGACGCGCAAAGCTCGAACCTCGGGTTCCTTGTGCTCGAAAACTATTCCCATCTCGCGTGCCACGATATTCGCGGCCCCTTCCATTGTTACAAAACCACTCAATTCTTTCTGTTTGTTGTGGATACGGGCCATCAGCTCGTCATGGTCAATCTTTGAATCTGATAAAATCTTCTCCACCATCTGCTCAAAATTCAACTCAACACCCAGCCCATGGAACAATTGCTAGCTTCACGCTTAAAAGATTTTGAGTGTGATGGTTGATTGGTAAAATTGGCTTTTCAAAGATGTTCAAGAATCTTTGTCAAGTCCTTCTCGTTCACGATAACATTGCTGAGTTCTTTCACGATCGGCTGGGCATTAAATGCTATCTTTATACTTGCGTACCTGAACAGCTTCACATCGTTGGCCCCATCAACGACTGACACTACATCATCCTTTTTTACCTTCAGCTTCATCAGCAACTTCTCGAGGCCGTCAACGCTATTGCTTTTCACCTTCAGCGGTTCGACGCCGACAAGTTCACCATCGTTGAAGTCGAGCTGATTGGAAAAAATGTGATCGAACCCGAGTTCCCTCTTGACTCTGTCTGCAAATATTGTGAAACCACCCGTCACCCCGATGAGCACGTAACCTCTCCGCTTTAGCTCCCCGCATACCTCGCGAGCTCCTTTCATATAGGGCAACGAGTCAGCGACTTCGTCAGCGATTTCGCGTTTAACACCTTTAAGGGCCTCTATCCGCTGGCGGAGCCCATCTTCCCATTTGATCTCGCCGCGGATGCCTTTGACCGTGATCTCGTGGACGAATTTCTTTTTGCCCACGCGTTCTGCGAGTAGAGGCAGGAACTCGGCGTCCAACAATACACTTTCGATGTCGAAAATTGCAACTTTCTTGCTCAATTTAATCCCTCCTTTTATCAACATGGTTTCTCCTTTTAACTTTAGCGGCTGTAGTCGGCTTTGGGACAAAATTCGCTGATCATTTCTTCAGGATAACCACGTAGGCCCTT
>CAZKGC010000069.1:0-5388 GCA_964552335.1 Hadarchaeota archaeon (SeqCode)
TAAAATGCATCTCCGGGGCAATTTGGGCGATTTTCGGCTGCTTATAAACAATACTTTCGGTGACCCCTCCTCCAAAGCTGCATAGCAGTCTTTCGGGATATCAGCCATCGGGGCGCGATGATGCAACTGACCTACCGATTCAGGCTCTACCCGTCGCGGGCGCAGGAGGAAAAGATGCTGGCGGTGCTCGATGAATGCAGGTGGATTTACAACCACTTCTTGGAGCAATTGAATAGGAAGGAGAATGGCAAGAACCCGCGACGCTACGAGCTTCAGGCGACGCTACCAAAGTTGAAACAGGAACGTCCTGAGCTGGAGCAGGTCCACTCGAAGGTCCTCCAGATGGTTCTCCACCAACTCTACTCCAACCTCCGCGCGCTTGCTGAGCTGAAAAAGAACGGCAGAAAAGTTGGCAGGCTCCGATTCAAGGGATACGGCTGGTTCAAGTCGTTCACCTACAACCAGTCGGGCTTCAGGATCGTCGAGGGGCACGGGAAGCGCAGGGAGCTTTGGATGTCGAAAATCGGCGCGGTTCCGATCGAGCTGCATCGCGAGCTGGACGGCGAGACCAAGCAGGTTCACATCAAACGGGAGCGTTCGGGCAAGTGGTTCGCCTGCTTCAGCGTCGAGGTCGAGGAAGTGCCGAAAATCGAACGTGCAGCAAAACTCGTCGGCATCGATCTAGGCATCGAGCACTACATCGCCGACACCGACGGCAAATTCGTCAAGCATCCCCACAACATCATCAAATCCGAGCGGAGGCTGAAGTGGGAGCAGCGCAGGTTGAGCAGAAAGCAGAAGGACTCAAAGAACCGAGCGAAGCAGCGTATCAGGCTTGCTCGGGCGCACGAGCGGGTTCGCAACCAGCGCCTCGACTTCCTCCACAAACTCTCGCGTCACTACGTGAACAACTACGATCTCATAGCGGTTGAGGATCTGGACGTGAAAGAGCTGATCGAGATGGCCCACAACGGAAAGAACCGCGCTGACGCCGCTTGGACCACCTTCCTCCACATGCTCACCTACAAGGCCGAGAGAGCTGGTAGGTGGGCCGTGAAGGTTGAGCCGAGGGGGACGACGGACAGATGTTCAAGGTGCGGCGAAGTGGTCGAGAAGCCACTTTGGGTTAGGATGCACCGTTGCCCTCGTTGCGGCTTGGAGCTTGACCGCGACCTGAACGCCGCACGGAACATCCTTCGAGATGGGCTGAAGCGAGTAGGTTGGGAACCAGCCGAATTTGCGCCTGTGGAGATCGGGCCTCTATCCCTGCCCCAAGCGGGGACAAGCTCGGTCGTCGAAGCAGGAAGCCCCGCCCTTTAGGACGGGGTAGTTCACGTGATTCTACTTTCTTCCCGCAAAGTACCGGTTTATCCCGTTGATCATGGCATCCACGCTGGCTATCACCACGTCCTCGCGCACTCCTTTCGCTATGTAGATGTTGCCTTTCTCATCCTCAAGCTTCACGGTGACCTCAGCCAGCGCGTCGCTCCCACCCGTGATGGCGTCGAGGTGGTACTCCCTGAGCCTGAGTTCTGAGATCTCACTCATCACGTTGCGGATCGCGGCTATCGCAGCATCGATCGGACCCACCCCGGTGGCAGAGCCTGTGCGCTCCTCGCCCCGAATAGCCAAGCGCACGGAAGCGGTTGGGGTTATGGTGCTCCCAGTGGTTACGGTGACCTCCTTCAACTCGACGACCTTTTCCTCCTTGGGTAGTGCCCCAATCACGGTCTCGGCTATCGCCCGTAGGTCGACATCGGTCACGCGCTTGCCCTTGTCACCCAGCGCCTTGACTCTATTTGTTATCTCCATCAGCTGCGTCTTGGTCGGCTTCACCCCGATGCTGCTGAGCTGTCTTTCGACCGAGTGCCTGCCTGTGAGCTTGCCGAGGGACAGCATGCGATGTTGTCCTACCACCTCAGGTGAAATTGGCTCGTAGGTTCCCGGGAACTCAATTACCCCGTGCGCATGGATGCCTGAGACATGTGCAAACGCGTTTTCACCCACTATCGCCTTGTTTGGTGACACAGGGATTCCGGTCAGGCGCTCTACCAATTCTGATGTCTCGACCAGCAACTTAGTTTTGATATGTAGTCTAGCGCCGTAAAGGGTCTGGAGTGCCATGACCACCTCTTCAAGCGATGCGTTACCAGCGCGCTCCCCCAACCCATTGATCGCTACGTGAACCTGCTCGGCCCCAGCTTCAACCGCTGCTAATGAGTTTGCCACAGCCAGCCCTAGGTCGTTGTGACAATGCACACTTATCGGAACCTTTATGACGGGTTTCAGCTGTCTGATTAGATAGTTCATGCCCCGCGGGGTAATAACGCCCACAGTATCAGGGACATTGATACGGTCCGCTCCTGCTTCCACGGTCGCTTTACATATTTGCTTGAGGTACTCCATGTCCGTTCGTGTGGCATCCATGGCCGAAAACTCCACCGTAACACCGTGGTCCTTTGCGTATTCGACAAACTCGACCGCTTGATGGAGCACTTGCTCGCGCGTCTTTTTGAGAATGTGTTTGAGGTGCAGGTCCGAGGTGCTGATAAACACGTGAACACAATCGACCTCGCATGCGAGCGCCGCGTCCACGTCCTCTTTGATCGACCTAGCAAGAGCGCAGATTTCCGCGTTCAAGTCAGCTTTTGCTATAGCTGTTACAGCCTTCCTCTCACCTTCAGATGATACGGGGGTGCCAGCCTCAATCGTGTCAACACCAAGCTTGTCTAGTTGCCGCGCTACCATCAGTTTCTGGTCTGGTGTGAACGAAACTCCTGGAGTCTGGTCGCCATCCCGAAGTGTGGTATCGAACACCCTGATTCGCTTCGGGAGCTTGACCTCCTTGCTCACTTGCCGGATGAAATCGCTCACTAAAACCTCTTTCGACATCCTACTCCCTCAAAAACTAATGAGGGGCATTAAATATAACATTGACCAATATAGCAGAGAGGTGGACCAAATGTCAAAAAATATGATAAAGGTCTTGGACACGACTTTGCGTGACGGGGAGCAGACCCCAGGAGTAGCCCTAACTCCAGAGCAAAAGTTGGAGATAGCTAGGGCGCTCGATGATCTGGGAGTGGACATAATCGAAGCGGGTTCTGCTATAACGTCTGAGGGCGAGCGCAAGGCGATGAAGCTCATCTCGAAGGAGGGATTGGACGCTGAGATATGCAGTTTCGTGCGGGCAGTTCGCGAGGACATAGATGCGGCGCTGGGCTGCGATGTGAATAGCATTCACTTGGTCGTCCCGACTTCGGATATCCACCTAAAGTACAAGCTCAGGAAGACGAGGCAGGAGGTGGAGAAAATGGCGTTGGACACCCTGCGATATGCGCTTGACCATGGGCTGATCGTGGAGTTCTCGGCGGAGGATGCCAGCCGCACAGACTCGGCATTCCTTGGGGAGTTCTTTTCCGCCGGGGTCAAGGAGGGAGCACAGCGTGTCTGCATGTGCGACACAGTGGGAGTGCTGACACCGGAGCTTTCACATGAGCTGTTCTCCAAAATAACAAAACTGGTTAAGGTGCCGGTGGCAGTTCATTGCCACGATGACTTCGGCATGGCAACCGCGAACACCATCGCTGCCGTTCAGGCCGGGGCCAAAGAGGTCCATGTCACTATTAACGGCTTGGGAGAGCGGGGAGGAAACACTGCGCTTGAGGAAGTCGTGCTGGCGCTTTCACACTTTCATAAAATCAAAACAGGGGTCAAGCTCAGTAAACTCTATGGCATCTCAAAACTCGTCGAACGCTACACAGGGATTCCGGTTTCCCCGACAAAAGCAGTTGTGGGTGAGAATGCGTTCACGCACGGAGCAGGCATACATGTGCACGGAGTGTTGGCTTATCCACCAACCTATGAGCCGATCTCTCCGAAAGAGGTGGGGCATCATCGCAGGCTCGTCTTCGGGAAACTTGTGGGTGCCCACGCCATCGAGAGCGAGCTACGACATATGGGGCTGAAGCCGACGAAGGAGCAGGTCAAGGAGATAGCCGAACAGGTCAAGCGGCTTGGTGATCGAGGAAAGCTTGTCACCGATACCGAGCTTCGGGCAATAGTGGACGGAGTTATGGGTCGGGAGGTCAGGGAGATAGTCAAGCTCGAAGAACTCACGGTTATCAGCGGCAACCGCGTGACTCCTACTTCTTCGGTCAAGGTCAAGTTCGGCGATAAGGAAGTGGTTGAGTCTGGTCTAGGGGTCGGGCCCGTGGACGCTGCCATGAACGCGATTAGGAAAGTCGTGGAGGGCATGTCAAAAGTTCGACTCAAGGAATATCATGTGGATGCCATATCAGGAGGAACCGACGCTGTTGTCAGCGTGGTGGTGGAACTAACTGACGGAAAGAGGATAGTCACCGCGCGTGGAACGAGCGGCGACATAATAATGGCGAGTGTTCAAGCGATGCTGAACGGAGTCAATCGCTTGCTCTGGGATCGGAAGTTCGGGGGCGCCTGATGCCAAAGGCAGCGAAGCCGGAGGAGGAAATCGCGCGTCTTCGAGTTCCTCGTTCCAATGAGGTTCTGGGGGTGGTTGAGCAGATGTATGGGTTCGACCGTCTTCGGGTACGGTGTAAGGACGGCCATGTGCGTACCTGTCGCATTCGCGGCAAAATCCGCAAGAGGCTATGGGTGAGGGAGGGAGATGTCGTCATAGTGTCTCCTTGGCCCGTGCAGGGTGAGGAGAAGGGGGACATACTCTACTGTTACACGAGGACGCAGGTGGGGTGGCTTAGGAACAAAGGCCTCTGGGGATAAGGAGGCATCATTTGGAAGCGGATTTTGAAGCTCTCTTACGTAGGCTCGAGCGCCGTAAGCTTGAACGGCTTGAGAAGGATTCAGAAACCTACAAAATAATGGCGAGAGTTTTCGACAGCTCGACCCTACTCACCCTCTACCATCTGATCAACCGCGGGGTGCTGGATGTCTTTTACGGGGTCGTCTCGGTTGGTAAGGAAGCGAACATCTTCTGCGCTTTGGACAAACAGGGAAACTATGTCGCTGTTAAGATCTATCGAATCGCCACATCTGATTTCAAGAACATGCACCGATACTTGGCCAGCGACCCCCGCTTCAGACGTGTCCCCAGAGAGCGGAGAGACCTCGTTTACACTTGGACATCCCGCGAATTCAAAAACCTCCAGCGGGCCTACGAGGCAGGAGTTCCGGTGCCGAGACCCATAGATTGCGAGAAAAATGTGCTATTGATGGAGTTCGTGGGGGAGGAAGGCGTTCCCTACCCGCGCATGAAGGACACGCCTCCGCGAGCGCCCAAGCGAACGTTCGAGAAATTGTTAGACGCTGTCAAGACCCTATACCAAAAGGCGGAACTCGTTCACTCCGACCTGAGCGAGTACAATGTGCTTCTTGCCCCGGATCCTGTGC
>CAZKGC010000070.1:0-5363 GCA_964552335.1 Hadarchaeota archaeon (SeqCode)
ACATGGCCTATTACACGATCTCCCACATTTTGAAGACGATCGAACCGGAGAAGCTGTCGGACGAGGTTTTTGACTACATCTTCCGAGGGGAGGGCAACCCAAGCGTGGTCTCATCCTTAAGTGGAATCGAGCAAGAAAAACTCGAGCAGATGAAGCGGGAATTTGATTACTGGTACCCGCTCGATTATCGGATGTCGGCTAACGAACTCATCCCGAACCACCTCACGTTCCACATCTTCCACCACGCGCTGCTCTTTCCAGATAGGTGCCCGCGAGGGATAGTGAGCTTCGGGATCGCTGTGCTGGAGGGCGAGAAGATGTCGTCGTCGAAGGGCAACATCGTCGCGATCAACGAGGCTGTTCGGGAGCACGGGGCAGACACTGTGCGCATTTACCTGATGTCGGTCGCTGAGCCTTGGCAGGATTTGGATTGGCATGCAAACGAGGTCGCGGCCATGCGGAAGAACTTGGAGCGATTTCACCTGCTTGCCGAGGAGATAATCGCCCTGCCTGAGGCCGAGCGCCCGAGCTTCGCCCAGCCCGAGCGGTGGATGCTCAGCCGGCTCCAGAGGCATGTCGAGGCAGTCACCGAGGCGCTGGACGCTTTCGAAACTAGGAAGGCCGTACAGCAAGCCTTCTTCGAGTTGACGCAGGATGTCCGCTGGTACATGAAGCGGGCCCAACAGCCGGAGGCGCGAGCCCACATGTTAAAACGGGTGCTGGATGTCTGGCTTAAGTTGCTCAGCCCGTTTGTCCCGCACATTTGCGAGGAACTCTGGGAGCGAAAGGGCGGTAAGGGATTCGTCTCGGCGGCTCCTTGGGCGAGCGTCGAGAAGGGATTGATTGATGAGAGCGCCGAGCTGGTCGAGAGCTACATAGGGAGGGTGCTGGAAGACGTGGCCAAAATCCAGAAGGTTGTAAAAGTTCAGCGTCCTCGTCGCGTCTGTCTCTATGTGGCGCAGGACTGGAAGCGGGTCGCGTACCGGATCGCCATGGAGCACATGCGGGCCGGGCGGGTGGACTTCGGCAGGCTCCTGCGGACGGTTGAGGAAAAGTTGGGGTTAAGGCTCTACAGGTCAGATTTGGCGAAATATCTTCAGCTTGTCGTCCAAGAGCTGAGGGGAATGCCCGAGGAAGAGCTTGAGATAATTACTAAAACCGAGTTGGATGAGCTTCAGGTCCTCCTCGAAGCTGTCGATTTCATCCGCGGACAGCTGGAGGTGGAAGCCGTTCAGGTTTTCAGGGCGGACGACGCAAAGCGATACGATCCCCAAGACCGCGCGAGGTTGGCCGTGCCGCTCAGGCCCGCGATCTTCATCGAATAAGAAGATTGATTGCTAAAAACTAAGATTAATTGACTCTTATTATCTGAAAGCACCATTCGCCCGCCAAAACAGTAGATTACGTGTTGTTCAGTATATACTGACTTTTCAGAAAAGTTTAAATACTCTGAAAACTGTTACTTGACGGGTGATAAAATGCCCAAGAAAGAATCTCGCCACATGCCGAAGAGCGGGGAAACAAGCTGCTGTAAAGCTGAATCATTAATAACCGTAGATGAGCGAGGACAGATGGTGCTCCCCAAGGAGATAAGAGACAGGGCAAAAATTCGCCCTGGTGATAAGCTAGCCGTTGTAAGCTTAGAAAAAGACGGGGAAATATATTGCATCTATTTAATCAAAGCTGAGAAGATCGCAGAAATGTGCAAGAGTTTACTCGGCTCCGTGATGAAAGAGATAATCTCGACATGATGTTGACAAATAACTCGAGACGATCGAGAATGAAGACCGAAAAAATAAAGAAACCCGTAAGGGAATTCTACGCTAAAGTAGCGAAACAGAGCGGTCCCTGCTGCGCCCATGCAAAATCGCAGTGTGGTGTGTGTGGTTCAGCACAGGATACGATGGGGTACACCGATGAAGAACTTAAAGGGGTTCCCGAAGGTTCAATTTTGGAATTTGGCATTGGAAACCCTGTTGTTCCTGCGTCTTTAAGAAAAGGAGAGATAGTCCTTGATCTTGGTTCAGGCGCAGGACGTGATTGTTTTATTGCCGCCAACAAAGTTGGTAAGAGCGGGAGAGTCATCGGCGTGGATATGACACCAGAGATGGTCGATAGGGCAAGAGAAAACGCGGAGAAGGGTAACTATAAAAATGTTGAGTTCAGGCTCGGAGAAATCGAAAACCTACCGGTCGCTGACAATTCCGTTGACGTAGTCCTCTCAAATTGTGTTATCAATCTAGTGCCCGACAAGGGAAAGGTCTTCAGGGAAATGTTCAGGGTGCTGAAGCCGGGGGGAAGGTTCGTAATCTCAGACGTAGTTCTGCTGAAGGAACTTCCCGATTTCATAAAGAACTCTGTTGAGGCATATGTTGGTTGTCTTGCAGGAGCGATCATGAAGGACGAATATATGGGAGCGATAAAGGCGGCGGGATTTCAGGGCGTTAAGGTGATCGATGAAGCATCCTTCCCTACGGAGAGTGTGCTCGATAATCCAACCGCAAAGACAATCATTGCAAATTTCAAAATACCACCTAAAAAAGTAAAAGATATGGTAATCTCGGTTGGAAGAATAAAAGTTTACGGTGTTAAACCAACTGGAACAACTTCAATATATTGATCGACTCGAGAAGTAATATGGGCTGTGATGAAGTTAAAAAGAGGAAAACTTGCACGCGTTGTGAATGACCTGCGTTACCTGCTCGATCATGGATATCCGCGCGACTCAACTGTAGATTTTGTTTCCAACCACTATCGATTACCGCTCCGCGAACGTCACCTGATCGCGCGCTGCGTATTTTCTAAACGAGAGGCAGTTGAACATCGCCAGAAGATTGTCAGAGCCGGAACAGTGCGAGGCAAGTCGTTGGGAATCGATGGTTACAACGTGATAATAACTCTGGAGAGCATACTAACCGGCAAGCAAGTCGTGTGCTGTGACGATGGGTTTTTGCGGGATTTGCGCGCGATTTTCGGCAAGTATAGAACTTCAAGGGCGACAGAGGGCGCGATCGAGGAAGTTTTGAAAGTCGTGGCGAAGGCAAAGCCCAGAGAGGTCGCAGTGTTTTTTGACAAGCAGGTGAGCAAGAGCGGTGAACTCGCGGGAAAAGTGAGACGCGGGCTGAGGGAACTCGGTCTGAAAGGGGATTCGCGAGCGGTGGGCGGCGTGGATTTCAGGCTTCGGGGGTTTGATGTGGTCGCAAGCAGCGATCGGGCGGTGATCAAGCGGGCAAAAGCTGTTTGGGATATTCCAGCTGAACTCCTGAAACGAAAAAAGGCAAATATCCTAGATTTGACCCAGCTTTGAAATCGTTGCTCTACCGCTGAACATTTTCTTGCTGCTTTCAGAATAGTTATAGGATAATTGTAAACACTTGAGAACCCTTGGGATGTCCTTTGGCAGCATTAAAATTAACACGTTACGCAACTCATTCCCGGAGCATTGCTACTGTTTCCTTAACCTTCAGGTCCAAAAATTTCCTAGAATAAGACGGCTTTAGAACTATGCAGGTATCCGCGCCCTCGCCCGTGCCGGCAACGGCCAGCACTTCTCGGTCCAACCAGCCACGCCATAATTGACTAATAGCGAGCGAGCGGCATAGAAGCCTGAAAGGTCGGGGGGAGGTCTCCGGCTTTCGAGGGGCCCCGGCCGCGAGCGAGCCCCCGCGCGGAGCATCAAAACACTCAAGAGGTGCTTGGAATGGGGAGGATAATCGAGGTGAAAGTCATCCCGAATTCGAGGGTCGAGGAAGTGGTGGACGGAGAGCCCGTGATCGTCAAACTCAGGGAACCGCCTGAAGGTGGAAAGGCAAACCGCGCGCTCGTCAAGCTACTTGCGAAACGGTTCAATGCGGACGTGAGGATACTCTCCGGCGCCATGGGCCGAAGAAAGCTAGTGGAGATTTCCCCGCGGTGATCGATATTGACATGGGGACTGCGAGCCCAGGTGTCGGAAAAACCGCAGAGCCCCCTCGACCAGAGAGAATAGCGAAACGCGGCCCCTCGCCTCACCATGACCCTTGAAATAGATTTGGAGCCAGTGGGCGTGAGCACAGCTTGGCCCTCCTCCGCGCTGATGATTAACCGGTCTCCCAAGGCAGCTTCTCCTAGACCAGCTTAAGGTCCTCGACGATCGCTTTGTACTTCCGCGCCATCTCGCTCGTCGCTGCCGCGATCCTCGCCGCCGCCTCCGCCGCTGCCCTTTTTGATGCCGCCTCGCCCTCGGCCTTCTCCGCCCGCTTGCGATCGGTGATGTCGACGAAGCATTCGAGTAGCTGCTTGTGACCGCGGAGCATTACAGGAACTACTGACTTAAGAATCGGGACCTCCTTACCATCGGCTGTAAGTAGCACGCGCTCTGAGCTATCCACAGTCTGTCCGAGGTCGGTGATTGGACAACGTCCTTTCTCTGCTGGACAGATATACTTGTGACACACGGAACCGATAACCTGTTCCTTGGGAGCGCCGATCATTTTGATGGCGACGGGATTGGCATCGATGATCACATGCGTTTCCGCATCGATAACGACAATTCCATGCAGTATGGAATCGAATATGGTCTTTAAGCGCTCTTCGCTTTCCTTTAGTGCCTCCTCCGCCCGCTTGCGCTCGGTGATATCGCGGACGTATTCAATTACCCCCCTCATCTGACCTGTCGTCGTATCAACCATGGGGAAACTGTAGAGGTCCAGCCACCCGACAATCTCTCCTCCTGGCCCGTGTTTGGGGACGACTTCGTATGCTGCTTCACCCGTCTGCAGGGTTTGCCAGGTGGGGCAGATCTCACAGCGCTCGCTCCGACTGTGGTAGGCGGCGTAGCATTTCTTTCCGACGAGCGGCATCGCGTGCGCATACCATCTTTCCATTGCCGGGTTGACACGGATAATGTTCATATCCTTATCGAGAATGCTGATGCCGTCTTGTATGCTCGTGAAGATGTTGGCCAAAAAGCGTTCTCCTTCGCGCAGCGTCTCCTCCGCCCGCTTGCGATCGGTGATGTCGGAGAATGAAACCAGGCCGACTAATCTTCCTGGATATTCGATTCTCGCACCGACGGCTCTTATCCAGATTTCTCTACCGTCTCTGGTTATCGTCCGGAATTCGTTTACCTGACGGAGGTCCTTGGCAAACATGTCTTCGACGATGATCCGGATAACTCGGTCTCTATCGTCGGAGGGGACAAAGGCAAGTGGGTCCATTCCAATCACTTCCTCGGCGGAATCGAATCCAAACAATTTGGCGGCGGCTTTATTGGCGAGCACTACCCTCATCGTTTCGGCATCGATAACACATACACCATCAATTGTGCCCTCAAATAAGGCCCTATATCTCTGCTCACTCTCCCTCAGCGCCTCCTCCGCCCG
>CAZKGC010000071.1:0-5248 GCA_964552335.1 Hadarchaeota archaeon (SeqCode)
GGCGCTTTCTAGGTGTTAACAAATCTGCGACGTTTCACGGGAGCGATGTTTTGACATTGTTCAAGCTGGTGGAGCAGGGCGACTTCGAGGCGCGGAAACTCATCGTGGAACACTGCAAAGAGGATATTATCCTGCTCAAGCTCGTCCATGAGAGGCTAGAGCCGCTGGTCGAGCGGTCGGGTTGGGGATCGCCACGGAGGAGCTCGAAAAAAGAATAAGGACATGTACCCTCTGCAGGCTTCACCGTTCTCGCAAGAACGCTGTTTCGGGGGAAGGACCGCTCGATGCCGAGGTATTGTTCTGCGGGGAGGCTCCAGGATACAACGAGTCCCTCCAGGGGAAGCCGTTCGTGGGGAGCGCCGGGAAATTCCTGAATGAGCTTCTCCAAATTGCCGAACTTAGGCGTGAGGATGTGTACATCACCAATGTCGTAAAATGTAGAACTCCGGAAAACCGTGCCCCCCTTGATGACGAAATCGAAACCTGCACGACGAACTATCTCCAAAAACAACTCGCGATGATAAAGCCAAAACTTCTGGTCGCGCTGGGCAGAACAGCCGCGGGGGCGTTGCTTGGCAGACCTGTAGTCATGGGCAAGGAGCACGGCAAGCTGCTCGACTGTACATACGCCGGCGTGAGCTTCGAGCTCTTCATCACCTACCATCCTGCCGCGGCCCTCTACGGTGCAGAGGCGAAGCAAAAGCTCAAGTCGGATTTTAAAAAGCTCGGGCAACTCTTGAGATCGACGGGATAAAACGCTTATCATTTTTTATGAAAAGGATTAATCACCTTTATGGATTTGAACGGTTCAAAATCTTCTGTGTTTTCGGTGTAGATGGTGTCGATGCCATTTTCCAAAGCGGTCGCAACCAGCAGACAATCAAAAATTTTTGTAGAAGTTGCCCCCGTCCGTTCTGCCAGCCTCAATGCTTCCATGTAGGTTTGTTCAGTGGGCATGATTTTTAGAAGATTTTTGGATTTAGCATAAAGTTCACATACTTCTGCCGCTTCACTCGCTTTGTAGGGCGTAGCCAGTTTTAGTGTGCGTGTTAACACTGCATAGAGTTCGGCTATGTTTTGACAGGAGATGCATGCTTCAAGCTCGCCCCTTAACGCGGATTCCACCAACTTCATTGCCCTTTCATGGTTCTTGGAGGCCGGATCGTGTGCGTAGGCAAGTACATTTGTATCAAGTAGTAGCATAGATTTCCTCCCTCGTTAGTTTCCCCTTGATGCCGAGCTTCCTAGGTCGTTTGAGCAGTTCCAAAAGTTTTTGATCGGCGTCTATTTTTTTTACAATTATTTTGGCTTCGTGTTCGTCGGTTGGTGAAAATTCGATTTCGTCTCCTTCCTCTAGACCGAGCATCTCACGTACATCCTTCGGGACATATATCTTTGCAGAATGATATTTCCCCTTTGTGGCCATTTTTATTACCCAATTTACCCATTTATTTTGCCCAAATATAACCCTTGTGGTCATTGGTCCCGCCGAGGCTTTGGGTGGAGGTCTTTTATAAACGGGCAAACTATGAGCTGATTTCGGAAAATTCGAGCAAATCTTAATCGATTACCTGATACGCTCAACGACATTTCATTTTTTAACTCAACCTCGCTCCATAAATTTAAAAACAACTTCAAGCTAATGAAGTCGGGATTAACATGTCGATGACGATTACCGAGAAAATTTTGGCAAGGGCATCGGGGCGCAAACAAGTTTCGCCGGGAGGGATAGTCGAGGCGAAGGTAGATATCGCGATGGTTCATGACCTCACCGGCCCCTTGGTCATTCATACGTTTCGTGAGATGGGCGTAGCCAAGGTTTGGGATCCCAAAAAAATCGTCATGGTGTGCGATCACCAAGTCCCGGCGAACTCGGTAGACGCAGCGCAAAATCACATGCTGCTGAGGGAGTTCGCCTCCGAGCAAAAAATTCAAAACTTTTGCGACGTTTTCGAGGGGATATGTCACCAGGTTGTCCCAGAGAAAGGTTTCGCGCTATCAGGAAGTTTGGTTGTGGGGGCGGATTCGCATACCACAACATACGGTGCGCTAGGGTGTTTCTCAACCGGTGTTGGCGCAACCGACATGGCCGCCGTCTTCGCGACCGGAAAACTGTGGTTCCGCGTCCCCGGGAGCATCAAGATTGTGATAGAAGGAAAGCTGCCGGGGCGGGTGATGGCAAAGGATCTCATCTTAAAAATAATCGGAGATCTGGGCGCGGAAGGAGCGAACTATTGCGCCGCGGAATTCACGGGTCCGGGTATTCGCAACATCACGATGGATGGCCGCCTGACGATGTGCAACATGGGTGTGGAGATGGGGACAAAGAATGCGATCGTGCCCCCAGATGATGTGACAAAAAAGTACCTAGCGGGTCGGGCCAAGCAGCGTTACAGCGCAGTGCATAGTGATCCGGATGCTCAATACATAGAAACGTACGAATACGATCTGTCTGAGCTCGAACCTCAGGTCGCGTGCCCACACAGCGTGGACAATGTAAAGCCAGTCACCGAGGTGGGGAAAGTTGAGGTCGACCAAGCTTTTCTGGGCAGTTGCACGAACGCGAGGATGGAAGATTTAGAGATCGCGGCCGAGATTCTCAAAGGCAAGAAGGTCAGCAGGCGCGTCAGGTTGATAGTATCCCCCGCTTCTAGGGATATTTATCGAGAAGCGCTTGATGCCGGCCTCATCAAGGTATTTGTAGAGGCGGGAGCGCTAGTTGAGGCACCCTCTTGCGCGGCCTGCATGGGCGCCCACGTTGGAGTTCTGGGCCCCGGTGAGGTCTGCATATCCTCGTCAAATAGAAATTTCCGCGGGAGGCAGGGGAGCCCAGAGTCGGAGGTCTACTTGGCCTCACCAGCGACGGTTGCCGCGTCCGCGATAAGTGGAGTAATAACCGACCCGAGGGACGTGTGATGGCGCGCACCTGGACGTTTGACAACAACATAAGCACGGACGACATAATCGCTGGTCGCTACTTGTCGAAGTTTGAATCAACCCACGATCCCAGTTGTCTAGCCTCGCACGTGATGGAAAACATCGACCCAGAGTTTGCATCCAAAGTCAACAAGGGAGATGTGGTCGTCGCGGGCAGGAATTTCGGATGCGGCTCCAGCAGGGAGGAGGCTCCCATCGCGCTGAAGGCCGCCGGCGTTTCGGCCGTGGTCGCGGAGTCGTTTGCTAGGATCTTCTACCGCAACTCGATAAATCAGGGGCTGCCCGTGTTGACGTGTCCAGGCGTGAGAAAAGGTTTCAAGAGTTCAGACGCTGTGGAAGTGGATCTAAAAGGCGGCACAGTTCGGAATGTCACCAGTGGCAAAGTTTTCAAGGTTGAGCCATTTCCGGATTTCATCCTCGAGATACTTCGTGCCGGTGGGCTGCTTCCGTACTTGAAGCGAAAAGGTGCTCTAAAGCGTAGACGATGAAGTAAATGATATAAGAAAGCTGATGAGTATTCTAAAACAGTCGAGGGGAAATTACATGACGACTGGTCCTGATTTTAACAGAATGGAAAAAAACAGGCGCGATTACTTGGCCAAAATAAGGGAACTGGTTGGTGTGGAGTTCGATCCAAAGAAGTGGGAAGAGATAAAGAAACTTGTGTACGGTGACGTTCCGCTCGATGTGGACGTGATCATCGACGACACTACGCTGAGGGAAGGAGTCCAGATGGCCGGGATAGCCTCTCCGCATCCTTCAGACGTGTGCAGGATCGCCCGCCTGCTCCGGGACATCGGCGTTGAGAGGTTGGAAGTCCTGACCTACACGAAGTCCGACCAGGAGGCGATAAAACGGATGAAAGACGAGGGCCTGGGCGACATGATGGCAGCTTGGTGCCGGGCCGCAAAAGAGGACATCGACTTGGCGCTGGAGCTAGACTTCAAGCAGATCGGGATTTCTCATCCGGTCTCTTACATTCATTTCGAGAAGTGGGTCGATAAACCTTTGGACCAGATCTTCGCGAGGGTCGCAGAGGCGGTGGAATACGCGAAGCAACATGGGTTATCGATATTCGTGCACGGGGAGGACAGCACCCGGGCGGACTGGGAGTTCGAGAAGGCGTTCATAAACACAACGGCCGATGCGGGGGCGAGCGTGTACAGGATCTGCGACACCGTCGGATGCGGGATGTCCGACCCTCGGGCGCCTCTGCCGCAGGGAATACCAGCGAAGGTCAAACGGATAAGAGAGGAGACCAAAATCCCGTACGTTGAGATCCACGCCCACGATGATCTCGGCAACGCTGTCGAAAACACTATGGCGACGATCAGGGCGGCATCGGGGCTCTACGATAAGGTTTACGCGAGCACGACTTTCCTCGGGATAGGAGATCGGGCTGGAGGTGCCGAGACGGAGAAGATAATCATGAATTGCTACATGCATCACGGCATCAATAAGTGGAATTTGGCCCCGCTGCGGGAGCTCGCCGTCTTCATCGCGTCCTCCACCAACTACGCCTTGCCCGTGAACAAGGCGATAGTCGGGGATGCTGCGTTCGCGCACGAGTCTGGGATCCACGTCCACGGAGTGAGCACCCTCCCGCTCACCTACGAGCCCTTCCCGCCGGAGCTTGTGGGCCACGAGAGGACGATAGTGATCGGGAAGCGCTCTGGGAAGCACGGCGTGAGGCTGAAGCTGGAGGAGGTCCTGAAAAGAAAGGTGGACGAAAACGACCCGAGGCTACTTCAGCTCGTGGAGGTCATCAAGAAAAAATTCGTTGAGGGCAGAAGGAGATATCCGATAGGCGAAGACGAGATCAAGCATCTGGCGCGCAAAGTAGGCTTCTATGAAATTTAAGGTTTGGGTCATTGATAGGTAAGGGTTGAATTTTAACTTTTATAATTTACTAGTGGGATACTAATGTCGCTGGAGGATTTTGCTTGTTTTTTGAGCCGCTCTTTTTACATCTATCAAGCTTTTCACCCCGGCGCAGACGCCTTTGCCAGACACGAATAGCAACAATACTGCTTTTGGATCTTCGAGCCTGAACACAAGGCCTGGAAAAACCTCCGGCTCATATTCAGTGTTCTCGAAACTGCGAGATATACTCTCGAGATCGAACTTCCTGCCGAAATTAACGGATGCCACGATATTCTGAACCTTGACTTTTGGATCCGTTTTCACCTTTATGTGCGCTTCCCTGAGCTCTCTGGTCAGCTTCCTTATTGCCTGGTTAGCATCGCTCATGCTCCTAGCGCCGACGCAGTTCATCTTTCCCGATGCGAAGATCAAAAAAGATGCTCGAGGG
>CAZKGC010000072.1:0-5156 GCA_964552335.1 Hadarchaeota archaeon (SeqCode)
CCCTTCCAGAATGGATTTTAGGTGCTAAAGGAAAAGTTACTTGCGGGAGTACTGCCTCCACTGGCTCCACTGGTTCTGGCCCTAATCACTTAGTTTTCTCCGCCACCCGCTTGACACGCTCTTCCATGGTTCTCTGTACGTCAAGTCTCTCGTCCATCCGAAGACTTGTTATCACGCGCTTGGCCCCGGAGTCGATGACTGCTTGGTGAGCTGCCTTAGCAATTTTCAGCGCTGTGTCGAGATCGGCTTCGAAAACCGTACACGCGGGACACAGCTGGTACTTCACACCGGCTCGCTTGACCTCACGCAAGGCGGCTGCGATGTAGTCGCTCAGTCCAGTCCTCCCTGTTCCAACGGGCACCACGGAGAGCTCAGCCACCACAAACCGTTTCACCCGCATCACCAATCAGGAAATATATATGCGGTAAAATAAGTATTGGCGTGGGCAAGTGTACCTAATCCTCGGTTGCGGTGATGTTGGCTTTTCCGTCGCCAGCAAGCTCAAGGAGAGAGGCGCTGAGATAGTGGTGGTTGATAGCAACGCCAAGCGTGTCGAGCAACTCAGGGCCATGGGTTATCACGCGATTGTGGGCAACTTCGGGCTACCGGAAGTCCTCAAAGAGGCAGGGCTGGCGCAAGCCGACATGGTACTGATCATGGTTTCCGATTTCTCGGCCACCCAAGCGGCGTTGGGGGCCATCAACACATTAAAGGTAGAGCTAAAAGTGGACCCAGTGGTCGTCGCGCTTGTTTCGGACGAGGCTGAGGTGGATGATGTAAAGTGGTTAGGAGCAAGCGACGCCCTGCCCTCCCCACAAATCCTCGCAGACCACGCGATCAGTGAATTCGAAAAGTTGAATGGAATGGCCAAGGAAAAACGCCTTAGAGCCCTACTCCAAAGACGCGCCAAGGAGAGTAAAGGAAAACTTGCCATCATCCTTCAGAGAAACCCTGACCCAGATAGCATAGCGAGCGGGGTGGCGCTCAAGCTCTACGCAAAGGCCTTCGGTGTGGACGCTGACATAATTTACGATGGATTTATCGGACACCTGCAAAATCGGGCCCTCATCAACCTGCTCGGACCAAACGTTCTCGAGTCCGATAAAGTAAATTTCGAAGTTTATGAATCATTTGCCCTAGTCGATGTCGCAACGCACGCAAATTGTTGCCTGCCGAAAAACATAGACGTGCCGACGATAGTAATAGATCATCATTCCGTTCCATCTGGGGATGTGCACGCATTGTATCTGGATCTCTCACCCGTTGGAGCTGCTTCGACCCTTTTGACGTACTATCTAAGGTATGCCGCGGTCGAAATAGATCGAGCAACTGCAGCGGCGCTTGTGCTCGGGATACTGACCGATACAATGAATTTCACGCGGGGGGCGACACCCCTAGACTTCGACGCTTTTCGGTACCTTATGGGGTTTGCTGACGCCGAAGTTCTCGGGAAGCTTTTGGTACCTACGATCTCGTCTGATGCCCTCGATGCCCTCGCCACCGCTATCAAAGTCGGCAAGCTCAGAGCGGGTTACCTGACAGCGAATCTTGGCGAGGTAAAGAATCGAGACTTACTGGCGCAGGCGGCGGACTTCCTCCTAAACCGCGAAGGTGTGACTACCACTTTCATCTACGGCGTGTGCGGCGATGTCGTATACACATCGGCCCGAACAAGAGATGTTGGGCTTAACTTGGGGCAGACGCTGAAAAAGGCGTTCAGCGATATAGGCTCTGGCGGTGGACATCCGCACATGGCTGGGGCAACGATTCCGCTGAAAGCGCTCGGCAAGACAAGCAAGGATAGGCTTAGGCGAGATCTTGACCGGGTAGTTGGGCGAAAGTTCTTGGAAGCGGTGGGGATAATCAAACCCTCAAGACCAAGACGAAAACAGACTAAATGAAAATAAGTGGCGCAATATGAAATACCTGCGCGCGGCATTGAGAGACACTCTGACGGACGAGGAGCTTAAACTGCTACCCAAGGGCTTCGAACGAATAGGTCACATTGCAATCATTTCCCTCCCCCACGGACTTTTACACAGGAGCCAAGATGTTGCACAGGCGCTACTCAACATCAAGGGCGTGCTGACCGTCGCGCTTCGTGAAGGGACGATATCAGGCCGTGAGCGAAGACCTGGTTTGAGGGTGATAGCGGGGAAGCCCTTGACCGAGACCATCCATCGCGAAAATGGTTGTACCTTCAAGCTCGATATTGCGCAAGTGATGTTCTCATCCGGTAACGTCCACGAACGCGGGCGCCTGCCAAAACTTGTCGGGCAGGGGGAGGTGGTCGTGGACATTTTCGCGGGCATAGGACAGTTCAGCATCCCGATCGCGAAGCATGCGAGGCCGAGCAAGGTCTATGCGGCCGAGTTAAACCCTGTTGCGTATGAGTACCTCTGCGAGAACATCAGAATCAACCGCGTGGGACACATCGTGAAACCGTTGCTGGGTGATTGCGTGGAGGTTGCCCCCCGTGGTGTGGCGGATCGCGTGATAATGGGCCTTCTGCACGTGACGCATCAGTACCTCCCGCTGGCGCTTGAAGTGCTCAAACATGACGGAGGTATCATTCACTATCACGAGAGTGTCCCGTCCAAACTTCGATTTGAGCGGCCGGTAAAACGCGTGCTTGGAGCAGCGGCTGGGCGGGAGGTCGAAATCCTAAACAAACGCGTCGTGAAACGCTACGCCCCGGGAGTGGATCATGTGGTCGTGGACGTTAGAATCGGGCCCGGCCATGCGTGAAAATCACAGGCGTTCACGCCAAACGTTTGACGCGCGGCGTTCAAGTTATTTGGTTTAAACGGGAACTGAGCATGGGGATAGCTTGCAGAACCCGACTCCAAAAGAAATAATGAAGCTCCGTGCCGTTGCGGACTACCTGTTTGACAAGGGCGTTGGCAGGGCGCTCTTTCCCGATGGCATTCGCGTGGTGAAGAGCACGGGGCGGATACGACAGGTTTGGCTAGATGACAGGCCACTATGCGCCATTCGTGCCTCGGATGGTTTCATCGTGTTAAACCACAAAGGGGCTGAACTAGTGCACGCTACGCTAAAGCCACCCCGCCTGCGTGTGACTGTCAGCGACGACGCGGCCCCATTCGTGTCCCAAGGAAAGAGCGTGTTCGCCAAGCACATCGTGGCCGCCGACCCCGAGATAAGGCCAGCCGAAGAAGTTCTCGTTGTAGACCAGCGGGACCACCTGCTCGCAAGTGGAAAAGCCTTATTGTCTGGTGAGGAAATGCTAGCGTTTAAAGTAGGCAAAGCAGTAGAGGTCAGACGGGGATTTGGGTGACAAAAGCAGAGATGGAGGAGGGTAGCTGATGTTTCCCAGACGGATTGACCGGCGCCAGATGGAGCGGGTAATGAAGCAGATGGGGATCAAAACGCAGGAACTCGAAGGTGTCCAAGAGGTCGTAATCAAGCTAACCGATAAGGAGATAGTAATTCCAAACGCACAAGTGACACTTACCGATATGGCGGGGCAACGGAGCTACCAGGTGAGCGGCCAAGAGTTCGAACGAAAACCTGAGTTTCAACCCAGCGAGGATGATACCAAGCTAGTCATGGAACAGACAAGAACCGAGCGTGAGGCGGCGATGCAGGCACTAAAAGAGACAAACGGCGATATCGCAGAGGCGATTTTGCGGATAAAGGAGAGATCTAGGGAATCCATCTGAATTTTTTAAAGAGAGCCGTTCTAAGTTTAACGAAGAGTTCCTCATCCAGTTTTAGGTCAACTTCATCTATACCAGTAAGCGCGGCTATACCAATCAACGAGTTAGTCAGAAAGGCACCATCGGAAGAGAGAATCTCGTTTAAGTCGAATCCTCCCTCTACCACATTTAGGCCGATTTCTGGGGCGAGAGAGATTAGCGCTTCGCGAGTTATTCCCGGCAAGAGCCCGCAGTCTACAGCGGAGGTATAGAGTACATTTTCCTTCGCCCAAAAGATATTGGTCGAACTCCCCTCAGCAATCTCGCCGCGTTCGTTGAGGAAAATTGCCTCGTCGCAACCATGGCCCCGTGCTTCCCTCCGAGCGAGCACGTTTTCCAAATAGTTCAGCGATTTCACGCGAAGCAGCGATGACGAAGAGTTTCGCTTAAAGGAAGCGATGTGGGCCCGCATATGCTCCTTTGATGGCTCGTAGCTCCTGACGACCACCAAAACATGACTTTTGACCGCCTGCTCGTAGAATCTCGTGGAGCCTGAAGAGAGAAGACAAATTTTCACATAAGCATCTGTCAAATTTGAACTCCTTATGGCATCTTCTAGGGCGCTTTTGACGTCCTCTCCACCTAGAAAGGGTATGGAAAGAAACTCCGAACCCTGCTTCATCCGGTCGAGATGTCTTTCCAGAAAAACAGGTGACGCCCCTTTCCACCTGAATGTTTCGAACACTCCCTCGGCGTAGAGCAGTGATCTGAGTGGGATCTTTTCCACCAATGGATTTCCATCCAAGAACAGGAATTCTACCACCATCGTCACCTCACGCAAGCGCCTTCATGATTGCCTGTGCCTTGACCAGCGTTTCTTCATACTCGAGTTCCGGCACTGAATCCCACATTATTCCTCCGCCCACCCAAAAAGTGCCTATGCCTCCAGACGCTGCTAGGACTCGAATCGCAACGCTCAGCGTGAAGTCGCCCTCTGGCATGAAGAGCCCTATCGCGCCGCAGTATGGGCCTCTCAGGTGCGGCTCCAGCTCATCGATTATCTCCATCGCCCTCCGCTTCGGCGCTCCTGTGACCGAGCCCGGGGGAAAGGTATTCCTGATTATGTCTTCGGTCGTGACCCCATCGCGAAGCTTCCCATTCACCTCGGACACCATCTGGTAGAGGGTCGAGTAAGGTTCAATTTTGAAGAGATTTTTTACCCGCACGCTGCCGAACTCGCACACCCGCCCCAAGTCGTTTCGCATGAGGTCGACTATCATGAGATTTTCGGCCCTCTCCTTCTCGCTTTTCAACAGCTCACGCCGAAGTTTCTGATCCTCCTGCTTGTTCCGCCCTCGTCTTCGAGTGCCCTTGATGGGTCTCGTCGTGAGGTGTCGCCCGCTCTTTCGAAGGAACAGCTCCATGGAACCGCTCAGGAGTTGAAATCCCCCAAAGTCGAGACAGCAGGCGAAGGGAACGGGCTGCGCTTGGTAGAGT
>CAZKGC010000073.1:0-5141 GCA_964552335.1 Hadarchaeota archaeon (SeqCode)
TTTGGGAGGTGGAACCTAAACTAAAGCGGAGAATTCAGCATGCCATCAGAACCCGAAAAATGAATTCAACGAAATTGCCATCTCTATAATTATCCCTTGTAACCGACTTTCTGTTTGAGGGACTCAATAGACTCGGGGTTGAGCAAGGTCATAGTATCGCCGATTGGTTCGTTCATCACCAGGGCTTTCAAAACCCTGCGCATGATTTTGCCACTTCTTGTTTTCGGCAACTCTTCCACGAAAATTATCCTCTCAGGCCTAGCTATCGGCCCCATTGTCTTGTCCACGTGTTTTATCAGTTCTTTTATCAGATCGTCAGAAGGCTTGAAATTAGGCTCGAGGATCACGTACGCGATTGGAACCTCGCCCTTGATCTCGTGAGGCTTCGCCACAACTGCGCTCTCGACTACTGCCTCATGTCTGTTCAAGGCATCTTCAAGCTCGGCTGTAGAGAGGCGATGCCCGGCGACCTTCATCACGTCGTCGACCCTGCCGGTGGCGCGGATGCAACCGTACGGCATCTTCCTAGCGCCATCACTGGTGAAGTAAAACCTGTTCTTATAACGGCTCCAATAAGTTTCGCGATACTTTTCATCGGCTTTGTAGAGTCCTCGGAGCATGCCAGGCGCAAACGGAGGCGACTGCACGAGGTAACCGCCGCTACCCTCTTGCAATATTTTACCTTCCTCATCCACAACCTCGTGTTTGGTGCCTGGAAAACTCCTACCAGCGACGGTCGGGATGAATGGGCCTATGCCCGGAAGCGACATTATCAGCGTCCCTCCAGTTTCCGTCTGCCACCATGTATCGGTGATCGGACATCTGCCGCCCCCAATAACATCGAAGTACCACATCCAAGCTTCTTTATCTATTGGCTCGCCCACGGTGCCGAGCAAGCGGAGACCGCTCAGATCGTGCTTTTTGGGCAACTCATCGCCGAGCTTCACGAACATCCTAATCGCGGTCGGAGCCGTGTAGAGGATCGTGACCCCGTACTTTTCGATGATCTCCCACCATCGGTCCGGGGCAGGGTAATCTGGAGCTCCCTCGTAGACCAACATCGTGGCACAGTTCGAGAGCGGACCGTAACATGCGTAAGAGTGCCCCGTGATCCATCCTATATCGGAGGTGCACCAGAAGATGTCCTCATCATGTATGTCGAAAACCCATTTTGTTGTCCAGTAAACTTGCGTCAGATAGCCGCCGGTCGTGTGGATGACACCTTTTGGTTTACCAGTTGTCCCCGATGTGTACAGCAAAAAGAGCATGTCCTCTGCGTCCATAATCTCTGGCTCGCAGTTGGGCTCAGCTTTGTTCATCAGTTCGTGCCACCAGTAATCCCGCCCCTCGACCATCTTCACTTCATTGCCAGCCCGCTTGACGACAATCACTTTTTCAACTTTCGTGCCCTTTATCCCCTCATCGGCACCCGCCTTGAGATCCACCACCTTGCCCCGCCTGTAGTAGCCATCAGAAGTTATGAGGACTTTTGCCTCTGCGTCCTCTAGCCTCACGCGGAGCGAGTCGCTGCTGAAAGCGGAGAAAACCACGCTGTGGGGCGCACCTATGCGGGCGCAAGCCAGAAGAGCTATCTGAACTTCAGGGATCATTGGCAAGTAAATGCCGACTTTGTCCCCCCGCTTGACGCCAAGGCTTTTGAGGATATTGGCAAGCTTGTTGACCTCTTTGTACAAGTCATTGTATGTGAGTATGCGGGCCGGCTCGTCCGGTGGCTCAGGTACCCAGATTATCGCTTTCTTGTTGCCTTTACCGGCCTTGATGTGGCGGTCGACGGCGTTGAAGCAAGCATTCAGTTTTCCACCCAAGAACCATTTGACGTAGGGTGGTTCCCAGCGGTAGGGCTCGTTCCACTTTTTGTACCATTTTAGTCCCTCCGCAGCGCGCTCCTCCCAAAACTTTACGGGGTCTTTCGCGGCCTTTTCGTAAATCGACGGATCGCTTACCCAAGCCCTCCGCTTGAGTTCCTCCGACGGCCAGAAGACATCTTTATCCTTTGGATCCTCAACGACCCACTTGATTGGTTTCATTGTTCTCACCACAACGGTCTGTGGGTTTTGTTTTTTGCTGTATTTAAGCTTCGCGGATGGGTTTATAAATCACCCTCGGCGGAAACGCTTTCTTAATTCTACTACCAGCCTCTTTATCTGGGGAAATTCTTCGGTGTAAGGCCGCAGATCTTTCTCAACCGCGTGCCAGAGTTCATCGAGTTCGCGTGACCGGTGGCCCCGCTCATGATATTTGACCGCCTGCACGAGCATAGAAAGATAGTCAGCCGCGTGGACGAGCTTCGCCTCATCCGTGCGCTTCTCGCTATACTCCCGCCAAAGCCCCATGTATTTCTCCTTATCTGGTAGCTCACGCAAGATATCTTCTAGTGCCTTTTCTTCGATACTTTTTTTCGTGCCAGCTGGACCCAAGTGCTTCAAAGCTGTGTAGGGGAAGTCGCCGATCGATGCCTCAGCCCAATCGTGCACTATCGCCATGTTGAGCGTTCGCTCCCGGTTCAGCTTTGTGCCCGTACGCTCGGCCTCGTCCGCCAGCAGAAGCGTAATCGTCGCGACATCGAACGTGTGCTGCGCCACATCCTCGGCCTCCCCAAGCGGTATGTTACAGAGGAGCCAACCGGTGCGAGGGATACGCTTAAGGTTGTTAAGACGCTCCAAAAACTCATTTAATTTCAGACCACCACCAGCTTTGCTTGTTTTACACCACGGAGGGCGCCTAAGCGGTCGACAAGCTTCCGGATATCCTCAGCTGGGCCCTTGACGATTAAAGTCTCCAAGCAGTTTTTGGCATCCGCATGCAAATGTTGGACTGCTTTTATGATGCCCGCGTTTTCGTGCTGAATGTCGACAAGCGTGTCGGTCAACCCCCGGACACCGTGCTCGTACATAACTGCCACAACCCCGAGGCGCTCGCCCCTGAGTCCTTGGCGCCACTTGTAGTTAGCCAAGAAATCCCTTAATGAATCCCGGATAGCCTCCGAACGGCTTGCATAACTCTGAGCTTCAAGCAAGCGGTCAAGTTCGTCCAGCAGGTCTTGAGGCAACGTCAAGCTAACGCGCGTGATTTTTTCCACCATGCCGTCTCCCAGCAAACCTCGTTGCCAGATATTTTCAAGCTTTCCGTGTTTGATGCTCACAATCTCTCCATTAACGCGCCGACCATCAACGGAAGCAGTACAGTAGCATCACCATCGACTGTCACATGACTTGCCTTCTCTTTCACTTTCCCCCATGAGACAGCCTCCCGCGTCCTGGCTCCGCTCAGGCTCCCATCCCACTCAGGTGCCGTAGTGACGTAAACTGCATAGTCCAAACCCTGGCAGAACTGGTTCCACCAAAGGACATGATGCTTGCTTATCCCTCCCCCGATCATCAGGGCCCCGGTGCGTTTTGCGTCGAACACTATGTCCGCCAGTTCCTGCTCGTCGCGAAATTGGTCCAGCTTGAACTCACGGTGGTCCTGCCAGAAGAGCCAAAGCTGGGAGCCAAAGGCGCCGTCGAAGATGCCAGGCACATAAACGGGGATTTTTCTCCTCCATGCCCAGTATAGAATCGAGCTATTTCTCAACCTCTTTCCAAATTCCCAAGCTAACTCCTTGCCCGAAAAATCGCGCTTGCCCTTTTTCCACAACTCGTGCAGGATGGGTTGTATTTTCTCCTCGAGCACCAAACCGTAACTCTCGTTGGGTGCCAGAACGTTGCCGATCCTGTTTACGCCTTCACGGTGCAGCTTGGCATCGTCCATCTCAAAGCTGCCATGGTAATAGTCCCTCCATGTCCGTGCTAGGTCATGGTCAAGTGTACCGCAAGTAGTTACGATGACATCGACTAGCTTTTCCTTTACAATATCACGTATGACTCCTCTGGTGCCTGTTGCGACGATGCAAGCCGGAAACGAGAAGAACTTTACACATACCTCATCGCGCTCCATACGCTCTAGGATGTCGACCGCCACTCCGAAGTTTTTGGCGGTGAAGCCGCCCCCCGCTTTCATCTGTTGCGCCAGCTCGTTGAATCCCATCCCTTTGCGCAAAGAGATGTCTTTTACTGGCGGCCCGAGAATTTTTTTCATATACTACCTTTCCAATATATTCTCACAATAGTTTAAACGAAATCGTCTCAGCGTCTATTTCTCTAATAACCAGGAAAAATCGGGACACTTTCTTTTGAATTTTACCCGCTCGTTCAGCGCATGGGCGATCAGGGGCAAGGCAATCGTCGCATCGCAGTAGCAGACGGCGTTCTCCCCTGCCGCTGAAATCTTTCCCCAGCTTATTGCCTCTTGGAACGTGCATCCGCTCAGACCTCCCCATTGTGAGGTGTCGGTGGTTATCTGGATGGCATAGTCATGAGGGTAAGGCACCTCTCCGCCCCTCTTTAGATCAAGCGCAACCGCCAACAATTGGATGAAATCCTTAGGCACACCTCCGCCTACATAGACCACCCCGGTTTTCCGGTATTTCTCCCCTAATTCAACGAATTCCCCGAAGTCCTTCATCTGGTCTATTTTGATGTTCTTCCCTTTTCCCGCGGCGGTAATGGCGGCGATGCCGTAACCGCTGTCGACGATGGCGGGGCAAAAGATGGGGACTTTGTTCTCGTACGCCGTTGAAACTATGCACCTGATGTCTCGCTCAGATAGCCATTTTCCAAACTGGTAGAGGAACTCACGCGAGGAGTAGTCATGGTTCTGGTTCAGCCCCATCATGAACTCCGCGATCAGATTCTCCATTTTTCGGTACTCGAGTTCATCCGCATATACGTCGTAGAAACGATCGATCTGGTGCTTCAGCAGATCAGCGTCGTCAACTAAATGGCTCCCCTGCCAGTAAGTGCCACCCATCGCCTCAAGTAGGTCCTCGGAGATGTTCGCGCCAGTAGAAACCAGCACATCTATGTAACGGTTTTCGATGAGCCAACAGATTATCTTCCACATGCCGGTGGTGCTCATCGAACCAGCGTACCCCATTAAAATCATCAAATCTTTTTCCCTTATCATGTCCGCCCAGACTTCAACAGCTTCGCCGAGCTTTCTTCCCTGGAACCCCGTCTTCGCCATCTCGGCTAGAAGCTGGGAGATGCTTTTTTCTCCGACTTTTATGGTCTCGAGTTTTT
>CAZKGC010000074.1:0-5091 GCA_964552335.1 Hadarchaeota archaeon (SeqCode)
CAAAAGTCAGATACTCTTTTCCAGATTTCTATTAAATTATCAATAGAAGCTACTCCCATCCCGGATAGCTTAAAATCGCCAAGATCGACTTTTTTTGGTCGATTCTTAATTACTTCTAAGACAGCATAAGAAAAACGTTTGGCCCCCCAATTGCAGGATATGCCTAAGATAGCCATTTAAAACTGCCTCATTTAACTGTTTCTATTTTCTTCGGTGCCACGCCTTTCTTGTCCAGCCTCCTCCTTTTTCTCCTGCTATCAATGTACAAATTTGTGTCTTGATAGATATATATATTTGCTGTTTAAAAAATGGGTGGCTAAGAGTACATTCCCCAGCTTATGCCGCGGACCTGAACCTGAGGATGGCCGCCAGCCCCTTGAAGGCGATCTGGAGCTGTTTCCCCTCCTCCGTCTCGGTCGATATGAACTCCACCTTCGCGTTGAACTTCTCCGCAAGATCGAGCATCTCCTGGGCGACATCCCAGTCCTCCACCAGAGCCAGTTTCACCTCGCCGCAGTTGGGACAGCTCCGCCCGGCAAGCTCCCTTCGGTAATGTTCGATATTGTCGGTAGTTTCACGCAGCTCATGCCCGCACGCCTGGCATCGGACGGTCACCTTCCTCTTTCTGAAACCCTCTGAGACCAAAAGCATCTCCACAGCACCCGCCTCAAGGGCCTGCCTCACATCCATCTCCCCATACGCCACGAGCCCCTTGCCCGCGACGAGCTCCTCCATGAAACGCTGCATGAGGGACTTTTCCTTCAGTATCTCGAGGTCTGCCAGGATTTCGCCGGATTTGTTTACGAGTTCCTTTATGCCCTGCTCATCCGTGTAGCCGGTGTCCAGGACTCCTGCGATTTTCTTCGTCACCTCTTCTGGCAGGAGCCCGCTCTTCAGAAAATCTTCCTTCGTTGGGCCGGGCCCTCCAACTATGATCGCCTTCATGTCAGGTATCTGGAGAAATATCTTGTTGGCGGCCTCCGCGACCCGCTTGGAGTACTCGTGCACCGCGATCTCCCTCAGACGCTCGAACCGCCTGGCCGACTGCCCGCCCTTGCCATGTTTGCCCGGGACGCCTGACGTGAGCCTCCTGACTATCTCCACATGCTTGCCGCGCAGGGTTGCGAGGGTGGCCTCCTGCCTGTCCATGACGAGCAGCCCCACGCTCTCCTTCACCCGGAGCATATCCTGCAGGGGCTCGAGCACAAATTCCTGGTCGCACCTGTACATCCTGATCGTGACCGGCTCCGGGGGCTCGATCCAGTAGAGCCGGATGTCCGAGACATCCTCCCTTCCCGCGACATTGCCGCAGAATATCGCCATCCCGTGCGAGGGCGGGCTCCGGTTGGTCTCTGTGTATGTACGGAGGAACTGGATGACCCGCTCGAGCGCGCCCAGGACGTTTTTGCGCGTGGTCTTGGATTTTATGTTGGAAGCGGTCCCCTGCTCGTCGCGAAGCTGCTGCATGACCTTCGCCAGCTCGGAATCTGGGTTGATGTAGACCGAGATCAGCTCCGTGCCTCGGCCCCGCTTGCCCGCCAGATCTTCGAGCATCCGCCTGAACTGGTATCGCGCCTTGCCGTCCGTCGGCATTTTCATCACAGGGATACTTTTGATGGAGAATGTTAATAATATGCACCTGAATCTTATCTGGTGGCGCAATGCGTGTCACGATATGCTTTGGCGGTTCGATAGTCGCGCCGGAGAAACCGGACATTGACCTCATTCAAGAAATTGCTAAAACTGTACATGCGCTCAAGTCAAAAAAATACGAAATTCTCATCGTGACCGGCGGTGGGGGCCCGGCCCGTATGTACATCGGAGCCGCCCAGAAGTTCGGGACTTCGCACGTCGACCTCGACAAAATCGGCATAGATGTGACCCGCCTCCACGCCCGCATGATCATATCAGCTCTCGGAGACATCGCTGAACCGGAACCGATGACCACAATCGAGGCGGCGGTGCGGTCGGTGTTCAAAAACAAGGTGCCCGTGATGGGTGGGACGACTCCTGGGCATACGACGGATGCCGTGGCCGCGATGCTCGCCAAGGCCAGCAGGTCTGATCTGCTGATATTCTTCTCCGATGTGGACGGTATCTACACGGCCGACCCAAAGCTCGATCCCAAGGCGAAAAAAATCGAGACCATGACCACGAGAGAACTCGCGAAGCGATTTGCCACCGTGAAGGCCGAACCCGGGATGAAGATGATAATAGACCCTATCGCCGCCAAGCTCATCGAGCGGTCCAAGTTCAATACATTGGTCATGGGGGCGCACGAGATAAAGCGCCTGCCGAAGATCCTGGAGGGGGCAGATCACAGCGGCACGACGATAGTGCCGGTGAGCGAGTGATTGAGCACGGTCGCCTCGTTAAGCCGATTTTTCTAACTTATAATCTTCAGTTTGTTTAAAGTACAATATTTACGGTACTAAACACTTAGTTTGTTGGTGGCAGAGAAAAGGTGTGTAAAATATGGATAATAAAACAACCGTCAACAAATTGAAAGAAAAAATTAAGAAATTTTGCGAGGATAGAGATTGGAATCAATACCATGATGCCAAAAATCTCGCAATAGGGATTATAACAGAGGCTTCTGAGCTTCTGGAGCATTTCAGATTTAAATCTGAAAAAGAAGTCGAAGAGATGTTTGGTAACGCCGAAAAAAAGGAAGATATATCCGAAGAAATGGCAGATATATTGTATTTTATTTTAAGATTGGCTCAAAGATACAATATAGATTTGACTACTGAGCTAAACAAAAAACTGGAAAAAAATGAGAAAAGATATGCTATCGAAAAAGTTAGAGGGTTAAACAAAAAATATACGGAGTTATAATAATGAGACTATACTCTGGAACCTCACAACAATTTATACAAGATACTGTTCAAAATCAAATAACGGAAAAACTCAAACAGGCTTTTTTTAACTACTTCAGATACAACCCCTCGCCTGGAGAAGTAAATTCTTGGAGGAACTCATTAAGAGCAATTACACAAGTTTTTCAATACGCAAATTTTGTGGATCATGGGGTCATTCTCGAATATCAATTACCGCTTTCTTCGAAAAGGCTAGACTGTATAATTTGTGGAAGAGACAAGAGTGTTAGGGACAATGCCGTCATAATCGAACTAAAACAATGGGAAAAATGTGAGGATGCGCCCGGCGAAAACGAAGTAATAACTTGGGTTGGAGGCGCTAAGAGAGAAATACTTCATCCCTCGGCACAAGTGGGTCGGTATAAAATGTACTTACAGGACACTCATACAGCATTTTATGCAGAAACAAACCCCATTATCCTTAATGCTTGTACGTACCTTCACAACTATAATTATTATTCCGAAGACGTTATTTTTTCAGATAAATTCAAAGAGGTTATGGAAAAATGCCCAGTGTTTACTGCAGATGATGTTAACAGACTAAAGGAATACTTAACCATAAAACTGGAAATCGGGGAAGGAATAGAAGTTCTAAAGAAGATAGAAGAAAGCAAATATCGGCCCAGCAAAAAGTTGATGGACCATGTTGGAAATGTTATCAAAGGCAAGCCAGAATACATTCTTTTAGATGAACAACTGGTCGTTTACGATAAAGCCTTTGCATGCGCCAAAGAAGGATTTCACGACAAACAAAAAACCGTAATTGTTGTCAAAGGCGGGCCTGGGACGGGAAAATCTGTAATTGCCATCAACCTCATGGCTGATTTGCTCTTGAAAGGATACAACACCCATTATGCTACAGGTTCTCGCGCGTTTACTCAGACTTTAAGACAGATAATTGGTTTACGTGGATCAGCTCAATTCAAATATTTCAACAGTTACTCTGAAGCAGAAAATAATGTAGTAGATGTTCTAATATGTGACGAAGCACATAGATTAAGAGAAACAAGTTACAGTAGATATACTCCACGCATTAAAAAATCGGGCGCTCCTCAGATAGCCGAGCTAATCAATGCAGCAAAAGTTTCTGTATTTTTTATTGACGATAAGCAGATAGTGCGTCCGCAGGAGATAGGGTCTTCCCAGTACATTAAAGAATATGCAAAAACGAACAATTGCAAAATCTTTGAGTATGAATTAGAAACCCAGTTCAGATGTGGTGGCTCTAAAGCTTTTGTGGATTGGATAGATAACACTATAGGAATTGAAAGAACCGCAAATGTCGTATGGAACCAAAGCGAGGTTTTCGATTTCAAGATATTCGAAAGTCCTGAAGAACTCGAAGATGCTATAACAGAAAAAGTGCGAGAGGGTTTTACTGGAAGGGTAACTGCCGGTTTCTGTTGGAAATGGTCAAAACCTAAAGAAGACGGAAATTTGAAGAACGATGTTATTATTGAGGACTACGCGCGGCCGTGGAATGCAAGACCTGAAGCTAAGAGGCTAGCACGAGGCATACCAAAAGCTCTCCTTTGGGCGTACGACCCACGAGGAATAAACCAAGTTGGCTGTGTATATACTGCGCAGGGATTTGAATTTGACTACGTCGGAGTAATATTTGGGAAGGATCTTGTCTATAATCTCGACACACAAAAATGGGAAGGGCACCCTGAAAACTCTGCGGATTCAGTCGTAAAAAGATCCAAAAACAAATTCATAAATTTGGTGAAGAATACTTATCGAACATTATTAAGCAGGGGAATGAAAGGTTGTTACGTTTATTTTATGGACAAAAATACAGAAAGATTTTTCAAATCAAGAATAGAGAGCCCCTCTGAATTAGGCATGTCACTAAAATGAATTCTATCGTGTGGGTTATCTACTGCTCTAAATTCTTCTAACCGGTCGTCTTGGTAATAGGGCTTATCGCCGATTTTTACCTTTGGTAGTTCTCTAACTGCCATTTGCCCGCCGAGGCTTTGGGTGGAGGTCGTTTATAAAGAAGATAAATCGTGGTGTGGTTGTCGATCTGAATGCACGAAAACTGTTAATTTTTACCACCTGCGCATACTTTATAAGGAACCATCCAAATTATGCTAAAGGTTGTGTGTCGGCATGATCGAGGATCACAAGCACTGCATAGTCTGCGGAAAGCCGGTCGAACCGGACAAGTTCGTCTGCTCGCCCTCCTGCGAGGAGATAGTTAAAAAAC
>CAZKGC010000075.1:0-891 GCA_964552335.1 Hadarchaeota archaeon (SeqCode)
AGGCTCGGGAGAGGAATGGCCCGCCCCGAGGCCGATGACTTTCCCGTTTTGATTTCTTCTAGGATTAATTCTGTTCTCGGCTCGCAATCAACTGTTGTGTATGCTAGGCCTATCTCGTCGCGGCGGTGGGCATCGGACCCCCCGACCATTGGCATCTTATTCTGCTCGGCGAACCTGCGGGCGAGCGGGTTGCTCAGTAAGAACGCTCGTGAGTTCAAGACCTCGATCGCGTCGAACTTGGCCTTGTAAACGAGGCCCGGCCTGCACCCCAACGCGAAAGGGTGCGCGGCGATGGCAATTCCGCCCTGCTCCTTTATTCGTTCAACAGTTTCCTTTGCAGATAGATCACGAGGGATTAACTTGCTGACGCCGAGCCCCACTATGTGGCCGTCAGCGCTCGACACCTCGACACCTGGGATGACCAAAAACCCACTCTTTGAATATTTCTTCGCCTCCTGATGTCCGGCAATCGAGTTGTGGTCGGTGATCGCTACGCCGTCCAGTCCCCTTGCTTTGGCGGCTGCAACCACCTCATCAACCGAGCAGTGGCCGTCGTAAGAGCGAGAAGTGTGCAGGTGCAGGTCCAGCCGCAGCAATTACCTCACCTTGGAACCTGGCTTGATGGGCTTGTCCGCCAGCAGCAGGGAGATCCCTTTCTCGTCCTCGGCCGCCAGAAGCATTCCCTGGGAGGTTATCCCCATCAACTTTGTCGGCTCGAGGTTCACTACCACAGCGATAAATTTGCCGACGAGCTCTTCGGGGGAATAGTGCTCGGCGATTCCCGCGACGAGCGTGCGCAGCTCCTCCCCGACCTCGACCTCGAGCTTCAGAAGTTTCTTGGAATTCGAGACCTTTTGCGCGGATTTCACCCGGCCGATTCGGATATCCAAC
>CAZKGC010000075.1:901-5057 GCA_964552335.1 Hadarchaeota archaeon (SeqCode)
GTTCGCCTTAACCTTTGTGAATATGACGGACGGCTCCCCTATCCGGTGGCCGGGCTTTATGTCGAATTCCCTTGCCTGCTTCCAGCTGGTCACCTTCACACCGAGCTGTTTGGCCAAGTTTGTGGATGTTGAAGGTATGAATGGCGTGAGGACAACGCATAAGACCTTCACGAGGTTCGCGCAGTTGAGGAGGCAGCTCGCGGCCTTCTCCGGTTTGCTCTTTATCGCCTCCCAGGGCTTGCAGGACTGGAAGTACTCGTTTCCCCGCTTGGCAATCGCCATGATCTCCTCAAGGGCCTGAGTAACTTTCAGTTCCTCGAGCAGCTGTTCAATCTTTTGTACCCGTTCATGAATCTCTGCCTCTAACTTTTTGTCAAGCTTTCCCTCCGGCACTTTGCCGCCGAAACGATCTCTGGTGAAGGTCAGGACACGGTGGACGAAGTTCCCCAGCACATCCGCGAGCTCGTCGTTAAGCCTCGTGCGCAGGCTGCCCTCGGAAAAATCTCCATCCTGACCGAAGGAAACCTCGCGAACCAAGAAATACCGCAACACATCGGCTGAATACTTTTCCACGAGGTAAGCCGGGTCTATGACGTTTCCAAGTGATTTGCTGATTTTCTTCCCATCGACGGTCAAGAAACCATGGGCGAAGATTTTCTTTGGTAGCTTGTACCCGCCCGAGAGCAACATGCCGGGCCAGACGATGCAATGAAAACGCAGGATATCCTTCGCGATGATGTGAATATCCGCCGGCCAATAGTCCCGCGGCAAAAGATAGTTACACAATGCGTCGAACCAAACCCAGATGGTCTGAGTCGGGTCCTCTGGAGTTTTTATCCCCCACTCGAGCTTCGGGCGGGTGATGCTCACGTCTTTAAGTCCTCCCTTCAGGAAGCTCACGACCTCGTTCCGGCGCGCCACCGGTTGGATGAATTCCGGGTTGGCTTCAATATGCTTCAGGATTCGGTCCTGATATTTCGAGAGTCTGAAAAAGTAATTCTCCTCCTTCACCCGCTTCGGCCTTTTCTGGTGTAGGGGGCATTTCCCGTCGACAAGCTCGTCCTCTGTTAGGTAGGCCTCGCACCCCTCGCAGTAGAGCCCCTCATACACGCCCTTGTAGATATCTCCACGTTCCTTGATCAGTTCGAACAGCTCGTACACGTTCCGGTGGTGCCGCTCCTGGGTGGTGCGGATAAAATCGTCGTGGCTTATGTCAAGTAATTTCCAGACGCCGACCCACAACTTCGCCATCGAGTCCGCGTAGGTTTGAATGTCCTTGAAATTTTTCCCCCTTGCCGCCTCGACCGTCTTGACTGAATTTTCGTCCAGTCCAGTAAGGAAGAAGACATCATCTCCCCGCAGGCGGTGCCAGCGAGCGATGACATCCGCTACCACGGTAGTGTAGGCATGCCCGATGTGGGGCACCGCGTTGATGTAGTAGATCGGCGTGGTGACGTAGAATTTCGCCATGTTTTTCCCCTCTCTCTTTGAACGGTGATAATATTAAACCCCCTGCGATATTCATAGCAATGGAGGTAAAACCTTGGCCGGAAAGCGAGTTTTGATGGTAATTGCGCCCGAGAACTTCAGGGACGAGGAACTCCTGCACACGAAGGAGGAACTGGAACGCGCCGGAGTGAAAACTATCATAGCGAGTTCTAAAACGGGCGAGGCAAGAGGCAAGTTGGGTGCGAGAGTGAATGTGGATTTAAAACTGGACCAGGTGAAGGTCGACGATTATGATGCCGTGGTTTTTGTGGGCGGTCCGGGCTCTGCTATTTATTTCAACGACAGGTGCGCGCTCTCCATAGCAGGCGAGGCTTTCAAGAAGGGGAAGAAGGTCTGCGCCATTTGCATTGCACCGGTTATCCTCGCCAACGCCGGAGTGCTTAAGGACAAGCGCGCGACGGTTTGGGATGGCGAGTACATCGAGAAGATTGAAAGCAAGGGAGCCACCTATACAGGGAAACCCGTGGAAGTCGACGGAAACGTAATAACAGCAAACGGCCCAGCAGCGGCGCGCGAGTTCGGGCGCACGATAGCCAAAGCGATTAGGGGTTAGGTGGAAGTTTGGCCGACATCTTGATCAAAGGCGGCCATCTGATCACGATGGATCCTCAGCGGCAGGTATCTGAGCGCGGCTCGGTCGCGATTGAGGGCAATAAAATTACCGCGGTGGGAAAGGAAATCAAAGAGAAAGCGGATGTGGTCATCGACGCCCGGGGGAAGGCTGTTCTGCCCGGTTTGATCAACGCCCACACACACCTACCGATGACATTGCTGCGGGGAATCGCGGACGACATGCCGCTGAAACTTTGGCTGGAGAACGAGATCTGGCCCACGGAGGCGCACCTGACTCCGAAGCATGTGCATGTCGGTGCCTTGCTCGGTTGTTTGGAAATGATAAAATCAGGCACAACTTGTTTCGCCGACCTATATTTTTTCATGGAGGAGGTCGCAAAAGCCGTCAAGGAATCCGGGCTCAGGGCTGCCCTCTCCTACGGCATAATCGATAAAGATGACCCCAAATTGAGGAAGAGCGAGATAAGGAAGGGCACGGAGCTGATAAAAAACTATCATGGCAGTGCGGGTGGCAGGATAATAACGATGTACGGTCCCCATGCTCCATACACCTGCTCCAAGGAATGCCTGATCGAGATAAAAGAGCTGGCAAAAAAACACAAAGTTGGCATCCACATTCACCTGTCAGAAACTGTCAGGGGAGATGTCGAGGTAGTAGAGAAAAAATATGGGAAAAGGCCGTTCATATACCTGGATGAAATAGGCTTCTTGGGGCCGGAAATTTTGGCTGCCCACTGCGTGCACCTGACAGATGAGGAAATAGATCTGGCAAGGAAAAATGACGTGAAGGTCGCGCACAACCCGGTCAGCAACATGAAGCTGGCGTCCGGGATTGCGCCAGTCACGAAGTACCTCAAAAATGGCATAGTGGTGGCGATAGGCACGGACGGATGCGCCAGCAGCAGCAATCTCGACATGTTCGAAGAGATGAAAGTTTGCAGCCTTGTGCATAAGGTACGGGAATCGGACCCGACCGTGGTCAGCGCAAACGAGGTCCTGACGATGGCCACAATGGGAGGTGCAAAGGCGCTTCGGTGGGACAAAGAAATCGGTTCGATAGAGGCCGGGAAAAAGGCTGATCTGATAATCGTGAATTTGAAGAAGCCCCACCTCACGCCCGTGCATAGCGTTATCTCAAATCTCGTTTATTCTGCCAATGGCGGGGATGTGGACACGGTGCTGGTCGATGGAAAAATCCTGATGCAGGGGCGAAAGGTGTTAACGTTAGATGAAGAAGAGATTTTGAGGAGGGCCCAGGAGGCAGCCGAAGACTTGGTCAGCAAACGGAGGGCATCGAAATGAAATTCAAGGTCAAGGACATCAAGCTCGCGCCAAAGGGTGAGCTCATGATCGACTGGGCCGAGCGCCACATGCCGGTGCTTGCGACAATCCGTCGTGAGCTATCGCGCGCGAAATCGTTGGAGGGGGTGACTGTGGCAGCGGCCCTTCACACCGAGGCCAAGACTGCCGTGCTCGTCCGGGCTCTCGTAGCCGCGGGCGCTAAGGTGGCGATAACGAGCTGCAACCCGCTCTCCACGCGGGATGAAGTGGCCGCCGCGCTCGCGAAGGATGGCATAAACGTTTACGCGTGGCGGGGAGAAACCTCTCGGGAATACTACAACAACCTAAATCGCGTGCTGGACAGCGGGCCGGATATCTTGATCGATGACGGTGCCGACCTCATCTCACTCGTCCACACGGAGCGCACCGAGCTTCTAGAGCGCGTTAGAGGGGCATCCGAAGAAACCACCACAGGGGTGAACAGGCTACGGATAATGGCGGCCGAGGGCAAGTTGAAGTTTCCAGTAATCGCGGTCAACGACACTCCCGCGAAGCGTCTTTTCGACAACCGGTTTGGGACCGCGGAGTCCACCCTCCAAGGGATAATGGCGGCCACGAACACGCTGATAGCCGGCAAGCAGATCGTGGTGGTGGGATATGGTTTCGTGGGGCGCGGAATAGCCTCGCGGGCTAAGGGGCTTGGCGCTATCGTGACCGTTGTCGAAACTGACTCGATCAGGGCGCTTGAGGCGACGATGGATGGCTTCAGGGTTGCGCGGATGTCGGAGGCCGC
>CAZKGC010000076.1:0-4824 GCA_964552335.1 Hadarchaeota archaeon (SeqCode)
TGGCATACAATAAAACTTTAACGCTTCCCTAAAAATGCGGGAAAATCGCACTCAAGGGGCACTCCGTTACTTTTTTGTGCTAGCGGCGGTATTTTTCAGTTTGGGGGACAACTTTGCGCGCGCATGAGATATATGACCTTGAAGAGGCAAGTGTCAAATCATTCCTAAAAAGGTGCAGGGCAAAACGGGCCGCGATTCAGCTCCCAGCTGGCCTAAGACAATACTTGCCTGAGATTAAGCAGACCTTTGACAGCGCGGGAGTTGAGGCACTTGTGCTGGCGGACAGCTGTTATGGGGCATGCGACCCGGCCGATGTCCGGGCCAAACTCCTCGGGTGCGATGTGCTCGTGCACTACGGACACTCGGACATGAGGATACCCACCTGCCTGCCGATCCTTTATGTCGAAGCACGTATGCCTGTCGACCCGATGGAAACCGTCGAGCAGGCGCTGCCTCAGATAAAATTCAAGCGCGTGGGGTTGCTTACCAACGTTCAGCACATTAAATATCTGAAAAAAGTCGCTAATCTCCTTCGTTCGCATGGGCTCAAACCTTTTATCGGCAGGCCCGGGCCGCGGGTGAAGTATCCTGGACAACTCCTAGGTTGCGATTTCAGTTGCGCTCGTTCGGTCGTCTCACATGTGGACGGTTTTCTTTATCTCGGTACGGGTAACTTTCACCCCATCGGCGCTGCGCTTGCGACCGGGAAGCAGGTTTTAACGGTGAATCCTATTTCTGGGTATTCTAAGTTGATTTCTCCGGACATCGATGACTTTCTTCGCGACAGAAAGGCGATGATAGCCAGAGCAGCGATGGGCGCACGATTCGGTGTAATAGTAAGTACCAAGCCCGGACAAACCCGTTTGAATCTCGCATCGGGGTTGGTCGAGAGTTTCAAGCGTGCGGGTCGCGATGCCCACTTACTCCTAGTCGATGAAGTAAGACCGGAAGAGCTGAATGATTTTAGATTTGATGCATTTGTTTGTACCGCCTGCCCACGAATACCAATCGACGACATTGAGCGATTTGAGCGCCCAGTTCTGACTCCTTTTGAAGCCCGCGTCATGCTGGGGGAGGCAAAGTTCGAGCCCTACAAAATGGATGAAGTCAGTGGGGAAGATTTAAGTTCAAGTTAGATTAGTTAGGATGGGACCCATATGGTAGAAGTAAAAACTGGCGATTTCGTCGTTCCGGGGGATTTTCTTGCGACCACGGAAGAATTCGTCCCCAGTGATGGAACCTATGAAGAAAGTGGTAAGATTTATTCTTCCAGTGTCGGCGTTGTACTTGCCGATGTCCGGACGAAGCACGTCTCGGTATTTTCCCGCATCCTCGGGCCACCCGTTCTAAAGCACGGAGATGTTGTGGTATGTCGGATTGAGGAGGTCAGGGACCAGTCCACAAATGTTTTTATCGGGGCCATACGCGGCAGGGAAGGGCGGGAGCTTCCCCTCCCAAACTCAGGAACGATCCATATCTCGCATACACACACAGGTTATGTAAAAGATCTCAGCACGCAGTTCAGGCCCGGCGACATTGTTCGAGCTAAGGTCCTGAACGCACGCAGGGAGCCTGTTCAGCTTACTACCGCGGGCGAAGATCTTGGGGTGATAGTTGCAAGATGTTCTAGATGCAGAGAATTTCTTGAGCGTGAGGGCACAAAGTTGCGTTGCCCCAACTGTGAGAACGTCGAGTTCAGGAATCTGGCCAACGACTACCGGAAAGGGATACTTTAATGCCCAAGATAAAGCGGGTGTTCAACTTGCGGGTGCGGGACACGGCCCAGATGCTGGATTTAATGAAAAAACTTGGCACGTTTGACATGGATCTGGAGGCCGAGTCCAGACCAGGATCAGTCAGAATAGTCGCCCACGGTACGGGTAAGGACATCAGAAGGCTGGAACTAAAAATAAGAGAAATCATCACACCAAAATAGTAATAAAAAAGAGGAAGAAGTTAAGGAAGATGAACCCATGGAACTGGAACTTGTGAAAAAGGAAAATGGAACTCTCCTGGTGAAAATAGTGGGGGAAAACCATACCCTTTGCAACCTCCTGCGCGAGGAGCTGAACAAGGACGAAAATGTGGTGTCCGCTGCTTACACAATAGAACATCCTTTGACCGAGTCTCCAAAATTTTATGTGGAAATAAAAAGGGGCAAGTCTCCCGAGCGCGCCTTGTCGGACGCAGCTGGCCGAATAGTAGAGCAGCTTGAGGATCTGCGCAAGCAACTCCAGAAAGTGCTTAAGAAACAGTAGCGAAAGTTTTTTGGTGCTCTAGTTGCGGGAAGTCAGGTTCTGGCAAATAAAGCCAGAGATAAGGATTTTGGGGGTGGACGATGGGCCGTTTGAGCCCAAGTCGAAAGGCGAGGTTCCACTTGTTGGCGCGGTCTTCAGGGGAGGGCGATGGCTCGAAGGGGTTCTAAGCACTCAAATCAAGCAGGATGGGACAGATGTGACTGAGCGTCTGATTGATATGGTGAACAGAAGCCGTCACCGAGGACAGCTCAGGGTCCTTATGGCGGACGGTGCGACCTTCGCGGGGTTTAATGTGCTCGACGCCAAAGAGGTTTTTAGAAAAACGGGCCTGCCGGTGATAGTGATTTCGCGCGAACTCCCAAACATGACGGACATTCGCAAGGCGCTCAAGCACCTACCGGAATGGCGTGAGAGGTGGAAGACACTTAGGGAGCTCGGTAAAATTTATCCGGTGAGGACCAAAAGTCGTGGGAAGCCTATCTACATGCAACTCGTAGGGATCAAACGCGCGGACGCCGAGAGCGTGGTCAAGATGAGTTCGACTCGCAGTCTCGTCCCTGAGCCTTTGAGGGTTGCACACCTGATCGCCACCGCAATCGTGCGAGGAGAGAGTTATGGCAGGGTTTAAACGCAGATCAAAAATCCGGCGTCACGCATCGAGGACAAAAAAGCTCATGCTTAGATTTTTAGGGCACACAATAGTGAGGGATATACTCGTGTTCCTCCTGCTCTTGGGCATCTTCTACTTCACGTTTATTGGTAGTCTAACATTGGCTCTTCGCACAGATTCCTTTTGGATGGCCGTGACCTCCGGAAGCATGAAACATGATGGAGAGGGATGGCGGGATTACTATACTGCCCTGGGGGATAACTCCTACAAATTTCCAATTCAGGGGGGATTTGAACGTGGGGACCTACTCATCATCCAGGGGGTAAACTCAGTATCCGGGATAGCAATCGGCGATGTTTTGATAATCGATAGGGGCCCAGACGTTACCCCACTGACGCACCGCGTTGTGGAGATATGGGAAGAAAACGGGGGGGTAAGGCTAAGGACGAAGGGTGACGCCAATTCACAATCATATGAATACTTTTATGAAGTTAATGTAAGGGTTTCGGGGGACTATCCGATTAGCCCAAATCAGATACTTGGTAAGGTGGTTTTCGTGATTCCAAAATTAGGTTACATCTCGCTGTGGTTCCAGGGGAGGTGATATGGTCAGGCAAAATCCCATGTTGGCAACTGATGTGATTATCAGGTACAAAGGAGGGGTGGTATTAGTCAGGCGCAAAAATGAGCCCTACCGGGGGAAGTGGGCGCTGCCAGGCGGTTTCGTGCGCTACGGTGAAAGAGTTGAGCTTGCGGCGGTGCGTGAGGCCAGAGAGGAAACAGGGCTGAAGGTTAAATTACGGGATTTACTCGGCGTTTATTCTGATCCCAAGCGCGACCCCCGAGGACATGTCGTTAGCGTATGTTTTTTGGCGCAGCGGGTCGGTGGAAAACTGGAAGTCGCAAGCGACGCCGACAAGGCCAAAATTTTCAAAAGAATTCCTTGGGAAGAGCTGGCGTTTGATCACGCAAATATTTTAAAGGATGCGGGTTTGAGGTGAGCACATGCAATTCTGTCCAAAATGTGGTAAGCTGATGCTACCTAAGAAGACCGATAATGGCGTGACAATCGTGTGTAATTCATGTGGTTATACTGAAAAAGGAGAAAAACTAGAGGATTACAGGGTTGTCAAGAAGGCCGGACATGAAGAGAACATAACTGTTGTGGATGAAAAAACAGAACCGACCCTCCCAACCACGCGGGCCCGATGTCCAAGCTGCGGTCACGATGTCGCGTACTGGTGGTTGCGGCAAACGCGGGCTGGTGACGAACCATCGACACGTTTTTACCGTTGCGTGAAGTGTGGGAAAGTATGGAGGGAATACAGCTAGGTGGTTTCGCGGTGGAGGAAATCCGAACTCGAATAGGATCGGCTCGCCCCCGAAAGATTTCTGAAATAAAAATTGGCGACGAGCGCGTGAGGGTGGTGGGTTTAGTGGTGGACAAAAAGGAAACGGAGTTCACGTTGGATGATGGCTCCGGGCACCTGACAGTCATTTTCGACGATCCAGCTGTAGTGGAGGGTATCGAGGTGGGCTCGAAAGTTAGGATATTTGGGATGCCGCTAAGTGTCTCAGGAACGAACGAGCTACACGCTGAGATTGTACAAAAGGTTGATGGGCTGGACTTTGGACTATACAGGGAAGTCAGAAACGAGGTTGAGAAATTAGAGCGCGAGCTTGCTGGAGGGTAGGCTATGGTCAGCGTCAGGATGGCGGAGTCTAAAGTTTTGAAGACATGCATTGGGATGATGGTCAACCTCATCGAGGAGGCGGCCTTCAAATTCACCCCTGAGGGAATCAAGATGAAAGCGATGGATCCTTCACATATCGCGCTCGTGGACTTCGAGCTACCCGCAACCGCGTTCGTGGAGTACAACGTCAAGCAGCCCACAGTTTTAGGAATCAACCTTCTCGAGATGAACAAGATAATGTCAAGGGGCAAGGCCGAGGACG
>CAZKGC010000077.1:0-4582 GCA_964552335.1 Hadarchaeota archaeon (SeqCode)
TTCGAGCCAGCTATCGCGCACCTCAAGCTCTCCAAGTCCCTGACGAACTCGGCTAGGTTCCCGTACTGTTTAATCCGTGACCCCGCTCCCGCCCCCAGACTCTTCCTGAGGGCATCATTTATCTCCTGTGTCCTTTGCAACTCTCCGCGCAACGCGCCAATTTCTTGGTTAAGCCTGCGCTGCTTGTAAGCACCGCTGCCCCAGAAGAAAATTATCCAGACTATGAGGGCAACAATAATCGCTACCAAGAACACTATTAGCCACATTTATTTCCCCTCCTAATTTACACACCTAAGATTTAAAAGTAGTTGGATTTATCCGCACATCCTGCGCCTTTGCTCTTGAACATCTGCGCCATGATTAAGTCCCTATCTGGACTCAGTCCCGAAGTCAAACCACTCAACTTTGGCTTTTTCCCAAGTCTGAATGGGATGGCCTATTTTCTCATAAAATTCCTTGATCTCTTGATGCGATAATCCGAGGATGTTTTCTAGAATAGGGGCAAGGAGACTTAAAGCATCATTTGAGATTATCGTCTTCCTACAGATGTTTCCCAGATAGGAAGCTTGGGTAACTCCGATTGTGTAGCCGTGATAAGTCCGTAAATAGAGAATGATGTACATGTCCGAAAACCCATCACCGACATAAATAGCCCGATCTAGAGGAACCTTCTCTTTTTTCCGAATTACTTCTAGGATGTCAACCTTCGCGGCCCCTGCGGCTGCCTTCTCCACACCAACAACAGTGCCCCTTTTGTCGTAGACGAAAGTAGTCCCGTGAACATTCTCGTGCGGCAAGATCCCCTCAAGCGCTTTCTGGACGACCTCCTGCGGGGCAGCTGAAATCACATGGGTGGAGAAACGCTTGCCCTTTACCCCTTGGTCTAGAACTTTTACTAATTCCAAGAGATGTTTTTTCAGCTTGATCTCCTTTCCTACCTCCAGCAGCATTTTCTTATTGACCTTTCCCATGTAATCAGGGTCGTGAAGGATAAGGTAGGGTATTTCCGCCCCGAATTTTACCAGGCTCTTCTTCTTCAGGCTCTCAATTTTCTCTTCGAAGTCCTCTCTGGTGAGCCCCAACTTCAGACTCAACAGTAACCCAGCGTCGTCTATGCTTAACGTCTTGTCGAAGTCTGAAACGAATAGATAATCCACCATGTGATAACACCATCTCTTTTAGATGCTCCGAGATAAAAAGTTTCACGCATTAGTCTCTAAATTTTCATCAAGCATACAGATGATATCGTCGCCACTCTGTTTTTCCACGTTCTTCCCTATCGCCCAACAAGTAATGAACCAGATCGAACTCGCGAGAATTAGGCTTCCTTGAGGAGTTTCTTGACTTCCCCTTCTGTGAGCTCACGGTAGCCCTTTTCATCGATGAGCGTGACTACTATCTTGTCTCCAGTCGCCGCGTCCCGCTCGATCGCAGTTCGGATCGACTGCGCCGCCAGCTTTGCCCCTTCCTCCAATTCCATGCCATCGCGATACTGTTGTTCGAGCACACCGTACGCTATCGTCGACCCCGTTCCGGCACTCGCGAACTTTTCCTCCTCCAGCTTTCCCCCAATTGGATCCAAGAAGTAGAGGCGCGGACCATCATCGTCCAAGCCGGAAATCACGCCTGCGACGATGTAGGGAAAAACTCTGCGTCCGTGGAGGAGGTTCGCCGCCATCTGCGCTAGGCTCTTGGTCGAAATCGGCCGCTCGTGGTTAAGCCGGTACAGGTTGGCCTCCGCCCTGAGCAGGCCCACCAAGCTCTGGATGTCGCCCGAGCTCCCGGAGATCGCCGCCCCTATGCGCTCCTCGAGCTTGAAGATCTTCTGGACCCGCTTGCTCAGTACCAAGTAATAAGCCGTTCCCCGGGTATCCGAGGCCAAGGCGATGCCATCTTTGCACCGCACGCCGACTATCGTACCTGTGAAACCATACATAAGTATCAAATCTAGTTTAAGACACACATATAAAACTTCATCGGCGGCGCAGCGCCACAACAACTCCCGCTACCACGCCCACGATCACGATTGCAACTATCAAAAACACCAAATAGTTAATTGGCCCCTCTGTCGGCGGCGAAGTTGTGGTAATCGTCTGCGTGGGCGAGGTTGTTGTCCCTGTTTGCGTGGAAGTGGTTGTGGTACCTGTCTGCGTTGGTGATGTGGTGGTTGTTGTCGTGGTTGTTGTGGTGGTTGGCGTAGTTGTGGTACTTGTTGGTGTGGGAGAGGTTGTTGTCCCTGTTTGCGTGGGCGTGGTTGTGGTCTCCGTTTCTGTTGGCAAGGTGGCACTCACTATTGTTTGCCCCTCATCAAAAAATGTCCCGTAGACGCAATCGTAGCTCACATGGGCCGTTACTATACTATTTCTCACACTTTCCTTTACCTCGACATCAAATGTTAAGGGTTGATTGTGGCCAGGCTCTAAACTGTTTATGCTTTGAACTCCTGGGACTTCGAAGTATGTGTTGTCTGCGACCAACTCAACATTAATATTCGTCACGGGTTGTACGCCTGTATTCGTCACCGTCACGTAGAATTCCCAAATATCGCCTTCGATTAATGTCGCGGTGTTTATCAGGGACTCTACTTCAGTTTCACGCACAATTTGCCCCGTCGACACAAGTTGTAGGTTTAGTCCACTGGGGCTGTAATTCCACATGTTACCCGGGATGCGGATATTCTCACCTCTGACCAAGTTCGGACCGTAGCTCATCAGCTTAATTATGTGATCCTTGTTGAGCATGGCAAACTCTCCTTGAGGATATCCCCATATCAGATCCATTGGGGTCCACCCGACATTTGGAAAGTAGACAAATGCAAAAGCATGCCCCTGAACCATGAGGTCCTCGCCTGCTAGAGGATTGTACCCATAACCAGCTACAAATCTAGTTGGTATGCCCGCCGCCCGGCAAAGAGCAGAAAACAGATGGGTGAACTCGCTACAGTCCCCCCTCTGACTGTTGTAGGCCCAGAGGGCGCTGTGTTCATTCTCAAACGGTTCATATGTCAAATAACTTTTCACGAAATCGAAGATAGCTTTAGCCTTATAGTAAATGTTGGGTTCTCCCGCAGTCAACTCGGACGCCTCTGCCATGATCGCGGGATCGTCGCTTTCCCACAGGTAGGCGATCGGCTGGGTGTACTCTATCATACTGTCCGGGATACTCCCCTGAACCTCGCTTTCGTCGATGGGGCCAACCTGAGTCACCATGATTGTATTGGTGATGGTTTTCGCGAAACCCGGGTTGATCGTCCCCAAGAAAATACTGGCTATGCGGTTCTCTCCGGTCTCCGTTATTGTATTTTCCACGCCATCGAAGACGACTGGAACACCATCGACCTCGATCGCCTCGTCCAAGACCTGCTGGCCCGCGTACTCGGTGTAGTTATCAAACAGGATTATTGTTGCCCTCACATTAAACGCCGCCGTTGTGCCGTTGTTCGGCAGCTGATGGGTTTGTTCGATAGTGTAGACGGTGGAATTGGTCGCTTCATCGGCGCTCACAGGCGGCGGTAAGACTAGTATGGCTAACAGCAATCCTAGGATAAAGAGCTTGTGCAATCCAACACCACAATTAGTTTATCTGTTGTTTTAAAAACAGCTACGGCTCTCAACAGATCCCCGATGAATTTCACTCTTCGAATTTTCTCCCTTATAAAGAACCTCCACTCAAAGCCTCGGCGGGAAAAAATGGACGATAAAACCATAACGAGGCTGGGCCTTATCTGCTCGTTAACGGGCTTGGCGGCCATCTACGCTGGAGCCTTATCCACCCGCCCGCGGATCACTCCAATCGCGAGTTTGGACAACGGGTTCATCGGCTTGAATGTGGTGATTTCCGGGCAGGTGGTCGACTTTCGGAGACATGAGGAGGGCCACATCTTTCTTAAGCTACGCGACGATTCCGGAGGAGTGGTCAGCGTTCCAATATTTTCTAGGCTGCAGGCAGAGCTGAGTGAGTCCATCGAACTTCTAGATGTGATGGAGGTTACTGGCGAAGTCGTGCTCTATCAAGGCGATCTGGAGGTCGTTCCTGATCAGGCAGGTGATGTGAAGGTTGTCCACACACCGCCCATTAAAATATCGAGCCTAAGTGAGGAAAACGCTGGAATACCTGTGAAAGTGCAGGGCACGATAGTCGAGCGCGAGATAGTGGGGAGGGGAAACATGATTCTCACCTTGCGGGAGGACGGGAGCCAGCTGTCCGCATTCATCCCGTACTGGATAATGGACAATGGCCTGCCTGAACCGCATGTGGGCACAACTGTGCGCGTGGACGGATGGCTACAGCTTTACGACGGCAAGCTCGAACTCAGAGTCGTGGACGCCTCTCACCTGCACCCTGTAGAGGCCGCGTAGATGCTGGAGTTGCTCATCTGTGTTTTGGCGGGCGTGGGGTTGGGCGTGGTTACCGGGCTGATCCCCGTCCTCCACACGAACAACCTCACCCCATTTTTCGTCGCGCTCGCCGCAGGATCCTCGCTCGTCTCACTCAACATAGTGGCCCTGATAGTCGCAATGTCCATCACGAACGTCTTCATCAGTTACATACCATCGACATTTTTGGGTGCACCTGAAGAAGG
>CAZKGC010000078.1:0-4548 GCA_964552335.1 Hadarchaeota archaeon (SeqCode)
TGCCATACGCCGACATGGAGTAGTTGAGACCGTCAAAAATAGAAGTGCCAACATCCGCACCCTCTTTGATGCCGGCGATTGTAAAGAGGATGGCGCCAACCACCATAAAAGTGACGGCGATGCCCAAGATCACGCGCGAGGTCCGTACAACATTTGGCCTGATCCCCATGCTTCGGGCCTCTCCCCTGAAAGCAAGAACTGAGCTTATTTCACTCCGTGCCAAAATTGTCAACGAAACAACGATGATGCCGACGCCGCCCACAAACTGGAGGAAGTGGCGGTAAAAATTGACGCTGTATGGCAAATGATCTATATCTCGTACAAGTGTTAGGCCGGTTGTCGTGAAGCCACTCATCGCGTCAAAATTCGCATCTAGGTAGGAGTTGACGCTCCCAGTTGACCAAAAGGGGAGCGCCGCCAACAACATGCTAAAAATCCATATCAGGGCCGCGAAACAGAGAGCGTGTTTCAGCTCCATCTCCTTTTTTGTGTGTAAAAAGTGGATACCCACGTTGCATAGGATAAACGTTATCGAAGAAGCTATGAGGAAGTGTGGGATAATGTCGAACTCCTTGTAAATCACGGCCACGATGATTGGCACGAGGAGCAACAAGCCGATGATGTTGCCAAACCTGCATAGATTAAACCCGATGACTTTCAGGTCCTCTCTCGTCAGCGCGGGTATCAAGGTCGCACCTACAGAGCGGATTTTATAAACACCAGCAGCAGGCAGATGAGCATGGCAACGGCAATGATCAACAAAGTTAAGCCGATTTCGCTGAAGATGCCTGCAATGAAGTTAAAGTTCTTCTTCAGGAAATTTACGAGGCTAAACTTTCTAAGGCCCATCACGATCCCTTCAGGATCTCCACGAGTTTTCTCAGAGCTTTTTCCTCCCCTATCATAGCCACGACATCTCCTTCCTTGATCTCGGTGCCGCCCCGCGGGATGATTAGCTTACCCTTACGGTATATAGCAGCGACCACGCATCCGACCGGTATTGAGAGGTCTGCGATCTTCTTGTTCTTCGCCTTGGAATTCTCCGACACATCTACTTCAACCGCCCGAGTGATTGTTCCAGAAATCAGCACTGAAGTGGTGCCTGGAAGCGCTATCGCATTTTCAAAAACCATCGCGGCCACATGTGCTGGGCTTACTATCAAGTCTATGCCCATGCCTTGTATCATCCGCGCTCGATCCATGTCTTCAACGCGTGCGAGAACCAGCGGGACATTGTATGAGTACTTCGCCAGCTGGGAGGCGACTATGTTCTCGCTGTCGTTGCCTGTCACTGCCGCAAAAACATCGGCGTTCTCGATTCTGGCATCCTCAAGTACCTTCTTGTCCGTGGCATCCCCGTTGATTATCAGCGCGTTCATTTCAGTCGATAGCCTCTCGCAGAGATCTGGGTCCTTCTCGATCACCACCACATCCTTGCCCTGATCGATCAGCTGCCGGGCAAGTTGCGCGCCGACCCTGCCCCCCCCGGCGATGACTATATAATTGGCTTTTCTCATAACTACCCCATAATCGTCCCTTTCCATGATATAAATAAAAACCCACCTCCCGGCGCAAAACTCCGGGTTAGCTATTTAGGGCATACGGGCAAGGCAATCCTTTTGTGGTAAACTCGTGCGGCTATCCCGCTGGCCATGCTACCGTTTAATGATCAGCGAAAAAGTGAGTTCCATCCTTCCGACACAAGGTTTTAATAATATCTTTCTAGTTTAATTGGAGGATGAAATGGCAAGTGGGATAAAATCCGGCGTTTCTGGCTTTGTACTCCTGATTCCAGCGATTTTCATGACCGTCATTTTGAGCTTCATTCCGTCGGCCCAACTATGGTACATAATAGTCAGAAGGGTAGTAGACCTGATTTTTGTCGTGGGCATTTTGCTCGTCTCCCTAGGCACGATGAAACTTGGGAAATATTACCAGAACATATTGCCATCGGTAGCTGGTATACTCGGGCTCGTAGGGGCGATAATAGGGTTGGTTGGGGCGATAATGGGATTTGTCGTAGCGTTCGTCCCAGTCCTAGCAGGGATTACCAATATCACGGTGTCCGTGGCTTTTGTTCTCGAGGGAGTATTCTTCATTCTGTTTGGAGTTGCCCTGATAGTTCTAAGGGATAAAATCGGCCTCGTTGGGTTGTCGATTGGCATAGGCATAATGGCAATAATCGTGGGCGCCCTTCTGTGTCAGGCGATTCTTGTTGGTATCCTTGGTCTTGCTGGCATGGTAGTGCTCATCCCGACAGCTGTATGCACGGCTTATCTCCTCGCTAAGGCAAAAGGGATCCCTGAGGAAAAGGTCAAGGAAGTCAGAAAACTGATGGTTCGTCCCGCAGAGGTAAAAGCGAAGAAGCGCATGAAGCCCGAGGAGGTAGAGGCAGAGGTTTACAAGTACGTCAAGAGCAGCCCTGAAGGAATCGATGTCGCGGAATGCGCAGAGGAGTTGGGGATTTCAGAGGAAGAGGTCGAAAAGGCGGTCAATGTTCTTGTGAGGAAGGGCAAGCTGGAGATAGGATAACTCGACTAAGTGACTTCGCGTCGGGCATGTCGCGCTTAAAAGGAGTCCGTAGCTTGCACGCGTTTTTTGATTTTTATCCATCTGTTTACTAGAACCCAGTCCTTTCACTTCGGCCGTAACTTTATCACTTTCTTTTGCTCCGATGGTTTGACTTTTATTACCTTCCTTTCCCCTGAAGGTTTCAGTTTTATCACTCTGTGCTCCGCTGGCCGAAATGTCGTCTTCTCGGGTGCTAAGAACCTACCTTGGTATATCCTTGCGATGACGCCCAGAACCCCTGTGGCCATAGCCAGCCAGAATGCCCCGGTGAGAGAGAATGTTATCGGGGCTGTTATAGTCGCGGCGTTTTGTATCTGAATCGTCGATGTCGCGGTTCCAACAACGTATGGTACCCTAATGTCGGCCTGCGCGGAGGGAGGAGGTATACTGGGGTATGTGACGGCACCTAACACGACCATCGCTATGAAAATTGATGTGAGTAGAATGTTTCCTTTTAGTTGCGATTTTTCAGTATCACGCGATATTTTTGACAGTAGGCGGGAAAACAGGGTGTACAGGACATAGATGCTCACGACGAAAACAACTATTAAAACGATTGGGGGAATTATGGCGTTGATCTGCAATCCCGTGGTTCCGCCCAACACGCTCGACAATAGGCCGGGTCCTAGAATGTTGGCGGCGAGGGCAAGAATCACGAGTGGGACTATGAAAAATATAACGTAACTGAACGGCTTCATCACCCCAAACCCTAAGAGGCGCTTCGACCACCAGCGCTTCGGGAAAATGGAGCTCAAGAGCATGAAAACTCCCGCGATTATGAATGTTATCTTGGCTGCTAGTAGGAAGAGTCCGACCAGAGACGACTGAATTGGCAGACCCAGCAGGGACATATTCACGTCAAATGGAGATAGCCCTACCTCCATCGCCCCCGTCCCTGCCATGCCGATCCACCACGGGCCGAGAAAAGGCAGCACCAGCACCAACACACCAGCTACCAGACCGAACCAGTTCATGGAAGAAAGGAGCTTCATCATGATCCTCCTTGCGCCACGCTTATCTGTATCTGTATGCTTACACCATAGAGCTCAATCGTGATGCTCGCGTTCTCTAAGCCGATTGTAGGAAGGTCACCAGCATGTGAAGTAGCGATATGTAGCACTCCCTCAGGCGTAACTGTCCCTGTTATGGTGAAACCAGCGTGCCCGTTTTCAGGAACAACCACACTTTGCTCTTGCATACTAATCGAACCTAAGCGTACGCCATGTTCAGCGCAAGTTGCGTAACCAGAGAGATTGGTGATGGTTAGTGAAAGGTTGATATTAGACTTGAAACTAACATCCGCCGTAATAACGCCAGTGTTGATATCGTACGTATAGTTTGAGAAAGTGAAATCCTCTATTGGCGTACCACCGAATATTCCAGTCGCCGATCCCTGAATCTCTGCTATCTCGGCATCGCTCGGCAGCACGGCCGCCTTTATGTCCCAGTTGTGCATCCCAAGTGCTATGACCAGCGGCCCGATAGTTAAGAGAATTCCAAGAAGTCTGAGACCCCACTTCAGAGCTCTCTCGCCCATCCAACCCCTAAGTAGCTCATTCATGTGATTTAAAAACCTGTCTGATTACTTACCCTCTCAGAAGGCTTGAACCAGCTTCATCTTCTCAGCATGTTTGAGTGATTTCAGCTCGCGCTCGCGTAGCATCGCCTCCCTACGCGTTTCGAGAGACTCCCAGTAAACGAGCTCGAACGGTCGCCTAGCCTTGGTGGATCGCACCCTGCCGCTGTTGTGCTGCTTCAGACGTCTTTTCAGGTCTGCGGTGTGGCCAGTGTAAAACTTTTCGTCCTTCAGACTTTTCAGCATGTAGACGAAGTAAGTTGCCATTTGAACTCCGCTTTAGGATAATCGTGATATAGACATAAACGCAACGCTAGTTTTCCCTTTATAAAGAACCTCCACCCAAAGGGCTTTGGGACAAAATTATTTTGGAGCCACTCTTGTGGCAAACACGTTGTGAA
>CAZKGC010000079.1:0-4400 GCA_964552335.1 Hadarchaeota archaeon (SeqCode)
GCTGTGCGGGTTTGGGTTGCGCCTTTAGCTGCTGGATTGCCAAAACACGTTCGTTAACCACGACGAAATCGCGGATTGACATCACAGCTTTGAATGGGATCAGCGCGTTCCCGCTTGAGTCCTTAGGTACCCCTTCCAGAGTTTCCTTTGTAATTGGTTTGATTATGAGGGAATGGATCTTGCCGTTATTCTCGTCAAACAATATGTCGTCGAGCCTGCCTAGCTGGAGACCCCGATCGGAGATAATTCCTATTGATTTAAGTTTGCTTGCGAGAATTTGCGCCAAGCTATGACCTCCGCTTTAAATTGGAACTATACCTTAAAAAGGTTAGTAGTGCATTCGGGTTGCTTCTTCCGTTATGCTCTTGCTTTTTCTTTCGGTAAAAGATTCGTATGCCTTAATCGTTTCAGGCACCAAAGAGGGTTTGATCTCTTTCATTGCCTCGCGGAAGTGCTGCATCCTGACCTCCTTGCCTTTTATGTCCTTGCGCAACACAAGCATCGCGGCTTCACGGCATAGTGCGGCGATGTCCGACCCTGAATACCCCCCAGTTTCCTTCGCGAGCAACTTCAGATCGACATCTTTCGCGAGCGGCATGTTCTTGGTGTGAATCTTTAGTATTTCCAGGCGGGCCTTTTCGTCGGGAGCCGGAACCAGCACCAGTCTGTCGAAACGCCCTGGACGGAGTAACGCGGGATCTACCAAGTCAGGACGGTTTGTAGCGCCGATGACAACGACATTCTCAAGCTTCTCCAGCCCATCGAGCTCGGTCAGCAGCTGACTTATCACGCGCTCTGTCACGTGGGAGTCTCCGAATCCAGAGCCGCGCCTGGGCACGAGCGCATCGATTTCGTCAAAGAAAATTATCGCGGGAGCGGCCATCTTGGCTTTGCGGAATGTTTCTCGCACGCCCTTCTCGGATTCTCCCACCCATTTACTCAGAAGCTCGGGCCCTTTGATCGAGATGAAGTTCGCTTCACTTTCCGTCGCCACAGCGCGCGCAAGCATGGTTTTGCCAGTTCCTGGCGGGCCGTATAGAAGAATACCGTGCAGGGGTTCTATACCAACGCGCTTGAAAGCATCTGGATACTTCAGCGGCCATTCGACAGCCTCGATCAACTTCTGTTTCGCCTGCTCCAGACCACCCACATCGTTCCAATTGACATTTGGAACCTCAATCGAAACTTCACGCATTGCCGAGGGTTCGGCCATTCTCAGTGCATTGTCAAAGTCTTCCTTTGTAACCTGTAGCTTCTCGAGCACATCTGACGGGATGATTTTTTCCTCAAGTTTTATCTCGGGGAGAATGCGCCGCAGAGCGCTCATCGCCGCCTCTTTTGCCAGGGCATCAAGGTCTGCGCCGACGAAGCCGTGCGTGACATCCGCATAACGATCAAGGCTAACATCCTTCGCTAGCGGCATGCCGCGGGTGTGGATTTGCAGTATCTCCTTGCGCCCATCCCTGTCCGGCACGCCTATCTCTATCTCCCTGTCGAACCTTCCAGGACGTCGCAACGCTGGGTCCAAAGCGTTCAGACGATTGGTTGCGCCTATGACGATCACTTTCCCCCGCGCCTTCAAACCATCCATGAGAGTGGAGAGCTGAGCCACCATTCGGCGCTCGACCTCGCCCGTGACCTCCTCGCGCTTGGGGGCGAGTGAGTCGAGCTCATCTATGAAGAGGATGGATGGAGCGTTATGTTCTGCATCCTCAAATTTTTTCCTTAGATTAGCCTCGCTTTCTCCATAGAATTTGCTCATGATTTCCGGACCGGCTATATCAAAAAAGTTAGCTCCTGACTCGGTAGCAACGGCTTTGGCAATCAATGTTTTACCAGTACCAGGCGGTCCATGTAACAACACGCCTTTTGGTGGCTCGACGCCCAAGCGATCAAATACTTCGGGATGTTTTAGCGGGAGCTCGATCATTTCACGCACGCGCTCGAGTTCTGCTTTTAATCCGCCAATGTCCTCGTAATAAACTGGCTTTCTCACGCTCACCGGTTCGGGCAACACCTTTATATTTGTGGATTCGGTGATTACAACAATACCAGTTGGATTAGTATCAGAAATCATGAAGCCTATCTCACCAAGGCTAAATGGTACTTCCATCTCTCCAAGTGGAGTTGGTATTTTAACAGGCACGTTACCTGACACAATAATAAAGTCGTCCTTCACTACTACTCTGTTAAATAAGTGAGGCCTAACGTCTTCGCCTGTGAACTTAATTTCTATAGATTCTACTGGCACGATAGTAATGCTCTTAGCTTCCTTTACCTCAGCTCTACGAACAGTGACTTTTTCACCTATCGATGTGGTGCCCGCATTTTGCCGAATGAGCCCATCAATCCGAATAACGTCAAGACCGTAATCATCCTGAAAACCGTTCATCACAATCGCGCCGGTGGATTTAGAACCAGTTATCTCAATCACGTCATATTGTTCAACATTCAGCTTTTCCATGACTTGCTCAGGCAATCGTGCCACACCTCGCCCGACATCTGCTTGTCTTCCAGCCTCAAGAACAGTGAGCTTTAACTCCTCTTTTTTGACCATTTAATCACCTTTCGCGAAAGGCTTGTCACCGCTCGACTCCGCGGATTATCGGGTGTTTTCGAGGAATGATTATCACTACTTTGTCCTTTTCCAACTTTACTTTTGTGTTTTCTCGATCAATTTGAGCTGGTACCTTTAACACGGCAAAATACCCTTTTTTCGTTTGAGGCACTATAGCTTTTATTTCTAAGGATTCTGGATTAAACCGCAAGTTTACGTTTTCTTCTTTTTCTACATCGCTTATTTTTAGTTCTATCGTCACTTTGTTGATATCAATACTGTAAGAGTACTGGGCTTCTTCATACGTGATATGCGGCCCTGTTTTGGTAACTGGCTTCGCTCTTGCTGGATAAGATGCAGTGGGGGTCTTAACGGACTTTTCGATTTCTTCCACGGGTACTATTCCAGAGTTTTTCTGTCGCACAGGTTCCCATCCTCTTGGACCTAAGCGGCTTACTTCTATTTTCGGTGGATGCTTTCCATCAGAAGAAATACTAAAAGATATCCCACTCCTATACTCGCCCTTGCTTGGTTTTGCGGGTAGCCGCTGTAACTCTTCCTGCTCTTTTTCTATCGATCTAAATAACTCTCCCTGTTCTTTTTCTAGCTCCTCAAATAGGTGAGAAAATGGTGTTTTAAACCAGTCCTCATCATCAGGGGAGAGCCAGTCAAATGGTTTTCGCTTTTTCTTATCCATTTTACACACCTCTCCTTTCGCCCGTTTGCCTAACATCCCTTTGATTTCTTTTTTCAGCCACGATTAACTTCGTTTCTTTTTCAGCCATCCCTATCACCTCTCGCTCCCGACTTCGAACATGTGCCAGACCAAGTGTTCGTTGAAATCTTTAAAGATTTTTTCGACGAGCTTGGCGTACTCGTCCTCGATCAGCAGGGTGCTCCTATTTATGAACTCCCAGACATCCTCCGGTATCTCGTCCAGTATCCCTGGTGAGTGGTTCCGTCCCGCCTTCGTCTTGTAATCGTAGCCGCAGAGCGCCCGGTAGAACAGCGTTGCGGGTGAGCCTCGCGATTTCACGTCCCAAATGATCAAAACCTTTGGCATGCTACTCACTTGTTGTATTTATAACAAATATCCCTATTTAAACAGTAGGTCACAAAGTAAAACTCCGACTTAGAAATTAGTGTTTTTTTGGCTTCGTTTGAAGTTCTGGGATATTTAATGGCACTATTAGCTTATTTAGCCAGTTACTTATTTTATTTATGGAATTATGTCAATAGATTACGAAAATATAAAACGCATAAAAACAACTAATGATGAAAATAATAATAAAAAAAGGTTTCACATCTATTTTTACATGCTCCAATCGTTCAACATTTTTTCATCCTCTACCTTCATCCGCCATAAACTTCCATTGGATAACAAATCTTCGGTCTCTTTTCGGGTGCTCGATTTTAAGATTATGAACATCGTAATATACTGTGCTTTCCCTAGTGTATTTAAATATACCCTCATCGCTCTCCCAGATGGGTTTTGTCGGTTCTTGGGTATTTAAGTCTTCCGTAAATTTTTCCACCCCATAAGTATCTAGGACTTGTAATCTAAAGTCATTCCCAATTAAGCCCCTCTCAAATTTTAAAGTTATCGAAACTTCGTCCATATCGCTGTATACGCTGAGAGATGATTTCATTATTTTATCTAGAGTGGTTGTATCAAACAACCCCGGTGCACTATATCCTATACTGTATTTGACCTTGCTACCCTTTTTTAAAACTTCACTAAAAACCACTTGAAGATGTTTAGCCTTAAGAGGGGTTTCTATACCTTCTATTTCTTCTACATTCATGGTTAGACTACCGTCTAAATTATGTTCTAATAGTCTAC
>CAZKGC010000080.1:0-4293 GCA_964552335.1 Hadarchaeota archaeon (SeqCode)
GCCTCCGGATGCCCGCCCAGAAAAGTATAAAACTTAGCCTGACTTCTAAACCGGTTCCATCGCTGTTTTTGATCAAAAGTGAAATTCAGGGTCTCCGAGCAAAATTTTCGCAGGATGGTATCGCAAACACTTAATTTAAGGATTTGATAAATCAATTCAGGGTCCGTGGCTCAGTCTTGTTGACTAGATGCTTAAAATATTTAGGGTACTCAAAGCCTACAAGGTTAGCAGTGTTGGGGCAAGAATACTTTCGGTGATCACCTAACCGCATCTGAGCCTAAACATCATCTTTGGAGCGATTTGGGCAATTTTACGGTGGTTTATATAGAATACTTTCGGCGACCCTCCTCCCCCAAACTCGCTTAAGATTGCCTCTAAATCGTCCACTTGGGGTAGTATGAAACCCATAAAAGACGGCATCGTTTTTCGATTAACGCACCTCAGAAACAAGGGCTTATCATACAAGGAAATAGCCAGAACATTGAGCATTGGTGTCGGAACCTCACACAAATACGCTAAAAATGTTCGGGTATCGCCTGCAGGTACGTTAAGACTAAAACGAAAGTTGAAGAGGAAACAGAATCTTTTTAAACATTGCTATGCGGTTCCGAAGAAAATCAAGATAACGCATAAGCTGACATTGGGGAAGGTTAGAATTATCGCGCACTGTCTTTTCGATGGAAGTGTTATCAAGGGAGATTATGTTATTAAGTATACAAATGCCTCGCGGGGACTTATCAAACAATTCATAAATGATATGCGCGGCGTTTATGGAGTAACCCCATCCGATATTTTTTTAAACAATGGTAAAAACCACCCGTGGTGGGAAGTGAGATTTCATTCAAAAAAGGTGGTTGAAGATTTGTTGAGGTATTCCAAATCGTATAGCACCTCCGATGACGTTGGCTTGCCAAAAGGTGTGAGCCGAAAACGAGAGTTCATATGTGCTTTTCTGCGGGCATTTTGGGAAGACGAAGGATGTATCGATTTAGAGGGAGATCTCACTGCATTATCAAAAAGTCAGAGGTTGATAGATAAGATTGGAGCACTGCATAGGAGATTAAGGATCACTTACTCAAGTTATAAATCAGGGGTTTGCCACGTTTTGCATGTAAAAAAGACGTTTGAAAATTATTGTAATTTTCAAGAAATGATAGGTTTTGGAGAGTCAATTATTGCCCGCGGAAAATTCATTGGGCTCAAAAAGAATACAGTTTTGTCGGATTTCATTTCTACACATAGATTTCGGAAACAGTCCAACTGGGACAACGATAAATATACTTGAAGTTTTACAATGTATTTTGGGCCCGGGGCCCGTGAATGGGCAAAACCCATCGGGATGCTCAGTCTGGTAGAGCAATCGGCTCTTAAAGGTTATTAACCTAGGGAGACCGATAGGTCGAGGGTTCGAATCCCTCCGGGCCCGCTTTTTCTAAACGCGAAGTGCAAGATCTTGGCACATTTTGGGCAAAGAAAGCACATAATCCTCGCTTATTTTTTATGCCTTGATTTTGAGTCTAAGTTTAAACCTTTCAAAAACGCCAGATGAAGTGTCAAAACCTAAAATTTTACCAATCTTTTTACGGAACCTCGTATTGTAACGTTAATGGGGGAAAATAGTGAAAAGGTTAGCGATAGTATTCATAGGTATTGCACTAATAGCGCTGAGTTGTTCGGCAAACCTTCCGGTCGCGGCCACTCTTAGCGGTAACTCTCCACTTACCGCAGAATACACCCTACGGTACACCATCAGTGTACAGTGGCATGGAAACTATTATCCCGATGAGACTACTATACATGTAGAACTAGCCGACATACCAATACAGACCGATCACCAACAAGTGCAAGCAACATTGCAGGATGGCGGCATAGAAAACATCGACGGGCGTGAAACTTGGGTCATCGACAAATACATGCGGGATGTACCCTACACGACGATCACCTTCACCGGCACGTTCGTGGGAAGCGTGAATGTAGGGAATACCCCCGCCGTACCACACCAGCCTCTGACGCCAGTAAGCGGGATGGACGAATACCTCTCGCCCGATAATTATGTCACTCTTTCCGCTGATGTGGTCAGTCAAGCACGACAACTAGTAAGCGAAACGGAAAACGACGTTCCAAAAATTATAACCAATTTTGTGGACTGGATACAGAAAAACATAACTTACAATATGGAATATCTTACCACAAGGCTAACCGATAGCCAGGTGTTGAACATTCGCACCGGGGTCTGCAAGGATTTTTCCACCCTGTTTATTGGTTTCTGCCGGGCCACGGGCATTCCAGCACGTTATGTTTTGGGCTACGGACTGACGAATCCGGACCAGTACCTTTATAAAAACATCGATAATACTGGCCACGTTTGGGCTGAAATTTGGATTCCTAACTATGGTTGGTTGACTGTTGATCCGACTTGGGCCGAAATTGGGAACGACGCACGGAAAATTACCACGAGTAGGGAATATGCATATGCCTACTACTACCAGTACAGCAATGCTCCTCCAGGATCAGAGATAACAGATGTTACTTACAGCATAACTCTTGCTAACTGGAGGGTTATCGATACCGCTACACCCAGCACGCTTACGAAGGAAGAGACAGAAAATGCGTGGGAAATTACCGTCAAAAACAATTCCTCTATGCCCTTGTTAGACAATGTGACTGTCGAGAAAACTGTGCTGGAGAACTTGGAGAACTGGAAATGGTCAGAGTGGTTTATCGTTTCTAACGAACTAATATTCATGAATCCCCAAGAAACCTATACTTTCAGCCTAGACAAAGAAAGTGGTGTTGGCTACTTTGTTTGGACCCCAATGGCTGAAAACGGGATATCGATGTGGCAGTATCCAAGCGCCACACCAACAACCCCGACGCCAACCCATACGCAGACGCCTACTCCGACACCCACATCCACAATTACCCCAACCACGACGACAACTCACACAACAACCGCGACCATGATCACGACAACTACTCCCACCACGACGACAACGGCACTGCCAACGACAACAACACCGTCCACCGAAGTACCTTGGGTCTGGATAGGCGTTGGAATCGCGATCGTTGTCGTCATAGCAGTCGTGGCTTCGGTCTTGAGGGGGAGAGGAAAGTAGAAATCGAAAACATTTCAGGCAAAAGGAAAGGCGCAAAAATCCTGCCTAAATTTTGTCCGAATCTTGCCTAAAACCAGCACAAAAGGATGCGAGATGTAAACGAGAGTATGAACCTATCCGGGCCCGCTATTTTAATCTGTAAGACAGCAAGTCTAATCGGTAGCCCCGTGGTGTAGGCCTGCATCGAAAGCAGGGCACATCGGTCAAGCAAGGTCTAAAAAGACCCTTGAATATCGGCCTTTGGAGCCGACGACCCCGGTTCGAATCCGGGCGGGGCTACCACAAAACAATGCCGGCGAACTGGGCCAGATTCTATCGTTTCGCGTACTTCTTCCAGCTCTGCCTTGTGATTTGGACTCCGACAACAATCAGGATAATACCAACAATGGTTAGAACCATCCCGTAAATGGCCAGCCCCCAGTTCACGGCGAGCTGAGTACCGCTGGCGACCAATAGGAGCACACCAACGACAAGCATGCCGTTATTAATCATCGGTCTGCCGGGCCATAGACGGCTCGCCCCGACAAACACCATCAGGGCACCAGCCGCCAGCAGCCCCACCCCCAAGATCAGCGCACTCGAAGCCTGTACAGCGTTCATCCCTTGGTTGATCAGTAGCGCCCCAACGACAATTAGCACTATCCCTATGAGCATGGTGGCAAACTGTTTTGGCGGCTCTGGCCCCGGTGGCGGGGAATAGGCGACCCTAGCCGACATAGCTGGGCCTCTCCTTGTCCGGCTTCTGCGTTGGAGGTATCCCCGGCAGCGGGATGGGCGGGGGAATGTTGAGCGATCTGGAGACAATGGTGGCCTCAATCAAAGATGTGTTGGTTATGGTCTGTAGGAGTATAGCCGGGGGCGCCTTCTTGTCCTTGTAGCTCCCGTGAATCTTCTCGAGCTCTTCAGAGGGGCCTGATATCAGCGCCTGCCCCTTGATGTTTATCTGAGCGACCGAGGGAGTGTAGCCAATCGTCACGATGAAGGGCACCACCAACTTCTCAGCTCTGGATTCAACTCCAACTATGTTGACGTTCGTTGAGATGTGGACGCCGGATGGGAAGGGTTGGTCCCGCCCCCAAAACCGCTCAGCTGAGATATAGTTTATCTCTACATGCACATACAAGCCGCATCACCGTTTGATGTTTGGGTTACCTCTATTAAAGATGCGTTGGTTTTT
>CAZKGC010000081.1:0-3013 GCA_964552335.1 Hadarchaeota archaeon (SeqCode)
TCTTAAATCGCCCAAGTCAACCTTCCGCATCGTCCCGAAGAGATCCTTGCGTGGCTTTTCCCTGAGCAAGTGCTCCGCCAATATCTCGTTTATCATCTCCGAGACTCCGCGCTTCCCAGCCTCCTTGCGCAGGATGTCGTACAGGTCATCCCTTATGGTCACGGTGGTCTTAGCCATATACATCACCGTATATGTTTATGTCTATGTCTATATTTAAATCTCGCTGACGCACGTTGTGCGGCCCAATAGTCCCTTCGAGGCTTTGGGTGAGGCTTTGCACAAAAATTAAACCTTTTCTGAAATTTCTTGGGAATTTATGTGCAGATTGGGGAATAAATGTGCAAGTTCTTGAAAGCGAATTCTAGCGTTTCCTTCAAAGGCTTCGTGGATCAACCAATTATCTCACTGATCTTTTTAGCGGCGCTTTCTATCTCCACGAGGATCAGACCCAGGTTGGGAGCCCCGCGCCTCAAGAGGGTACCCACAAAAGCTTTGGGGCCGGCAGGCACGATGATGACCTGACCTTCCTTAGCGCTGAGCACTATTCGGTCCACTACTCCGCGCCCCATCTCAACGAGTGCGGTTTCGGCCGCAGCGGCAACCGAAGAGAACAGGGAGGAGATGATCCTGCCGTCGACTTCAGGGGGGACTCGGGACGCCATCAACAGCCCCTCACGCGATGTGATCACGGAGCCATCGACATTTCCAGCATTCATCATTTCTGCGAGGACCGCGTCCAGCTTTTCTTTTTTGGTCATCCCTTCAACCATGTTCCGCCCCCAAGATGGGCCGATGCTGGGCCTAGTAAGAAAGTTAGGCAGGGCAGGAACGCCGCCGGAACGCACAGCATCGAACGCCTCACACCGTCACCTTTTCAGTATATCGGATTTTTCCGTTATAATGCTTTTGTGCGATGTACCCGAGCCTCCACTGTGGTTCCGCATGGGTATTCTCGGCTCGACGAAGGATAGGATCTTGAAGGAGATAGGTAGAGGGCCCGTCCACGGGTACGAGATGGCGAACAGGCTCGGGATATCGCTGTCGTCCGTCTATGAGCACCTCCGCGACCTCAGGGAGAGCGGGCTCGTGGAGGCCGCGGGCAGGGGCAGGAGGCGCGTCTACACCCTGACCGAAAAAGGGAAGCACCTCTTGAAGGCACTTAAGTAGCTGTGACTGCTTTTCCTCTCCCGCAAATATGGGTGTGAACGCTTTTCCTCTCATCATTCGCCTCGTTCTCTTTGTTCGGTAATAATTTGGTAATAGATTGCTTATAATCATGTTACCACCGATAAACTATGTGGAAGCTGTGCAGCTACGTCGTCCGGGGGAAGAACCGGAGGATGGTCTTTCTCGCCCTCGAAACCCCCAAGACCCCGACCCAGATCTCTAAGGAACTCAAGATCCACCTCCCGCACGTCAGCCGTTCCCTGGCCGAACTCGAGTCCAAAAAACTCGTGGAGTGCCTGACCCCGTCCGAGAAGGTCGGGCGGATCTACAGGATGAGCGGGAAGGGAAGGCGGGTGCTCAAAATGGTCAAAGAATTGAAAACCTAAACTAAACCAGCCTACTCGTGCTCCTCTGTACTGTTCTGGTACCACGGAGAGATATTTTCCAATCGCCATTTTCCCGCCGAGTCTTTGGGCGGAGGTCCTTTATAAGGGGAAAAAATGAGGATTTCCGGAAAATTCCCTCTAAAAATGCCTGGATTGTCTCTGGACTCCTATTGTGCGTCCGGCGGGATTCGAACCTAGCCTATCGCGATGATTTTTGATGTCTTTCGGTCATCTCGACGAACTTTTCGACTTTTCTGATCAGGCTCTCCGCATCCTGTTTGGAGAAGAATTCAGCATGGTAATCGGCGGCGGATTTTTCCCTTATCGCTTCAGCCAATGTATCTCGGTGGCGGGCCTCTTCACTCGGCAGGTAGTTCTGCCTTATCAATTCGAGAAAAAGTGCCGGAGCATCTTCGTGCCGTTTAGCCACGTGTCCCAAAAACCTCGCGGTTAGCGAGTCGTTGGCCTTGATCGCAGCGTGAATAGCCAACGCTGATGCAACGGTGTACTTATTCCTCGTTTCGACCTGAAGTCCAAACACGTACTTTGCCGCCGATAACCAGAGTTTCGCCTGTTCCAGGTGATCAATGTAAGTCATGCTCTGCCTCGCCTGAACAATACTATTCCCTCTTTTTTAACTGCGGTTGCGAACTCGTGTTTCGTCCTCGCCATCTCGTCGAACTCGGCATCAAGTAGCACAGTGGGCACGATTGAACGTCCTGTGCGGTGGCTCATGTCGCTGGCAATTTTTGTGATTTGTGCTTTCAATGCTTTCGTCGACTTTTTGACTAAAACCAACACATCGATGTCACTCTCCATCGTCGCGGCCCCACGTGCAACCGAGCCATAAAGGACACAGGACCCAACCGCCTTAAGTTTCGAGACTTCTCGCGCGAATTCTTCCGCTACCTTCTGGAGAGGGAAGACCTCGACAGCGACAGCCGACTTCAGCGCTGGGAGATAAGGCGAACCCTCTATCAAGTTAAACAATTTTGTTCTCTTCCCCAACAATCTCGATCTTAAAATCTTCGCATTTTCCATATCCAAGACCGTTCGCCAGACCGTCGCGTGGGGGACTCCAGTGATTTTTTCGAGTTCGGGGACGCTCCAATCCTTATCTGGATGGTTTAACATAGCTCTAACAATTTTCCTTCTTTTCTCCGAGCCCAAAACCCTGGAGAGGATATCTGTTATTTTAGTTCGCATCATGAACTAATTAGTTCACTTCGTGGTATAAAAACCTATGTGGAATTTCAAAAACTGTGGTGCGGCCGGCGGGATTCGAACCCGCGCAGCGAATTTGGCAGGGCCGGGTACTCAGACCTGTGTAGTGCCAAATTCATAAGCTTTTCTACAAACTTATTTAGCACTACAAAGGAATCACGGCCCTGAAAAACATGGCGCGGGGAGGGAAACTTTGGCTTTATGGAGTGTAATTTTTTCGGTGGCGCGAAGATTGA
>CAZKGC010000081.1:3023-4259 GCA_964552335.1 Hadarchaeota archaeon (SeqCode)
CGCGAATCCTTACACAAAACCTTAAATATATCGATAGATAAAACGTTTTACGGAATTGATATGGATACAGTAACAGTATCCCCAAAATTTCAGGTGGTCATCCCTCAAAGCGTCAGGGACCGCGTGGGGATCAAGCCGGGCGAGCGCATGATGGTGATGGAAAGGGGCGATGTCATATATCTGGTCAGGATCGGTGAGATAAAAGACGCGAAGGGCTTCCTGGGCAAAAAAATCTCGACGAAAGGTCTGAGGGATGAAAGTGAACGTTTTGGTTGACTCCTGCGGGTGGATCGAGTACTTCACCAAAGGCGCCTTGGTGGATAAGTATGTGCCGCATATAACCAATGCGGGCAGGCGAACTCACTTCACGCCGACGATCGTGCTGTACGAGGTCTACAGGCGCGTGAAAAAGGAGCTGGGTGAGGAGCGGGCGATCGAAGCCTGCGCCAGGATAATGGGGTACACGACGGTTGTGCCGCTGGACGAAAGGCTCGCGATCGAGGCCGCCAACGTCAGTCTGGAGCACGGGCTTTCCATGGCGGACGCGATCATCAAGGCGACCGCGGATCTGTGCGGGGCGAAAATCGTGACCGGCGACGAACATCTGGGGAAGCTGAAAGACGTGCGGTTAGTCAGATGAAAATCTCTTCTGGATAAACCTTAAACTCTAAAGCATTAGTAAACCAAACGTATTTAAGCTTGGGAAGTATTAGTTTTTATGAGAAGCGATGGCCAAAAAACATTTGAACAAAAGTAAAGAATGGCAGGATATTGGTGGAATCGAACGCAGGTTAGATGCAATTATTCACATTCTTCTTCGGCAGACTGAGGTACAGGAAATGAACGCAAGAAACCAAATCGAGATGCTCAGTCGATTAGGACTAAGCGATCAGGAAATCGCGAGGATTCTAGGCAGGACTAGAGGATATGTTGCAAGTGAACTCAGTATAATCAGAAGGGGGTCTCATGGCAAGTGAAGATATTCTCAAAGAAGTACCGAACAAACTCGATACCGTAATTCGCTTGTTAGCTATTAAGGTGACTAGAGGCCGGGAGCTTAAGGACCAAGTTAGGTTTCTGCATCGGGCTGGTTTAGAACCCAAGAAAATTGCGGACATTTTGGGGAAAACTCCTAACACGATTAGAGTTACCTTATTTGCCATAAGGAGAGAGAAAGAAAAAGAATCGGCGGCTAGGGCTTTTCGTAAAGATCAAAAGAAGGAGGCTGGTTAAAAA
>CAZKGC010000082.1:0-4236 GCA_964552335.1 Hadarchaeota archaeon (SeqCode)
GTGCCCCTCCCCCACGCTTCTGAGGATGAGGTCTATCTTTCTCTCTATCCGCACTAACACTTTTTCCAACTTATGCCATTGAGCGGGCGTTCCCAAGGTTTCACACCATCATTTGTTCTGTTTAACACTATTTCACTTTTGTTATTTATCTGTCTATTTAAATCTCGTAACCGGCTTCTAGGCGCAGCGGTGGTAAATCACCACCGCCATTCTAGCAAGCCTGTAATGAAATCAGCTTCTATAGTTTAACCCCCATCAAAGGAGCGTATGGCACATAGCAGGGCCTCGGTGGTTACAGAAGCTCAAAGCTCACGGATGTACAAAGCTATCTGTCCCGAACGCGGCGCCGGGTGCGAGAGGTTTTCATTGAGGTGAAGCTCGCTCACCCGACCAAAATCAAGACCAGGAATATGTATTTATGTTTTTCACCAATACACATATAATGAGTGTGAAATCATGGGAACCCCTTTCGATTTTCCTGCGTTGATATACGCGTGCCAAAAGGAAAACCTCAAAAATTCCCTAAAGTATTTTTTAGGTAAATTTCAAGAAACGATGCCGGGCGCGTTCAATACTTTTTTGAATGAGGTTGGGCAGGAGAACGTGACCTCTCTCAGAAGGTATTGGGGGTGTTTATTTAACGAGAGCAAATCCGAGCTGGCGAACTATATGAAAGCCACATTAGTTGTTTTAAAATACATTGATAGCAAGGGTACCCCGGCAGAAATGATCCCTCCTTTTTCCGCTCTGTTTTTGGGCACCTACAGGACGATCAGGATAAAATCCAAGCCCCTCGCGGACAGGTGGCTGCGCCAAGCAATCCGCAAACACAAAAGGTTCTTAACCACCCACGGTATTTTGGCCAAGTTGCCTTCGGATATCAACATTGTCCCTTAATAGATGAGAAAAACGACGACGAAGCGACACAAGAAACTGGCTGGCCTGATCGTCTCGAGAGTGCTGCGAATCAAATAGAGCGGGGTTTGCCGCCTGCGGGAACTCCATTCCCATATATATCCTAGACGCCTCAAACCCTTTACCACCACCCTAGGGGAAAGGATACAGAATTTTATCGAGGAATCACGCGATTGGTTCAAGAGACCCTAGAAAAAAAGCTCCAGCTGATACCATCTCGCGACCTCTCTTTGGCCGGTATCTGTGGATCCAAGGAGGGCAGTTTATCGCTTTCACGTTCTGGACTTGAATCCGGAACCTGTCCAAATCTCGACGGGCTCACCATCATTTTACAGTTAACCTACGCTGAACATGTACTATCAATCTGGTGTCTACGCGTTTGAACGGGTGAGTTAATTAACGTTTGAGCCCAGTTTGAAGCGGGGTTGACGACTTGGGGATAATTCCCAAGAGAAGGAGGAAAAGGCGGCCCATCAGCGACGTTAAGAAAGGCGTGGCGCTGTTCATAGTTTTTTTCGGGCTGACGATTATAGTCCACGAAACTTTTCACCTGATCGTCGCAAGAGCACTCGGCTATGAGGCGAACGTTTTCTACGGCGTGCAGTTCCCCAACATTTATGGCTTTGTCTCCGTAAAACCGCCCCCCCAAAACGCCATCGACACCATCCTCATATTCTCCGTGGGCGGGCTGGGGGCTGGTATAGTGCTCTACATCCTCTGGGCCACCATTGATGATATCATAGCAAAGCTTCTCCTCTCATTTTTCACCCCGATGCAAATCGTCTACGGTGTGATGGAGCCCATGTATGGTTTTGGGATTTTTGATAGGTCTTTACTCGGGATAGTACCCACGGTGGCTGGCCTGATCTCATTGATGATCTTCAGGATAATATACAGGAGACGGGGCTACTGGTGAGCGTAAGCGCTTGGTGCCGCAGATGATTAGTTTGATGATACGCTGTCGGTCGCGATGGGTCCATCATTAAACTTTTAGAATCTTGATCAAAATCGTAAAAAAATCGCCGTAAGAAATCGAAGAGGCTAAATGCCCCGAACCTGTAGCTTCTCCTCTGGCTTAAGCGTCTTAACGTCAATGCCCTTCATGGGCAGTGGGAGATTTTTACATGCTTCCAGTACCATCTCTGGGTCGTCGTAGCATCTGGTCGCTTCTACGATAGCTTTAGCCATCTTCTGCGGGTCACTTGACTTGAAGATGCCGGAGCCGACGAAAACACCGTCAACACCCAACTGCATCACAAGCGCAGCATCCGCGGGCGTAGCGATTCCTCCGGCGCAGAACCAGACGACCGGCAGCCGCTGCAGCTTTGCCGTTTCCTCAACAAATTCAATAGGCACTCGGTATTCTCGTGCCTTTCCCTCAAGCCCATCGCGCATGAGTTCAGCCAGCTCCGCTATCTGCCGCTTCGTTAGCTTTATATGGCGAATAGCTTCGACGATGTTCCCCGTGCCTGCCTCGCCCTTAGTCCTGATCATCGCCGCACCCTCATTTATCCGCCGAAGAGCTTCCCCAAGGTCCCGGGAACCGCATACGAAAGGCACCTTGAACTTGTGCTTGTCCACATGCGCTTCCTCGTCTGCAACTGTGAGCACTTCCGATTCATCTACCATATCCACACCCAAGGCTTCGAGCACCTGGGCCTCGGCGAAGTGACCTATCCTGCACTTGGCCATGACTGGGATGGTGACCGCGTTCATCATCGCTTCGACCACTGCAGGGTCAGCCATACGAGCGACACCGCCAGCCGCGCGGATATCCGCTGGAACGGCTTGAAGCGCCATTACCGCCACCGCTCCGGCTTCCTCAGCTATGATGGCCTGCTCGGGGGTCGTCACGTCCATTATCACGCCCCCCTTGCACATGCTCGCAAATCCTCGCTTCAGGCGCTCGGTGCCGAATGCGATGACCTTTTCCTCTGTTCTTTTGTACAAGCTCCCACCACCTCACCTATAATCATCCTTACTTAAAAAATAAAATGGTAACATGCTAGTTTTAAGGCACACAAAGGGTTGGGCGGCTAAGTGCGAGGTCTGCGGAAGGGAAGCTGCGGATATTTCGGCAACGCTCAAGGTGTGCGCTGCCTGTGTCAGAGAGCGTTTCGAGGACGCTAGACCATATATCGAAGCGGCCCACTCTGAAGTAAGAAAGCGTTATGATCTGCCACCAAAACCACCGAAGGACCCGAAAGGTTTGAGGTGCGGTGGTTGCGGGAACGACTGTCGCATCCCGGTTGGTGAGAAGGGTTTCTGCGGAGTCGTCAAAAACGTGAAGGGCAAAATCGTTCGAAAGTTCGGCACGCCAGATAAAGGCCTGCTGACCTGGTACTACGACTCACTCCCCACCAACTGCGTCCCCGCCGAATTCTGTGCCGGGTCAAGTGGGGCTGGGTATCCAAAATGGTGCCGAACACCAAAAGGGGACATCGGCTGGTACAACCTTTCAATTTTCATGGGGAGCTGCACATATAACTGTCTCTTCTGTCAGAACTCCAGCTTTCGAAATCTCACTGTGAACGGAAAGCCCGTGATGACCGCCGCCGAGCTCGCTGAAAAAGCAGACAAGAGTGTGGGTTGTGCCTGCTATTTCGGAGGAGACCCTGCCAGCCAGATGCACTTCGTGATAGCCTCTGCGAAAATCATGCACAGGAAAGCCGAGCAGGAAAAACGCATCTTTCGCCTCTGCCTTGAGACGAACCTGAGCATGAACCTGCCCAGTCTGAAAAAGTTCGGAGAACTATCGATGAAGAGCGGTGGGGGAATAAAAGCGGATCTGAAATGCTGGTCCTCCGAAATCCTCTACGCGCTCTCCGGTGTGGAACACCGCGCGGCTTACGAGAACTTCAAGTGGGTGACAAAGCTGCATCGTGAGCGACCCGAGGTCCCATTTGCAAGGGCGAGCACGCTGCTGGTCCCAAGTTATGTGGATGAAGAAGAAATCAGGTCCATCGCCTCATTCATCGCCGACCTCGACCCGAACATTCCGTACTCTTTGCTGGCGTTTCACCCGCTCTACTATATGGAGGACATGCCCTACACAAAACGCGAGGACGCTGAGCGATACTTAAGAATTTGCAGAAGGGAAGGGCTTCAAAAGGTAAGGATCGGAAATCCTTGGCTGCTTTCTTAATTACTTGAGATGAACCATAAAAAAATTATTAAACTTCAGCCAATTAGTAGAATAAGGTGAAAAATTGGAAAAGATAACACCGAGGGAGGAACTGAAACCGAAGGGCTTGGTAGGGATATCTGATAAACAAATTGACTTCCACTTTGACACCCACTACAAGGGTTATGTGACCAAGC
>CAZKGC010000083.1:0-3755 GCA_964552335.1 Hadarchaeota archaeon (SeqCode)
TTGCAGGTGCCGACACGGTGCCTGACCATGTCTCTATGAGCTTCCACTCAGCAGGCGCTGAGACGGTCCCAGTCCATGTCTCGATGAGCTTCCACTCTGGTGGGGGGGTTGCATTAAGTTGCATAACAGCTATTCTTGCGTCCTTAATCCCTCCAGTAGCACCACTTTCTGTCTTATATTGGATTTTCCAAGTTGTTGAAACATTTGATAACGTCTTTTTCAGTATGGTAAAATAGGGATAACCTTGATTAGTTGTATCTTTTGTTTCTACCAACATTTCTCCGTAAACAGTAGAGTCTTCTATCAATTGTCCATAAGTGCTATATGAAGTGCTTGACCCATCCAGCCCCGCGCAACCGATAATCAAATGATCGACCGCATAAGGAGTCTGGGTCAAAGTGGTTTTGTTTTGATAGGCCGTTTGAGTAGTAGTTGTCCTCGCTTCGCTCTCAGCATAGTAATTATTGGCAAATTCATCCGCCCTCAGAGCCACGATTCTGGCGTGGGCTATCCCTGCTGCGTATGTAGCACTTTTTGTACTGTACTGAATTTTTATAGTGTGGGAGGCGGCGGTCAGGTTGACCCTCTTCACCATCCCCCAGAGATAGCGATTAGCTGCGTTTACAGTTTCAATATTGTAATTGCTGTAAGCAGTCCCGTCAACAGTAAGTTGGGTCCTGAAATCAGAGGTGTTGTTTGCACCATCTCCTGTTGCTGTGGCGATAATAATGTAATCCCCCTGCGTTGCGGGGGTGAAGGTAAGGGTTGTCTTGTCTTGGTAGGAAGTTGAAGTGGTGGTAGTTCTGGTTTCTACTTGAGCATACTGGTCGGCACTAGCCAACTTGATAGCAACGATTTTTGCCTCTTTGATTCTCGCCGTCCCAGATGCGTTATTTGTGCAGTATTGTATCTTATAAGTCTGAGAAGTTGGAGAAGCCCCAAAAGTGTCAATGCCGATTGCCCCACCGCTTATGTAATCAGTTGTATCTTTGGGCTGGTATATCAGTTCATTGAAATCTTTAGCCGTTCCCGTGGTTCTCGTCAGTTTCGCCTTGACCTGATACAAAGTGCTGCTTTCCTGCATCAACCAAGAGGCGATGATCAGATAGGTGGAGTTGGCGTCTGGAGTGAAGGTTAAAGTGGTCTTGTCCTGATAACTGGTGGAAGTTGTCGTTGATTGACCCAACGATTCTGCGTAGTAATATGTTCTTTCCTGCTGCTGGGCTGCGACCTGCGGCGGCGATGACAAGACGAGCACGGAAAACAAAAGAAACAAACCTATTACAAAAAAACGTTTTTTCCTCATCTCCAATCATCTCCTAAATTGCCAGTAGCGGCACCCAGTCCTTGCCCCCCGACGATTGCCACGATTATCGGAGAAGCCAAAATTGCTATCAGGAGCAGAGCGGTCACCATGCCCCTCGCCTGCTGGCCCATGCACAGCCGTTCGTAGCCAACGGCCATAGTTGAACAAGCTGGACTATCCATCGGGCTTACCTCCAGGGCTTGCCCCATCGGCTGACGGCTCGTGGATCCCGAGGAACTTGTCATCATGCGTCTCTTCAAGCAGGCTCGTGAAGTACTCGACCCCCTTCGGAGTGAGCCTGCCGATCTTTCGAGGCCTTCCGCGGGTGAAACGGGGCTCTTTCTCAACCTCGATCAATTTTAAGAGCTCCAATCGCCTGAAAAATCGAGAAATTTTCCAAGAAGGGAGTCCAGTAGCTAGGCTGAGGTCTGTCTGACTAACTCCGCCGTTAGAAAGGAACTCCCTTCCTATATTTTTAATAGACGTTTCCATTGGTGGCCACCAATTTTTCGCTATTTTTCAGCACCACAATTCCTGTTTTTGGGGCAGATAAAGCGGGAAAGCCAGTCCAGCCGTTACGGGTTATCCCGAAACCTTCAAAAGTAAGTGCTCATAGTAGTAGAGACCAACCGATATCGGGTTTTTACGAAACGTTTATATAATAACCAAAACACCCTAAAATGTATGAAAAAGGTCAATCGAATCCTCCGCGAGATACTTTACCGGGTTTACGAACGTAACGAGTTTTTCATGAGCCAGAAGGCGCTGGCTCAGGCGTGTGAGGTATCGATGGACGCCGTTAATCGCTTGGTCAAAAAGCTGAACCAGTTCCGTTCAATAGAGAAAAAGCCGCTCGGGTTCAGGGTGACAGAGCCGGAGAAGATACTCACCTACTGGGCCACCACTCGAAACCTCGCCCGTGACATTATCTACTCGACCTACTCTGCTAATTCGGTGTCGGAGATTGAGGGTGACATGCCTCCCAGATCGGTCTTTACGATGTTTTCCGGGTACCGCCTCAGGTTCAACGAGACGCCAACTTATTACGAAGAAGTCTACGTCTACGCCGACCAGGATGCGGTGAAAAGGAAGTTCCCGGAATCGCAGGCGGATCGGCGCAACCTATTCGTGCTGCGGCAGGATCCACACCTAGAAAGGACGAGCAAGAATGGTGCGGCACCGCTTGCTCAGCTATACGTCGACCTCTGGCAGATCGGGGGCAGTCCCGCAGACCGATTCCTTTTGGAGTTGAAGAAAAAACTCAAGGCCAAACCCGTCGAGGCTCTCAAGGCGCTGGTGCGGAAGGAAAACATTCATTCCAGCCAACATATCGAAAGTTAAATTTTCATCGCCCCCGCGGATATCGCTCATGCTTCAATGTGTTGTAAAAAAACGAAAATCCATGCTAAGTAGATGGAACGGATTACCGAGCACCCAAATGATTATAGACCTTAATTCTGAATGGTGTGTGGTTGAAAAGATGGGCAAGAAGTGGGGCATGTACAGGGCTGGTGGGCGGAGCCAACCGGTCGCGTGCGTGTACTGCGGGCGCATGACTCCTCGCATCAAGGCAGTGATCGTGAGGAAGCACTATGGTATGGGGGATCTCCGGAGCATCCCGGGCATCGACCGCAGGCGCGTGTTCCTCCCGCAGATGAAGGCCTACGCTTGCATTTCTTGTGCCAAGCATCGCAGGTTGATCTGAGCCCGACGCACCGATAAAAGAATTCGGATTTCACAAATAATTTGAAAATGGGCTTTTGTTATTAGGATTTGATAGCCTTTACAATTTCCCGAATTTTCGCTTTCCTGTCCTTGGTATGCTCGACCAGCGTCCCCGTGACGATGATGTCGGCCCCAGCTCGCACACGCTCGGTCGCCGCTTCCGGCGTCCTTATCCCTCCACCAACGATCAATGTGACATCGGTGGCCTCGCCCACAGCCCGAACCATCTCAACTGGCACCGGTCGATTGGCTCCCGAGCCCGCCTCGAGGTACACGAACGGCATCCCCAAATATTGTGCGGCCAATGCGTAGGCGACAGCGAGTTCTGGCTTATCACGCGGGATTAGGTCAGCCTTTCCCACCTTCCCTGCCGTGCCACCCGGTTCGACCAACAGGTACGCCATCGGCAGGGGCTCCAGCTTGAACTGTTTTACAAGCGGCGCTCCGAGTTTCTGAGTCCCCGTGATGAAGTAAGGGTCCCGAGAGTTGAGCATGCTCATGAAGAAAATCGCGTCCGCGTGGCGGCTTACACCACCCTCGCTCGCCGGGAACAAGATGACGGGCAGGTATGTCGCCTTTTTTATGGCGAGTACTGTGTCGTCGAGAAGCTTCCCCCCCGCGCGGGTCGAGCCCCCAACCATTATCCCATCGGTGCCGGCTTCAGCGGCGTCGGAGGAGATCTCCCTAGCTACTGCAGGTGTTTGTTTGGCAGGGTCTATGAGTG
>CAZKGC010000083.1:3765-4209 GCA_964552335.1 Hadarchaeota archaeon (SeqCode)
CGGTTCGGTGAGGCACATGGCGCCAAGGTGGACTTCATCGGCATCGGAGGAGATTTCCCCGGCTACAATAGGTGTTTGTTTGGCAGGGTCTATGAGTGTGAGATGGGCAGCGCCGTCTCTGGCAATCGTATTTTTTAAATGTTCTTGGGTTCTACCCACTGGGTTCCCTCGATTTTGGCCTTAACCCCTTGTAGCCGCACTTTCTACACTTGGTCGCTTTCAAGGGATTTTTGCTGTTGCATCTCATGCATATCTTGACGTTGAACAGACGCTTATCAGCAACCTCGAATTTGGCCATAAGTTCACCTTTTTCCTCGCACCTCTTTGAACACTTCTGGTAATTTATCGATTAGGTCTGACGCTACAAATTCATAACCTTTTTCCCTGAGGCAGAGATCGCCCGCTCGCCCGCAGACCCAGGCACCGGCAACCGCGGCCCTGAAT
>CAZKGC010000084.1:0-4091 GCA_964552335.1 Hadarchaeota archaeon (SeqCode)
TTACATGGCCGTCATTTGGGCACCCAGCGGGCGATGCGGATGTTGTACCGCCTCAGGGGAAAACCCTTAAAGTCGGAGGCGGGTGCGGGACCGACTTCGAACATGTTCCTAGCGGTGGCCGCATCATTGGCAGCCGGCTTGGTGGCGACGTTCGCTCTTTCCTACATTTGATGTCCTACCCCCCCGCGAGAAATGTGAAAAAAATATATACCGATTCAGCACTTTTTAATCTATGAAGTATGCTATTGAAACGTTTGATCTGAGCAAGCATTACGGCAGACTTAAAGCCGTAGACAAGCTGAACCTCAAGATAAAAAAAGGCGAGATCTTCGGGCTTCTCGGCCCAAACGGTGCGGGAAAAACAACTGCCAGTCACATGCTCTGCACCATTTTGAAGCCGACCTCCGGAACCGCAGTCGTGAATGAATCCGATATCGTGAAAGAGCCGGCAAAAGTTAGGAAATCTATAGGCATCGTTTTTCAGCAGCCAAGTGTGGACGACCTCCTCACTGGAAGGGAGAACCTTAGAATGCATACTTTTCTGTTTGGGGTGCCAAGGGAAACAAGAAAAAAGCGAATTGAAGAGGTGCTTTCCCTCGTCGGACTGGAGAAGCGGGCTGATAATCTGGTCAGGACCTACTCCGGAGGGATGCGAAGGAGGCTGGAGCTTGCCCGCGGTATGATGCATAATCCGGCTGTGCTTTTTCTAGACGAGCCCACCCTCGGCTTGGACCCTCAGACCCGGGAACATTTATGGAAGTACATCTCAGCGCTCGCAAGACGAGAAAAAATGACGATATTACTGACAACTCATTATATGGAAGAGGCAGAACTTCTGTGCGACCGCGTGGGCATCATAGATTTTGGGAGGATAATCGCGCTTGATACCCCCAAAAAACTCACGGCGCAATTAGGCGGGGATAAAATAATCCTAAAAACTAAAAAACCGAACATTGCGGTCCTGAAAAAGCTCGGGTGTATAAAATCCATACGCCGTAAAGGGGGGACACTTGAACTTATCGCAAGCGAGGGAGGATACAATCTAAAGAAAATTCTCGAAAAAGCGGGGCAGGTTAAGGATGTGGAGGTAAAACCCACGACGCTAAACGATGTATTCCTACACTACACCGGCAGGCAGATAAGAGAGGCTGAACCGGAGGGCGGATTCTGGGAGCGCGTGATGGGTGAGCGGAGAACATGAGCGAGATCGAAGGGATATATGCGGTTTGGCTGCGAGAACTCAAAGTGTATACCCGAGAGAAGGAGCGAGTAATCGCCTCTCTGGTATCGCCGCTACTGTGGATTTTTGCATTTGGAACGGGACTTGGTTCGGCAGTAACAAATATCGAGGGGGTAAATTACAGGGTATATATCTACCCCGGCATACTCGTCATGACAGTTCTTTTCCCATCGCTGTTTTATGGGCTCTATGTGATATGGGATAGGCGGCTCGATTTTCTAAAGGAGGTCCTCGTGGCCCCCATCTCTCGCGTCAGCGTTTTTATAGGAAAAGTTTTGGGGGGGTGCACGACAGTTATGATACAGGCGATCGCGATAATGATAATTGGCTTTTTCGTTGGGGTGCCGATGTCTTTGGATGTTTTCGTGAAAGTATTGCTGATTTTGTTTCTCATCTCAATTGCCTTGGTCAGCTTGGGCCTGAGCATTGGGGCAAATATGAAAAACCCCGAAGGCTTCATGCTCGTTGCTAATTTTGTAATGTGGCCTCTATTCTTCTTCAGCGGGGCCCTATTTCCTTTGTCTAATCTTCCATCCTGGCTTTTGGGCGCAACAAATATCAATCCCATCACCTATGGTGTGGATGCTGTAAGAGGGACCGTTATCGGGGTGCAGCACTTTCCCATTCTGGGAGACATTGGCGTTCTTCTTCTTTTTTCGCTATTTGTGATCGCGATAGGGGCGTTGAGCTTCAGAAGAATGCGTGATTGACGGTACGTTTCGTGCAACTAGGTCAAATAAGTTAATAGTGCCCCACAACCCCCACCTGTGTTCATTTAAATTTTTGGTTGATTTATGTTAAGTTATCATTTTTTTAGCAAAAATTGGGACTTTTACAACAGAGGCGACTTTTGCAACAAAGCCCATGCCATCAGAACCTTTTTAAATACGTCTTGGACTTTAGGAGCAAAGCCCAGGTTGAGGCCTACTTTTTAAGGCAAACTCAAGATTTAGTTGATGGATTATCAACTTTCGGAACTACTGGCACGTCACACTTCCTCAAACTATTACGTTGCTTACCAGGAATATGAATCGACAAGGTTTCCGGTCTGGTGGCGACTTTCGCCCTCTCCTATGCCTAAAAACCACTCCATTTAGCCAGGGATGAAACAACGGCGAATCCCATATTTTTCCCACATATTCTCAGTTAACGCCGCCGCAACGTTTAAAAACAGCGTGTGTGCAAGTAGAAAAGATAATAAAAAGACTCTGCGTTGGAACTGATTGGAGACGAAAATATGAAACTGAGCGAACATTTGGCTGATTGCGACAGCGACTTGAGAGAGTTGATATTGAGAATAAGCGAAGTAACGAAAAAAATAGCCAAGGGCTTTGCCAGCCGTCAATCGTATTCTGATACAAAAAATGTGTATGGCGAGCAGCAAATGGCCATGGATAAGTGGGCTGATGAGGTAATAATCAAAGACCTGAAGGGCTCGGGAATTGTTAGGTATCTGGCATCCGAGGAACAACCCGAGGTGCTGGAATTCAAGGACGCTGCTGGTAACCTTGGTGTGACCCTCGACCCATTGGACGGCTCAAGCCTCATTGATGTGAACCTTGCAGTGGGCACTATAGTGGGAATCTATAGAGGAAACGTGCTCTCCCCTGGAAACCAGATGGTTGGAGCAATGTATGTGCTCTACGGACCGCTCACAGTTCTGACTTACACGATCAAAAATGGTGTGCACGAATTCGTGTTAAATGATGACGGTGAATTCGTGATGCTCAAAGAGAACATCCAAATACCGGACGGGAAAATATACGCACCGGGCGCATTAAGGAAGGAATACCTTCCATTCCACACAAAATTCATAGAAAAACTGGAAACTGACGGCTACAAGCTCCGTTTCAGCGGTTCATTTGTGGCCGATGTGCATCAGATCATGCACAAGGGTGGCGTGTTCACCTATCCTGGTTTCGTGGGCAAGGAGAGTGGTAAACTGAGGTTACTGTTCGAGGCCAACCCAATGGGCTTCATTGTAACACAAGCAGGTGGAGCAACTAGCGATGGCAGGAGAGATATACTCTCAATTCAGCCGGGGGCGGTATCACAGCGCACTCCTGTCTATATCGGTGGAAAGAAAGAAATAGATCTGATCCAGAAATATAGTGCGGAGGCATGTAATACGGAGGACTAGAAATGTATGAACCAATACCGGGAAACGTAATGTATCAGAGTCTAAAAGACAAGAACGCAATTATCATGGCCGCGAACGCCAGGATAACAGTAGGCGTCGCTGAAGGCATTTTCAGGGCCGCAAAAGACATGGATTCCGCTATAATTTTCGAAATCGCGAGGTCAGAGTCCAACCTGGACAAGGGTTACACTGGTTTACTACCGAGCGATTACGCAGCTAAAATACAGGAAGCAGCTGAAAAAGTTGGATTCGACATGTGGGTTCTGCACGCAGACCACATCAGCGTGAAGAAAGGAACCCCCGAAGACATCGAGGGCACGAAAAAGCTCATAGACGCCCAGATAAACGCTGGCTTCACCTCTTTCGCCATCGATGCTTCACATCTTTTCAATTTTCAGGGGGGCAACCTCAGGGAAGAGCTGTCAAAGAACATAAACGCCACAACTGAGCTGGCAAAATACATCAAGGCAAGGATGGGCAACAGGCCCTTCGGTCTGGAAGTGGAGGTCGGAGAGATAGGAAGAGAGGATGCCAGCGGCAAGGTTTTGACAAAGCCAGATGAAGCAGTAACTTTCATTCGGGCCCTCAACGAAAACGGGATCTTCCCGGATCTACTGGCGATCGCTAACGGCTCAATACACGGCAACGTGTATGACGAGCATGGCAACATGATCGAGCAGGTGAGCATTGATATCCCGCAGACCAAGGCAA
>CAZKGC010000085.1:0-4004 GCA_964552335.1 Hadarchaeota archaeon (SeqCode)
TTTTTTATCAGCGCCATACGACATCCACCTCATCTGTTCGGTATCTCTGAAAGACCTGAGTTTGATTCAACTTTTGTCTGACGCCGTGTTTGTACATCAAAAGTCCTGTCCACGCGATCATCGCCCCTTGATCACCGCATAACTCCATCGGCGGCACGTAAAACTTCGAAGCATGCCCCCTCGCCATCAGCCTGAGCATTTCCCTGAGCCTCGAGTTCGCTGCAACCCCGCCTGTAAGCATGAGCTCCTTTTTCTCCGTGTGAGCGACGGCCCGCTCGGTGACCTCCACCAATGCTGCGAACGCCGTCTCCTGCAGGCTGTAACATAGGTCGCGCAAGTCGGCCCCCGCGTGATGTTTTCGGATGGCCTCCGTCATCAAACCTGAAAAGGAGAGGTCCATGCCCTTCACCACGTACGGCAGTGAGATGTAATTTCTGCCCTCGCGCGCGAGCCGCTCAACGTTTGGGCCGCCAGGATGTGGAATCCCGACCTCCCGAGCGAACACATCCAAGCAATTGCCCACCGGGATGTCAAGCGTCTCCCCGAAAACTCGGTAGCGGCCTGCATCGAAAGCGATGACTTGGGTGTTCCCTCCGCTGACGTAAAGAGTGATGGGGTCTCTGGCCTTTTCCGTCATGCGGCCGATCTCCACATGCGCGATGCAGTGATTCACCCCCAATATTGGAACGTCGAGCCATACCGCCAAAGCCCTCGCAGCGGTGGCCGCAGTGCGAAGCACCGGACCCAGACCCGGACCCTGCGAAAACGCGATTAGATCTATCTTGTCAGCTCCTATCTTGGCAAGCCTGAGTGCTTCATTCAAAACCGACCGCGCGTTCGCAGCATGGAACTGAGCCGCCTCACGTGGATGTATCCCGCCGTGTTCTGGCATATAGGTCTTCGCGGCGTTCGCCAGTATCCTTCCCTTTGAATTCACTATTCCAACCCCGAACGTGTGGGCAGTGCCCTCGATCCCCAAGCACAACATTTTCATAACCTCAGACAGATTTTCACGGTGGCTCTTATAGAATTGATTAATGTTTACTCGACTAAGGCTTCGTTATCCTCACAGTAGCCAAAAGAAGAACAACTCCGAGCAGGACTTCCCCACTCTTTTTTAACGTGAAACCGAACAATTATCGGCGAACAAATGTTTTTCAGGCGCATTTTCAGGAAGCCTCCGCCTCCGAAACCCGTGCTGGAGAAGTTGGATTTGGACGCTCTACGCGAACGGGTAAATAAACTCAGAAAAGAAAAGCTTGAAACCGTTAAACCCACTTTCAACGCCGTGCTCGACGAAACTGCCAGGGTGCGTGGAATACTCCTAAACGACCTAAAAAAGCTCGCTGAGGCCAGACCATCTGAGGAGGTTCACCTGGGGCTGCTGAGAACATGCACCGAAGCCAAAAAATTGCTCACCGAAAAGATGACACGCGCGCTGGCAGACATCGAGCGCAGTACAGAACCCACGACGGGTGCTCTTGAGGCTTTTGACGGTAAGTTGACGAAAGCCATTAACCTCACCACCGACGCCACCGCCGTTCACGGACGCTACGTGGAAACAATCTTCGGGCCGGAGTTCGCAGCGGTCAGGTCAGGTCTACGAAGATTAAATGAACTGGCCGGGCAGGCGCACACAACCATCGAGGGGATCCTCAGTGAAAGCAGGGAACTCGACTCGATCTCATTCGAAATAAATTCCCAAACGGAACTGACTCAATACATCAAAAAAACTCAGGAGGACATCAAATCGCTGGAGAGCTTGTCTAAGGAGATTGAAGAAAGAGTAAAAAATGAAAGGGAGCAATTGAAACAGCTTAAATCCGGTGAGGAATTCAAGCGCGCGATCGAGGCAATGCGAGAACTCAAGCAAATCGAGTTAGAGATAAATCACGTAAAAGGCGAGGCGATGAGTGCTTTTTCTGATATCAGTAGACCGCTCAGGAAGCTTGAGAAGCTCGTCTCATCCGGCGGGCACCAGATGGATCGAGAAAAGATAAAAACACTTGACCTCAGTATCAGCAGCCCGCTTGAAATTATTTCATCCGACGAAAAAATCCAAGTCGCCGAGAAATTACTGCTGGAAACCGCCAAGCTCCTAGAAGACGGTGAAATCAAACTGAATGAGAAAGAAAGGAGAAAGAAACTCGAGAGGACCCGGAAACTCGCCGCGAGGTTGAAAGAGTTCAAAAGGTATCTCGAACTCTTAAACCAACGGCTGGAAACACAGCGGCAGGCTTTGGGGCACCCCATTCAAAAACAAATATCTAAACTTGAACAATCCATTGCTCAACATGAATCCGAATTAAACCATATTAAAAAGTCAATTGAGGAGCTCGGCCAAAAATCCAAGCTGACCGAGAAAGAGATCGAGGAGAAACGGGCAAATCTTGAAAAACTCGCAGGCGAAATCCTCGGCACGAAAGTTGAGCTCACTTTTTGAACTCTGTATAACCGCACTTGCCGCATGCCAGACGATTTCCGTGCTCGGCCATAAAGACCCCGGGGCCGCATCGCGGGCAATGAGGGCGCAGGCGCTTCAGTTCATCGCCCTCAAGCTTGTAGAGCTTGGACTTTGCAGCTTTAGTTTTCTTTGCCATCTTCATCTTCCTCCTTCAGCGGCTTTTTCCCTCACTTCTTCTCCTCAGCCTTTTCTTCAGTTTTGGTCTCTTTCGGTGACTCTTTTTCAGGTTTAGGTTTCTCAGGTTTAGCTTCCTTTGGTTTCTCCTCCGCGGGCTTCTCCGGTTTCGCTTCCTTGGGCAGGCCGCGCTTGAGCAGGTATTTGGGCTCAACCTTCTCGAGCTGCTCCCGGGAGCTGTAGGTGCGAGCGATGCCAGACGCAATCTGACGACCGTGGGTGCTGGCGAGTTTGTCGATGACGAGCAAATCTTCTGCAACACCGAGCAGCGCTGCCAACTGGGGGCGGACATCAAGGCGCTTAGGCGTCGGGGCGCCTGCGTGATCCACCCTGAACTTTACCTCTGTGCGTTTGAACAGCGGATTTTCCACCTTATTGACTACTTCAACTTTCATCTTGATCCCTATCCGAGACAGGTACACCCTACCTTTCATATGTCGCCTTAAATTCCTTTAGAAGATCTGTGAACTCCCGACGTTTTGATTCGGTGACCTTGATGAGCACCACTCCCTCGCCCGGCTGCCCATATACAACCACCGAACCTTGGGGAGCGGAGAGGACAGCGGGAACCGTGGCAAGGTCCTCTTCCCCCTCGACGATTATCTTCAGAGGTGGCTTCGCACTAGCAAGGGCCTCGCACATTTCAGGCGTTAGAGTCCCGGCCGGATTCCTCACGTGGACTACTTTCGCATCGAATGAGTCTATTCGCGCCTTTAGATCATCTGCAACAGGTTTCCTCATCACGAGAAAATCTACTACCGCCACATCTGGCCTGGCCCCCGCTGCGATAAACTTGGCGGTCGCAATGTCGCCTACTGTTATCAACCTAACCGGGCGGAGCTTTCGGAGATGCTCGACCGCAGTTGCTATGTCGGGAAAAAGCTGCCCGAGAGGACGCTTTAGATGTGCCCTAAGTTTCTCACTCAACAGAAGCGTTGGTTCATCTTTTGCCTTTTTGCTCATGCGACCACTTTGGATCTATGTCTCAAAAATTTTGCTGAAACTTAAATCAGCGCGTACCGGCCCCGCTCCGTCAATTTCAAACGCGAGTCTAGATACCCTAAAATCTGCAGCCTCGTAATCTGTCCTTTCGCTACAACCAACGGAACACCGGCATTGTCCGCGGCCCGTTCTATCGTGTCCCCACTATCCAAACTCTTCATGATAGTTCTACCTATCTCGCCCACCAACATCTCATCGGTCAATCGTCCCTTGACCACGGAGTCGACCCCAGACCGTGCGAGTATACGCTCGAGAAGCTCTGGTCCAGGATCCATGTTGTACTTCTTGGAGAGCATCGTCTGGCAAATTTTCGAGCCAGCTATCGCGCACCTCAAGCTCTCCAAGTCCCTGACGAACTCGGCTA
>CAZKGC010000086.1:0-3847 GCA_964552335.1 Hadarchaeota archaeon (SeqCode)
ATATTTATCTTGCGGTGCGCGTGTTGGCAAAGATCAGACATTATGGGATGACCCGGCATGAGACCGCCCACAACTCATGTTTACCCATAAACGCCTGATGCCCTCCTCCAGCGGAACCCCCGGCCTGAACCCGAGCAGCCTCTTCGCTTTTCCTATGTCAGCCCAGCTGTGCCTGATGTCGCCCGCACGTGGGGCTTCGTGAACGGGTTTAATACGGATTTTACCCGCTGCTTTCAAAAAAATTTCGCATAGTTCGTTGATGCTTGCCCCCCTGCCCGTGCCGATGTTGATTATCTCTCCGGTCGCGCTATCGCGTTCGAGCGCGAGCAAGGTCGCCTCCACCACATCCTGTACGTGGACGAAATCCCGCGTCTGCTTACCATCGCCGTAGATGATCGGCGGTTGGCTGGCGCGGATTCGTTCGAGGAATTTTATCATTACGCCCGCGTATTCGCCGGGTATCTGTCTCGGTCCATAGACGTTGAAATAGCGCAGACACACGGCCTCCAGCCCCCCCAAGTCGCGGAAGGCCAAACAGTTTTGTTCGGCGGCGAGCTTCGAGGCGGCATAGGGTGAAAGAGGCCTGGACGGAGCATCTTCACTTATCGGGAGCTTTTTCTGCTCGCCGTAGACGGCACAGGAAGATGCGAAGATGAATCTCCTGACACCGCGATCCGAGCTGGCTTTAAGAAGGTTCAATGTGCCTTCAACGTTTACGCTGTGCGTGAGTTCGGGATTTTTGACCGAGAGCGGCACACTGACAATCGCGGCTTCATGAATGACCGCGTCAGCGTCGGACAGGGCCTTCCCTACAGCTTTGGTGTCCCTGATATCTCCTCGGACGAATTGAAAAGCACCGCTCCCCTTATGGTTTTTCAGGTTCTCTAGCTTGCCGCTGGAAAGATCGTCGAGCACGGTGACGGTATCCCCTCTGGCCACCAGCGCGTCCACCACATGCGAGCCTATGAACCCTGCACCTCCGGTCACCAGCACCTGCACCCTCTCATCCCCCGCATCTCGCTATTACACTCAGATACACGATCCTCCTTTAATGTAGCCAGTTTCCATTTAATTTCTACTACAGTGTTGAGGTTTTAGTGATATTAGGGTTAATACCGAGGAGGTGATAGCCCCTCGGAGGTTCAGATGCGAGCTTCCAAAAACCCACGTGCCCCCTGTGGGAGTATTTTATTATGCTATAACGATATACTTTAAATACTATTATTGTTTTAATGTAATATATAGGGAGTTAGGAAAATGAAACTCAGCGCTATCCATGTTATTAAGCAGCTGGAGAGGGGCCCTTCCGCCATCCGTGAATTGGCGCAGAATGTGGGCCTGAGCTACCCCAGAACGGCAGCTATAGTGAAGGAGGTCGTGAGGGATGGTTACTGCGAAAAACTCGGAAAAGACGTGAGGTTGGCATCCAACGCCAAAACGGTGCTGTTGAGAAAACTGGCAGATCGGTATGACCTCGCGACGCTACTCGGTGGCTTGAACGAGGAGATCCTCGTAGCACTTTCCGAAACTGCGGACGTAATAGGGATCCAGCGCAGAGCTGAGCTGGCCCAGTCCACCGTGTACCAAGCGCTGGGGAAGCTCATGTCGATAGGGGCCGTGCAAAGGCGCGACGATCGGTACATGTTGGCAAATGATCCTGACTTGAGAGCATTTTCCGAACTCCTGGCGAGGGAAAGGGAGGCTGCGGAAACCGAGCCTCACGCGATTCTGATCTACCGGGACGATTTCAAACTCAAGAAGGTCTCGGCAGGGAAGCCGGCTCGCGGGAGCAGGACCGCATTTTCGCTTTTCACGGACTTTGGAGTCGAATACAGCTCCCCTCACGATTACTACGTCGAGCCGGGGCATGAGGTCTCCATCGAGGAAGTGCTGGTACACGCACTGAGGTCCGCGGAGGGGAAAGCCGAACGCACGATGTGCGCGGTCTTTTACCTCAAAAACATGTACAGGATCGACCCGTCGAAGACGAAGCTCCTTGCCAAAAGGTTTGGCGTGCTCCCGCTCTGGGCAGATCTGCAGAGCTACGTCAAGGGGATGCCAGTCCACGAGGCCGATAAGTTCCTGCCCTGGGATGAGTTCTCTGAGAAGGCTGCCCTTTACGGGATACGGGTCTCCCCCCCACCCGAGGCCGAAAAATCCGTTAGCGTGTTGAGGGATCTGGGGGCAAGGCTCGACCGCACCGTCCACGCCTATCTCTTCGGAGGCGCCAATCTGCTGCTCCGGGGACTGAAGAAAGCCACAAAGGACTTTGACATCGTGTTGGAAACCAAGGAGGACTTCTCAAGGATGGAGGACGCGCTTGTCGGGATGGGTTTTGAGCCCTTGGCGAAGGAGAGGTTCGCGCCCAGCGACGAAAAGCTCAACCCCAGTGGCATTTACGTCTCAAAGGGTCTGCCGAGGTTCGACCTGTTCACCGGAGTCATCTGCAATGCGCTCTTTCTGACCCGGGAGATGAAGGCACGGGCAAAGTCCATGGCGTTCGGAAAGCTCGTTCTGCACCTCCTCAGCCTCGAGGATGTGTCCCTGCTGAAATCCGTCACCGAGAGGGAGGGGGACCTGGAGGACATGGCGACGATCGTCAGGCTTGGGGGAGATCTCGACTGGGGCTATATTCTGGAAACTTACCTTCAGGAAGAGGAGGCGATGAAAAAGCACCTCTGCTTCACGATGCTTGACGGTATAGAATCCCTTCAGGAGAGGGAGGGCATCACCATCCCAATCCACGGGGCGCTGCTCAGGCACTGCACGGATGTCGGCATCCTCCAAGCGCTGAGCCGCGGCGCCGCCATCGTGAAGGACATCCGCAAAATGATCGACTTTCCCGAATACACGGTCAGGAACAGGATAAGGAAGCTGGTCGAGGAGGGGAAGATCTCCAAGCGGAAAAGGGCTGGTCGCATCGTCCTGACCATAACCGATCGCGGCAGGGCCTCGTTATTCGAGTCAGGCTCTTGATTCCCTGAAAATGATGACCCCCCGCCTGAGATGTTAAAATACTTTGAGCCCAAGTCAAGTTGGGGGTCAAATGCGCACATGGTCAAAGGAACTCACATTCTCAACGAGGAAGCACCGCGAGGTTCTGGATGTCACGAATGAGGTGCTATCCGCGGTCAAGGAGTCCGGCATCAATAATGGATTGCTCTTGGTCGGGCTGCCTCACGCGACCGCAGCCTTGGTTCTCAACGAGGATGAGAGCGGCCTCAGGCAGGATCTCTTGGACAAGCTCGATGACCTCGTGCCCCTACAGGGAGAATATCAGCACGACCGAATCGACGACAACGCCCACGCCCACCTGAAGTCAGCTTTCATAGGGTCTTACCAGGTCCTCCCGATCGTGAACGGCAGGATCGTGAGGGGTACATGGCAGAACTTCTTGGTTATCGAGGAGGACGGCCCTAGGACCCGGCGACTTGTGATATTCGTGATGGGTGAATGAGTTGCTCGCGTATCTTGACATTGAGACGACATCGCTGAAGGCAAGCGAGGGCATGATCGTGGCGATAGGTCTCCTAAAGGGCGAGAAACCAGAGGTCAGGTTTGCTGGAACTCTTCAAGAAGAGAGGGCGGCGCTGGAGTGGTTCTGCCAGGAGCTGGAGAACTGCACCACGCTGGTTACCTGGAACGGCGCCGAGTTCGACGTTCCTTTTTTGTTCACGCGGGCGGTCTTCCACAACATAGATATCAGTAAGTTGCTCGAGATCCCGATGCTGGACCTCTACGAATGGTGTCGCGGGCACATGCTTCTCTCGAGCTACAGACTCGAATCCGTGGGGCGCTTTCTAGGTGTTAACAAATCTGCGACGTTTCACGGGAGCGATGTTTTGAC
>CAZKGC010000087.1:0-3801 GCA_964552335.1 Hadarchaeota archaeon (SeqCode)
CTCACGTTCAAGGGTGTTTCAACGCGGCGGCTGAGCCTCCCGCTCATCGATGTTCGCGAGGCTGAATTGCCTGAGCCGAAGCTCCAGTTCACTGCGACAGCGGAGGTTTTGGCCGGCGTGATCCAAGACGGTCTCAAAGATGCTGAGATAGTCGGTGATAACGTGAGGTTTGAACTGAGCGATAACGGGTTGGTCATCTCAGCTGAAAGCGAAAAGGGCACCACTGAGCTCAAACTCGGCAAAGGCGACAAGGGACTGGCGAAGCTCAACGTAAAGCAGCCGACCCGGGCGATGTTCAATATAAAGTACCTTGGTGACATGACTAAGGCCGCCAGCTCGACCGACGTTATAACAATCAACCTCGGCATGGACCTCCCAATCCAGCTAGACTTCCCGGTCGCCGAAGGCAAGGGAAAGCTGCGATTTTTGCTGGCCCCAAGAATCGAAGCAGAGTAACTCTTTGACCCCAGAGAAAACAAATAAATGCGAAGCAACTAAACTTACTTCACAAACTGGTTAGTGGTGGCTGGGCTTGTTTGCTTCGGAGTACTTGGCGGTGTTGGACCCATTCGCGGAAGAGGCGAAAAAAATCGTTGAAGCATCGCCTCCCGTAGATGCGATGCCGCAAGATATCGTCGAGCGGGCGACAAATCGGGTGAAATGGTCTAACAAGGAGATGGTGGTTGAGCCAGATGCCGAGAGCATTCGAGCCGAAATACTTTCGTTTTATCTAATGTGCCAGGGAGTGGCGTCTGTTTCATACCCGTATTCGCGCGAGGTTCGTATGATAAGCGATTCCACTCGAAACACGATAAGGTACCGGATGTACGATCTTTTCAAGCGAGGCCAAGAAGAACTCTGCATGAAAGCGGTTCGACGTTCCATAAAGCTCGTGGAGCTGGAGGGTGAAAACGGGGCGAAGCTCGGCGAGGTTGAAATCCCGCGTGGGGACTTCTACAAGCTGCGCGACCAAGAACTGGAGAAGGATGGGATAGACGTCGTGGATGACCGTGTCCTCCACCAATACCTGCCGAAGTATGCAGTCCGATGGGTGGATCTGGCCCCATTACTAAAGCATGGGCGGGCAGAACTCACGAAGTTATATTTGGTGAAGGGGTGGGCCGTGCTCACACTACAGGACCTCTGGAACTTTTACGCAAATATCGTCAGCGTGAGGACTGAGGACTACATACAGTCGGTCTACGAGCGCATCTTGGAATCTGGAGCGCCATCAAAATTGCTTGCGGAAGTCGGCGAACGGATTTCATCGCTTTTGCCAAAGGAACTTGAGTTCATGGAAAGATTTGCGCGATTGCCTTCCAGAAGGCTCCGTCCAGAGTTTTTCCCGCCGTGCGTGAACAGAGCGCTAGGTGGAACTAGTGCAGGACTGAGGAACTACGCGATAACGATGATGCTGACTCCATTTTTATCTTACGCGAGGATAGCACCGTCTGGAAGGGTCGCCACACGGATGACGGACTTCGTAAATGATGTCTCCGTGGTTCGTGATGAGATCGCACCTCTGATCTTTGAAGCGGCCGAGCATTGCAACCCGCCGCTCTTTAAGGACCAACCCCAAGAGAAAGCCAGCATTTTTTATCACATGGGGTTTGGTATGACCACCGAACCTAGGCTCGGGGACTCCGGGAAATCGAAGTGGTATAGGATGCCAAACTGCACGAAAATTCAGATGTCTGCCTCACCGCTTTGCAACCCTGACGAATTTTGCCGCAAGATAAAAAATCCGCTCACGTATTACTTCAGAAAAATGTCGGAACATGTGAAAGCGGGTGCAGGTGAGTAGAATGGAAATGCGCAAAGCGACACCCGAGGAACGAAAACTGTTTTACAAGGAAGAATGGAACAAACGCGAAATTCCCGACTTCATACTCCACACCCTGTCCCTGAGGGAATTTGGTTTCGACTTGGATGGGACCGGCCCCAGCCACCGATACAATCAATTCATAACGGTTGAGCAGCTGGGAGATTTCTTGCGTGACCGAGGGCCCTATTCCGCCTTTGCGAGCGTGGCCTTGTATGAGAGACCATCGATGCGGGAGGGATGGCTGAAGTCCGAACTCGCCATGGACATAGATGCCAAGGACCTGCCATTCAAAAAATGCGGATGCTCGGAGGGAAACGTTTGCGAGCGATGCATCGATGAGGCCCGCAGAGTGGCGATGGAGTTAGCCGAAACCCTAGCTGGAGACCTAGATTTGCGCAATATTCACTTCGTTTATTCTGGTCGAGGTTTCCATATCCGAGTAACCGACGAGGCTATAATGGAGCTCGAACAAAACGAGCGGGGGCAGATCGTCGAGTACATAACTGGGGGCTTGATACCAACGGATATCACGATGGCGCTTGGATATTCGAAAGTATTCCGCGAGCGTGTTGCGAGGACCTTCAGCGCACTAGACGAAGAAAAACTTCTAAAGGTAAGAGGAATGCGAAAACCGCTCGTTCAGAGATTGATGATGGAGAAAGAGCGCGCAATTGGGGCAATACGCAAGGGAACACTTGACGAACTTTCTAGTTTTAAGGGAATGGGAGAGAAAACTTTTCGGCAGCTCCTAGAGTTTCTGGCCAGAACAAATTTGGGATTTACAGATGGGAAAGTCACGATCGACACGAAACGCATCCTTCGTCTGCCTTCTAGTTTACACTCTGGTGTCTGTATGAAATGTACGTTAGTGCGGGATATTGAAAAATTTAGATTGGACGACGCAATCCCCAAATTTGTGAGGGAGGGCGGATGGAAATGACAGATTTTTCGCTTGATGAACTAGTGAAAATACATAAAGATGAAAAAACCTCGCGAGATTTAGTTGAACTTCCTGAGGACTTCTATCAAAGCATTGCCAAATACGTCTCACAATTAACTTTTGAACTGAAGCATGGCGATGCACTCAGACAAGAGCTGATTCAAGAAGAGCTTCGAAATGTCGTGCAGATGGTTCAAGAGATTCACCTTGCTCGTGTGTTCAAAGCCATGGACAAAATAACTCGGGGGGATCTACCGGCCCAGTTGATTGAACGCGAGCGTTACGCGTTCAGCGAGATAAGGCAGGGCTTGGAAAAACTCCATGCGGATCTCGTTTACCCTGCAATAGCCGGGAAAGTGGCGGTGCCTGCGCCTCTTGACTTAACAAACGTCCTACTGATGATGCTGACCGATTTCCCCGAAAAAATAATCGGCGTCGACATGCGGAATTACGGCCCATTCGCCAAGGGAGAGATCGCAAGCCTTCCAGCGCAGAACGCCGAGATAATGACCAGACACGGCGTCGCGAGAAAGATGGTGGTCAAACTCTAGTGGCGATATCTTTTTGAGATAGAGCACGGAAGTTTGCGGGGGAACTCTATGCTGATCCCTAAGAAAATTCGAACTTATTGCCCCTCTTGCAGGAAGCACACGGAGCACAGCGTTTCCCAGCTGAAGAAGCGCCCCCCGCGTAAGCTCAGCTGGGGTCAGCGCCAGTTCGCTCGCGTCACAGCCGGCTATGGCAGCCAGCCGAGATCCGAACAAAAAACGTTTTCGAAGACAACAAAAAAAGTGGTCCTCATGCTGAAATGTGGTGAGTGCGGAAAGTCTCATCCTCATCGTGGCTTCAGAAGCAAGGGCGTGAAGTTTGGGGAGTGATGAAATGCCTGGAAAGAAGCCCTCCGAATTCTTGAGGGTTAAGTGCACCGATTGTGGCAACGAGCAGCTGGTATACAGTCACGCGAGCACGATCGTAAAGTGTCAGGTATGCAGCAAGACACTTGCCGTGCCGCGTGGGGGGAAGGCAGAGGTAAAAG
>CAZKGC010000088.1:0-3697 GCA_964552335.1 Hadarchaeota archaeon (SeqCode)
GGGAAAGTGGTTACAAACATAGAGGACCTCACCCTCAACGACCTCGGAGAGGCAGGTTTGGTCGAGGAGCAGAAGATAGGCGAGGACAAGCTGACGTTTGTAGAGGAGTGTAAGGATCCCAAGGCAGTGAGTATTCTGATTAGGGGTGGAACTGAGCATGTGATAGACGAGGTCGAACGAGGCGTCCATGATGCCCTGTCCGTTGTAAGTGCCGCGATTGAGGATGGGAAGATCGTCGTTGGCGGCGGTGCGCCCGATATCGAACTTGCGAAGCAATTGCGCAAGTATTCTGAAACGGTCGGTGGGCGTGAGGCGCTTGCTGTTAATTCTTTCGCAAACGCGATTGAATCAATTCCGCGAACCTTGGCCGAAAACGCTGGTTTGGATCGCATAGACATCCTCGTGGACCTCCGCGCCAAGCACGAGAAACCCGATGGAAAGTATTTCGGGGTCAATGTCTTCAATGGAAAGATTTCTGATATGAAAAAAGAGGGGGTCATAGAACCGCTGCGCATCAAGGCCCAGGCCATCAAATCTGCTAGTGAGGCCGCGATAATGATCTTGCGAATAGACGATGTGATAGCCTCTTCCAAGAGGGAAATTGCCCCACCAAGGGGGCCCAGCGGAGAGGAAGGAGAGGGACTGGGAGAAGACTGATTTAGTGGATGATTACAACGGTCTCTTCAATAAAGAACAGCTAGGACAAAAACAAAAAAATTAAAGGCTAAAAAAATATTTGAAATAAAGGCGCTAAAATGAATCTCGTTCCAAAATATATGTTCCTTACGCGGGGAGTTGGGCATCACAGGGAGAAGTTGAGGTCGTTCGAATACGCCTTGGAAGACGCAGGGGTCGCAAAGTTCAACTTGGTCTCTGTTTCGAGCATAATCCCACCCAAGTGCGAACTTATACCCGCGGAAAGAGGTCTACAGTTTCTGCATGATGGGCAGATACTCTTCGGCGTTTTCGCGAAATGCAGCAGCAACGAGAACAGACGGCTCATCTCTGTGGGCATAGGTTGCGCCCTTCCCTCCGATAAAGAGACTTATGGATACATCAGCGAACATGACACGTACGGGCAGACGGCAAAAGAAGCTGGTGATTATGCGGAAGATCTGGCGGCTTCTATGCTTGCGAGTGCTCTTGGTTTGCCGTTCGATCCCGACAAGAGCTGGAACGAAAGGAAACAGATATGGAAGATTTCCGGGAAGATCGTGCGGACAACAAACATAACTCAAACAGCCCTGGTGAAAGAGGGTTTATGGTCAACCGTCTTCGCGGCAGCTGTTTTCGTGTTATAGGGCGAAAAATGCTCGTCAGCTGTACAAAAAATCAGAGTAGCTTCTTTTAGAAAACGTAGTCCCCACTAACCTATCCGATTCGTGGGCGTTCACTAAATTTCTCGAGCAACATCCCCTCAATTTTCACAGGCGGATTTCGCTTCGCCACCGCCAGAGCTTCTTCTAACATTGTTTCATGTTCAGAATAAATTTCTAGAAGCGGTTCTCCTTTTTCAATTTTACCCCTCTCCTTAGAAAGCAAGATGATTCCGCCCCCCTTGTGGCGTGGGGCGCCTGCCGCGCGAACTATGTCGTTTATGCGCTGATTATAGATTTGAGTCACGTAGCCCGAATAGGGCGCCGTTAGCAGCGCCTTTTTTTCACCGATATGGATATCCTCTAGCTTGACATCTGGATTGCCACCTTGGGCTTCGATTATCTCGCGCATCTTCTGGTAAGCTTTTCCAGATTTTAATATCTCCATTGCAGTTTCTTTACCCAATCCATAGGCTACTACTCCCCCAAGCTCAAGCATTATCCCGGCTAAGCTCGTCGACTTCTCTATCACGCTGCCTGGTCCGCCGCCGAGTAAGACTTCAAGCGCTTCTCTAGCTTCAAGAGCTGGGCCCACAGCGTGTCCAACCGGTTGGCCACCGTATGTAACGGCAGCTTCTACCTGTACGTTTAGTTTATGCCCCAGTTCCATGAAATCTTGCGCCAAGCTGCGTGCATCCTCAACCGATGTGACCTTTGCTCCTGGCCCAGTCGGAATATCAATAAGGATGTGGTCGGCGCCGGCTGCAAGCTTCTTTGACATCACGCTCGCCAATAACTGGCAGTGCGGATCTACGCCAAGCATCCGCTCCGTGCGAATGATTATGTCATCTGCTGGAGCAAGCCTGACAGCGCCACCCCACGCCAGAACTGCTCCAACTTTACCGACTATCTCCTTGATCTCGCCAAGACTGAGCGTCACGTTTGCCAGCACTTCCATCACGTCTGCCGTGCCTGCCCCGCTGGTTATCGATCGGCTACTTGTCTTAGGAACTGTTAGACCAGCTGCAGCCACGATGGGGACCACGACTAGGGCGTACTTGTTTCCTGGAACCCCGCCTATGCTGTGAACATCCAAAATTGGTTTCGTTTCCAACTCGAGTTTATCCCCTGTTTCGACCATATGATGGATCAATGCCACGATTTCACTTGTTGTCATATCACGGATATGCTCGGCAACGACGAAAGCTGCCATCTCAGTTGTAGTGAGATTGTCGTCAACTATGTCCCTGACGATAGCACCGATCTCATCCGATGAGAGCTGTTGTCCATCCATCTTCTTCTTTATGGCGGCGACCGACTGCGGCCGTAGGGCCAACGTGACCTCCACCAGGTCTCCTGGCTTAAGCTCAAGGCTCTTCGTGGCCTCGTCAAGAGTGCCGAGTTCGCCCCGCAGAACCATTCGCCTCGTAGCGTTTGCTATTGCTATTATCGTTCCCTTAGGGGTCGAAATTTTCAATCTGTCTCCCGGAAAGTGTCCAAGCTCCTCAGCATCATCCTCGTGCAGTACAACAACGTTTCTTCCGGCTTCCATGTCCATCGGTTTTGTCTTCAATTTTAGAAGTTTCATGCCATCACACGACTTTATCTTAAACTGATTTGATTTAAGCATTCTCTAAATCGTTACGGGAAGAGGTTCCACGTGCTAAAGTTGAAGCAAGTTGGTTTCTTTCTCCGTCTTAAGCACAATCAAAGTTCGACTGTTGCTAACTCCCGGAATCCGGTCCATCTCGTGCAGTATTTCGTTAAGCTTGATGGTGTCGTCCGTGATGACCTTCACGAAAAGATCGTGTTCTCCTGCGACTTCGTGAATTTCGAGCACCTCAGGTCGCTTCTTTAGTTGCGCAATAACTTCGCCGCATGTGCCTGGCGCTGTAGAAATACCTATAAACGCTTTGAGTTTTTTGCCCAAGATCTGGGGGTCTATTACCGCAGCAAATTTTTTTATTACCCCTTCATCGACCAGCCGCTTTACACGCTTGTGGACGCCGGAGGAGCTGATGTCAAGGCGTTTCGCAAGCTTGGCGTAAGGCACTTTCGTGTCCTCCTGCAGCAAGTTGAGAAGCTTTCGATCGGTTGCGTCTAGTTCCATTTTATTCACTTCCCGGGCCCCTTGAACCCTCCAAAGCCCAATCTGTGTGTATGATTTATAAGTTTTTCGGTTTTTAGGAAATATTTTACACTTTTTAGATAAATTGGTAAACTTTATATACAAAAATGACATATTTTGGGTGGGATACGATATGCGAAAGTCCTTGGAAATGCAGATTAGGGAGTCGAGATGCTCTCTCGTCACGGGCACGACCGAGATCACGCTGGAGAGGGCGAACGAGCTTCTAGAGCTGGTAGAGCTCTTGAAGTTC
>CAZKGC010000089.1:0-2422 GCA_964552335.1 Hadarchaeota archaeon (SeqCode)
TATACATACTTACTTATTTATAGAGAGGTAACTATGCCCAAATGCAAGTTCTGCGGATCCGAGGACGTGGTCAGGGCGGGTATCCACTATGCGGGAAGGCGAAGGCAGCGCTGGCTTTGTAAGCGTTGCGGACGGGTTTTCTTGGGCGAGCCATCACCGAAGCTGGAGTTCGATAAGGCTGCAAAAATTCTGGAGAAGCACGGCGCGAGGAGGGCCGCGCTTTTTGGCTCCCGCGCGAGGGGTGAGTCAGGCCTGGGAAGTGATGTCGACGTGCTCGTAGAGTTCTCAGATAGGAAGAGCCTCCTCGACCTGGCGAAGATCGAGAGGGAGCTGTCCGAATCGCTGGGCGTAAGGGTTGACCTGGTTACCGAGAAATCGTTGAGCCCGTACCTCGTCCAAGAGATAAAGAAGGAGGCCAAGGTGATATACTGAGTAAAAAGGAAGACACCGTTTACCTGAAGCACATCCTGGACGCCATATCTAGGATCGAGAAATACACGCGTGGGTTGAAGCGCCAAGACTTCATGGACGAAAATCTGGTCCAGGACGGGACTATAAGGCAACTCGAGGTGATAGGTGAGGCTGCGAAGTGGTTGTCGGAGGAATTTAAAGAGGAACACCCCGATGTGCCATGGAGGGATATGGCGGGGATGAGGGACAGGTTGATCCACGGTTACTTTGGGGTGGACCTAGACGCGGTCTGGGAAACCGTGGATAGGGATATATCACAGCTGAAAAAATATATCCGGGATATTGTGGGGAAGATGGAGCGTACATCCAAAGGGTAGTTGATTCCGTTCATGTGTGGTGATAGATCGTGAAGGTCTGGATAGTCATGCCGGCGTACAACGAAGAGCAATCGATAGGCGGGGTGCTCGACGCCCTGCACAAGGAGGGCTGGCGCGACATAATAGTGGTTGACGATGGGTCGCGCGACCGGACCGTTGAGATGGCACGGGAGAAGGGTGCCGTGGTGCTCTCCCACCCACGGAACATGGGGCTGGGTGCCGCAATTCGCACCGGTCTGAAAGCGGCTCTCGAGCGCGGGGCCGAATTCGCTGTCACCTTCGACGCCGACGGACAACACGACCCAGATGCCGTGCGAAAGATGGTCGACTCCATGGACGGCGCGGACTTCGTGGTGGGTGTCAGGTACTTTACCAATATCCCGCTCAACAAGCGCGTGGGGAACTTCGCGCTCAACTTTATAACGCGGATGCTAGGCGGGGCGCTGACGGACTCTCAATCGGGGATGCGTGCTCTGAACCGCCGCGCGCTGGGGATCATCCGGATCAGGAGCAACCGTTACGAGGTTTCGTCCGAGCTGGTCGTGCGAGCGAATCAGATGGGGCTCAGGATAAAGGAGATCCCTGTGCAGTGCTTTTTCACACCTTACTCAACGGCGCGGGGGACGACCATAGCCAGCGGCGCCAGGATCTTCATCAGCATGCTTAAACTCAGGTTGACCGAATTGTAGGAGGAACTGGGGGATGAAGCTGAAACTCGGTTCTAAGGTCTTGGTCACCGGAGTGGCTGGATTCATAGGCAGCCATTTGGCGGAGAGGCTGAGGTTGATGGGGCTGGAGGTGGCGGGGATAGACAATTTTATAAACGGCTATGAAGAAAATCTCGCCGCCCTTAAAGGAGATCATGGTTTCAAGCTGATACGCGGGGATATCCTCAACCCGAAAGACCTCTCCAAGGCCTGCAAGGGAGTGGACTCGGTTATCCACATGGCCGCCCAGCCCAGCGTGGCGAAATCCGCGGAGAACCCAATGGAAGATTTCGAGGTGAACGCCGTAGGAACTCTAAATGTGCTGGAGTGCGCTAGGAAAAGTGACGCCAAAAACGTGCTCTTGGCCAGCTCGTCTACTGTCTACGGGGATGCTGAACTCCCCACCCCGGAGGATCATCCGCTTCGACCAATTTCCAACTACGGTGCCTCAAAAGCCGCTGCTGAGGTATATTGCTCCTCCTACAGTTCCCTCTACGGGATACGAACCGCTAGTTTGAGGTACTTCAACATCTACGGCCCGCGCTCGCGCAAGGGAGTGATGTTCGACCTTTTGAAAAAGCTCCAGAATGACAAAAAGAAGTTGGAGGTGCTTGGGACCGGGGACCAGAAGAAGGACTATCTATACATCGAGGACGCGGTGGAAGCGACGCTGCTGGTCGCCGAAAAGGGAAAGCTGGCGGGGGAGGCCTACAATGTTGGTTCGGGGAGGGCCTACACGCTGAAGGAGCTGGCCCAATCGCTGCTTGAAATATTGGGGCTGAGCGGCAAGACCAAACTTCTCTACAAGGGTGGCCTCTCGTGGTCTGGTGATGTTCAAAAAACACAGGCTGACATCTCAAGGCTGAAAAAGCTAGGGTTCGTCCCAAAAGTTGGATTAGAGAAAGGAATGAGAGCTCTCGTCAATTG
>CAZKGC010000089.1:2432-3636 GCA_964552335.1 Hadarchaeota archaeon (SeqCode)
GGTATCAACCGGAATTTAGAAAAGTCGTTGGATAGCGCATCTGGCGAATATTTCTATCGTTGGACTTCCGACAATACCTCGGACAATGATTTTTTGAACAGTTCGACACTTTTCTTCTCCGTCCAATTTCTCGAGAGAGCTTCACATTTCTTGATTAATTTTCCCTTGTTTTTTAGATTGTAAATTTCCAAGACTTTTCTCGCTATCTCACCGGGGGTGTTGTTCCTCAGCAGCAGTAATTTTTTAAGTTCTCTGTTGAGCATCTCGCTTAACCCGACATCTTTCGTAATTATCGGAATCAGACCTGCATGCATTGCCTCTAGCGGCGCTACACCAAACGGTTCAAAATCGGCGGGATGAACGTAAATCGAACATTTTTCGAAGTATTTTTTCAGGCTGGAGACCCTCCCCTCGAGATGGACATTTTTTCTCCTTGTCCTCACCTTCTTGCGACAGTTTCCCACTAAAAACAGCTCAAAATCGGGCAAAAGATCCATAGCGCGGACCAGATACCGATAACCTTTTTCCTCGGGCTCATCTCCTACGAACAGCAACGCGTTGCTAAAGTCATTTTTTTTGATGCTGAACCTGTTCACGGCAAAGGGCCTCACGACGGCAACGGGACGTTCGATATAGTTCTTGAGATCACCTCTAATCCGATTGGAGTCAGCGAGGAACCCGTCGACAGTGTCTAAGTATACCTTATAAAACATTTTTCGGGCAACGTTTAAACGAGGGGGCCAAAAACTCGTGTCGGCGATTATAGAGATTACCTTACAGCTCAAGTAGTTCTTTTTGTATCGCTTGGCGAACGGCGCGCAGTACAGCGATTCGAGGAGTAGGATATCAGAGCCCTCGAGTTTGTTCATGTCAAAAAAACCTATCCCCATAGGTGTCTCAACGACTCGGGCACTGACTGATTTTGCCCAAGTGAGATGAACAGGATGAGGGCTAATGCCGCTCGCAGGGTACATGAACGTGATGTTCATACGAACCAATTATGCCCACTGCTCAAATTAAACATTCTCATAAAGATATCTAAGGCAAAATATGTTCATAATGCCAATTTATTTTATCGAGCATCGATATATTTCCACGAGTCATGGGGGGGTACTGTGAAATTGTTAATCGTGATTAGCCAGCTCGCCTTTAAAGGTGGAAGCGAAAAAGTCGTGTTAAATATTGCCAAACACATGTCTAAAAA
>CAZKGC010000090.1:0-3411 GCA_964552335.1 Hadarchaeota archaeon (SeqCode)
GAATCGTTACCTTGGCGCTCCGCAGCTGGTTCGCGCCGCTCCACTTCAGCTTGTTCAGGGCCTCGCGAGGATTCATTAAACCAACCAAACTTGGAGAGACATGAAATATCACTAATGCTTAGCTTGTCTACTTCTCGTCCACCTGTAAAGGTAAACCTTTCGTTCTTCGTCCGCTTTCACCGGCTCCCAACCTTCGAAATGCCAGCGATGGGAGACCACGCGGGCGCCGTCCTTCAGCTCACGCTCAAGCTTCTTCTTCAACCTCTCGTTTCCCCGCGACGAAAGGTAGACTGCGACGACATCTGCATCGCGAAAACTATAATTATACAGATTTCCCCAAACAATTTTCACCGCGCCCCCCAACCCCGCCGCGGCGACCTTCAATTTGGCCAGTGAAGCGAGGAATGGGTTTATCTCTATTCCGACCGATGTGGCTCCAAATTCCCTCGCCGCGGCTATCGCTATCCTCCCATCCCCTGAGCCCAGATCGTAAACCTTCTCGCCCGGTCTAACCCACGCCATTTGCAGCATCCTGCGCACGGTTTTCATCGGGGTCGGGGACCATATCGCGCCCGTGAAAAATGGGGTGACCAAGGAGAGGAGAAGTAAGAGAGTGATGGAAAGTATCAAGACCACGATGAACCACATGTTTTTCACCGTAAATCGTTAGAAAAGGCGATTTTAGCCATTTCCTTGATGCGTTCATGGGCGTTCTTCTCCACTGCGGGGCCGTGACCAGGGTACATTTTTTGCGCTTTTAGTTCCGTCAGCCGCATTATTGAAGTATGCAGCGCCTCAGCATCTCCCGTTGGCAAATCAACGCGGCCGATGCCGTCGCTGAAAATTGTGTCACCGGTGAACAGGAGTCGTTGTTTCGGTTCAAATAAGTTTATGCTGCCTGAAGTGTGGCCCGGTGTGTGGAGGACTTGTAGCCTGAACTCACCAAGATCTATCCAGTCACCCTCGTGAAGCTCGCGCACCTCCTCGGTGGGTTCAAGTCTTCTTCTGCCAAATGAGCTACCTGCAAGCGTGGTGATCTGGTCACCTTTTCTTAGCAACTCAGCCTCGAGTTCGTGAATCGCCACCTCGCAGCCTGCCGCCTTGATGAAATCTCGATCGCCACCGATGTGGTCAAAATGGCAGTGGGTGTTGATGAGGAGTTTGATGTCGCTTGGTTTCAGACCGAACTTGCCCATATTTCGCGTGACTGTTTTAAAGTTCATGCCCGTCCCAGCGTCGATGAGTGCGATGACCTCGTCGATGATCAGGTATATGTTTGAGTCGAATCCCAAGCCGCCGATCTGGTGGATTTGCATACGAATCACTTGTTAAGTGCTACAATTAAGTTATCAAATTTTCCAAGCCAACCTCTCGCGCGATTTTGAGGGCTTTATCGAATTCCTCAGCTTTTAATCCACTTGAAATCTCTGGATACTCGCGCGCTCTGGCCTCGGGGCGATACTGGTCCATTAGATTGACTCTAGTCATGGTACCTAAATTTTTGGCTATCCATTCCAAGATTGGACGGGTGCAGCATTCCACGTTCGATGGCAACACGAGCTGTCTGACGATCAGCTCAGCATCGGCTAAGGCCAAGCGGTGATTCCGCGCCACCACCCTGAAATAGTTCGGCACCTTTGAGTAGCGGAGGGCGCATTCGTCGTTCCCATATTTGAAATCGGCCAAGTAGACATCCTGTGTTGCGAAAAGCAGCTTCATCGCATCAAGCGACATGTACATGTTTGAGTTCCAGATACTCGGCACACTAACTTCACAAAAGTCGAGCGCCTCCAGAATCGTATGTAAATTTGGTGTGGGTTCGCCGCCAACCCAGTTAACATTTCGCGCGCCTTCTTTTCGCGCACTTTCAACGAGATTGGCCAGCGTTTGTGGTGAAACTTCGACGTCGGAATCCGGAAACTGGCTGATGTCCCAATTTTGACAGTACTGGCACTTGAATGTACAGCCATTGAAGAAAATCGTATAACTCGGCACAAGCTCTGGCTCCTCGCCGTGATGCATGAACTCCGACGCTATCCGAGATCGCTCACCCACTCCGCAGACACCCCGCTTCCCCGCTGTCCGGTCGATCCCGCACCGCCGCTCGCAGAAGTGGCAAGATTTGAGAATTCGTCTTGCCAGCTCGACCTTCAGATCTAGCAGCGAAACATCGGGCAGCTCAAGATCTTCGAGCATTATCTTCCCTTCATCAATGCGCGAGAGCAAGCTGCGGAAGTCCTTCAATCCACGCTCATGAACGCTCCAAAGCTTATTGTCGCCCGCAGAAAGATCGACCTTTACTTCCACCCGCTTGCACACCAAAAAGCGCGCTGGAAGCCTGTCCTCCATGACCGCGAAGTAGCGGCGGAGGGACTTGCGCGCCTTTTCGTCGTGGAGCACCGCCACGGCATCCGGCCTGAAAATCCCCCACATCGGCCCCACCTGATACAATATTTAAAGGGGTTGGTCTAAAGAATTCCGAAGGTGTTGCTATGATAATCATAGCGGGTTCAGCCTCTCCAGAGCTATCGGCTCGCTTGGCAAAACAGCTCAAATGCCAACTGGTTAGACCGGAGCTGCGACGCTTTCCCGACGGCGAGTTTTACACTCGAATCGGTGCCGAGCTGAAGGGCGAACACGCGCTGGTCGTTCAGTCCACATGCCATCCCCAAAACGAGAACCTGATTGAACTCTGCTTTCTGCTCGACGCTGCGAAGGAATTAGGAGCCGCGCGCGTCACCGCCGTCGTGCCGTACCTCGCTTACGCCCGGCAGGGAAATAGGTTCAAGCCCGGAGAAGCGATAAGCATCCACACGGTATGCAAGCTGATCGAGCGTGCCGGAGCCGACGATTTAATAACCATTGATACGCATCACGATGAGATCATGAGGAGTTTTTCAATCCCAGCCTACAATCTCACCGCTATGCCTCTGTTGGGCCGGTACATCAACGGGCTCAAACTCAAGGACCCCGTTGTCCTAGGCGCAGACAAGGGGGCGAGCGAGCGTGCCAAGCAAGTAGCGCTGGAGGTGGGGGTGGACTACGATCACCTCGAGAAGCAGAGGATTAACGCTGAAAAAGTCGTCATTCAGCCTAAGCGTCTGAACGTGGCCAATCGGGATGTTGTGATCGTTGACGATATCATCAGCACAGGAGGGACCATCATAGAGGCTGGCAAAGTCCTTCGAAGTCAGAGGGCGCGCAGTATTTACTCCGCCTGCGCTCACGCCGTGCTTGCCGGGAAAGCCCTCCAGAGGATTCGGTCCGCGGGGATCAGGCGGGTTATCGCTACAGACACCATAGAACATCAAGTGAGCGTGGTTTCGGTCGCGCCCCTAATCGCCAACGCAATCCATTAGGGTTTTGTCATGCAAAGGCTGATGTTCGTGCTTTCGGGGGAGCACCCGACGC
>CAZKGC010000091.1:0-3394 GCA_964552335.1 Hadarchaeota archaeon (SeqCode)
CAGTGATCTAGGTGGGCGTGTGAAAGTATAACGGCATCAAGTTCCGATAACCTCACTTCAGGTGCTTCAAGGTGGGGAAAAGCTCTGTCCTCAGACGCCACGTTCACTCCGCAGTCTATCATCACCTTGCTCTCTGGAGTCTGAAGCAGAAAACTGGACCGGCCGACCTCGCGAGCACCGCCGAGGGCAGTAAAGCGCACCCAGTCCCCCCTTGCCTTTTGTTCCCGATGGATGCGCCGGCCAATCTTCCTCAAAATATCGCGCCTCTCAGACCCCGCGTAGATCATGGAAAGACGGATGTTTCTCACGATGTCCGACTTGATTGGCGGCGCCCGGACCACGCGCGGCGTCCAGCTAATCTTGTGCATAAGCTCCCGGAGGGATGTCCCGCCTTTCCCTATCGCTACTCCCGGTTTCTCCGCCTCGATGGTAACCTCGCCGATGTCCTCGTTGAAAATGATATCAGTTATCCCGGCCTCCGGGGGGACGAACTCCCTAATCTGCTTCTCTGCTTTCTCCTTCTCAGTCAAAATCGATGGGTCCGGGCGGAGGATTATCCTCTTTCTGATCTTCCGTGCCAGCTCCTTTATCATTTCACCGTTTTCCATCAGGAGATCCAGGTTCTTACAGTAAAGCACCACTTTTGGGCCTTCGAAGTCGATGTCCGAGACTGCGTCGGCGAAAGGTGTTTCCTCTTGGACCATGCGCTTTATTTCACTCAGCAATTCTTCCGCAGCCATGCGATCAACTTTTTTTAAATGATTATGCTAGATTCTTTATTTCCTTAGGAGTTAACTCGGAGTATCCACTCTCAGTTATCGTCGCAACCATTATCTCGTTGCCAGTTGCGATGTCCCGCTTCATTGCAGCCCTCAGGGCCTTAACCGCTATTGGTAAGGCGTCTTGGATCTTCATGCCCTCTTTGAACTCCGTCTCAAGCACCCCGAAGGCAACGGGGGAACCAGACCCCGTCGCGAGTATGTTGTCCTCAATCAGGCCTCCGTCCAAGTCCACGAAGAATAACTTCGGGCCTCCCGCATCCACACCGCCCACGAGGAGATTGGCAATGTAGGGGAAGAAGCTATATTCGTTCATCAAGTTTGCCACAAGCCTGGCGCACGCACAAACATCCATAGAAACCCCCTCACGCATCGCATAATATCCAGCCTCAGCCCGCATAATATCCACCAAGCGCTGCGTATCTGCCACCCCTCCTGCCGTGGTGAAAGCTATGCTATCTGTTATCCTGTAGACCTTCCGGGCCTTCTTGCTCGCCACCTCGTAACCCATGGTGGCGCGGGTGTCGGTAGCGAACACTACTCCGTCTTCACACACGAGCCCAACCGTTGTCGTACCTTCAAGGTATTTGAGTTTCTGATCTTTCAATCGAATACCTCACCTGAAAAACGCTGCATTAAAAGCAGCCATTAAAAGCTTGGGTTAGTCGTATTTAAAGTTTATCCACCAACTGGCTTTGTTTAAAAAGTTCCTATACAATCTGACTTATTAAACATCCTCCTTACTTTTTAAACAGAATTGTGGGGTTATCCCCAATTCATACATTTCCTGTATCGCGACACAGATGTTGTGACAGAGAATTTTCAGCAATATTTCGTTCATTTGCGCCGTCTTATCCTTGCTTCTCACATAATCCCCGAATTTCGACTTCACCATGTGGAACACTGTTTCTGCATTGCTCCGTTTGTGGTAGTGCTCAAGGAACTTCTCATGGTTGTACATGAAAAAGTAATACATTTTGCTCCACAGAGGAGAACCCCTTGATCTCGCTTTTGCGCTCTTTTTAAAGGGTATGTACGCCACCCCACCGACTTCATACACACAGTTAATATTGTCCCTTGAGCTGTAGCCCCTGTCTGCAGACACCTCGCTAATTTCAAAGTTCTCCGCCGTTTGTTCAATAAGCTCCCTGAAGAAGTTAATGTCCTGCTTGGCCGATTCAGACAGCCTTATGGCGGTCACTATGTTGGTCTTTGTCCCGCAAGTTATGTGCGCCTTTATCCATACCCTTTCCTTTGCTTCTCTGCCGTACTTGAAGTCATACCAGCGTTTGAATCGGCATGTTGAAAAACCTGAACTATCTACTGCAAAGTCCTTCTCAACCGAAGCAAGCGCGGCACTACTGCGCTTTATCAGTTCTTGGAGGATCGGTGCCATTTCTGGATTTCTCATGCAGTTGCTCACAGAGGAATAGGAGCAAACCGCGTCTGTGTATCCCCTGTCCTTCGCCGTCTGCATCAAGCTTACAAATCTCCGCAGCGAGAAGGTCGAATAGACCTTCAAAGCAGAGGCGAACACAATGTCCGCCATAAGTAGTTTCGGTCTCCCGAAGATGTAGGGTTTGTTCTCGAGTTCAGCACAAATGTCCGATAGAAGTTTCATGAAAAGCTGTCCTTCCTGTGTCTGTGCCTTGTTGTACGCCGGCCAGTCCTGAGCGTAGGTGACTCTCATGGCCTTTGTAACGGTCTCACTGCCTTCTGCGTCTATCTCCTGTTTGATGTAATACTCAACAGCCCAAATGTGTTTGCACTTTGTCCTGCGAAGCTCACGATCATGGCAGTTACAGATGGGCTCATGTCCGTTGAAGCTCACTACATAGTATCCTTTTCCTGTTTGACTTGGGACTATCCAATCATTTCCGTTCCTCTGTATTTTTGACGTTTGGGCAATTTGAAAGCCCTTAATTTGTCGTTCATCCATTTTTACCACAATTTAGTTATATACCTATAGGTATATATACTTGTAGGTAATACTCATCGCGCTTTCACCGCTTCCACAGAATGGATCCAGCGCGATGCCCTCCTTCGGGGCAAGCGGCTTTATCGTTAATATTATATACTTTTGATAATTAACTGTAGTAATAGGTTGTAAGTATGGAAGTAAAATGTCCCCATTGCCAAAGAAGTTTCGAGCTAAAGTACGAGTGCAAACGTTGTGGTTATGAGTGGACACCGAGAAGTAGCAAACCACCTAAGGTATGTCCTAAATGTAAAAGCCCATATTGGGATCGGGAAAGGAGAAAAAAGAAATCCGATAAATAGGATTAGGGTTCTGTTGCATATTCGGGGCTTTTGTGGGTTTGAGCCCCTCGGTGTAGCATTTCGGGACTTTTTTAATCAAGACTTAATATAATAATGTGGGTGCAAACAATGGAAATCGAAATAGCAAAAATTGAACCAAACCCATGGAATCCACGGACTACCTTTGAAGATTCGTTTATGGAGGAGCTGGTCGACTCGATAAAGAAGTTTGGAGTTTTACAACCGATATGCGTGAGACCACATCCTGCTGAAAAGGGTAAGTACCAAATCGTTTATGGACATAGAAGATGGATTGCGTGCAAGAGACTTAAACTAAAAATCATTCCGGTAAGAGA
>CAZKGC010000092.1:0-3187 GCA_964552335.1 Hadarchaeota archaeon (SeqCode)
TCACGCGCGATTGAATGAAAGTTTCCTATTTTTCTCCACTTGCGGGAGTACTGGGTCGACGCTAATGTTTTTATAATGGTGTGATGGAGTGGTGAGAGGCGTAAAATATGTTGAAAACTCCAATCGTGCTCGTGAACTTCAAAACGTACCCAGAAGCTACTGGCGAAAGTGCAGTTAAATTGGCAAAGTTGATAGCCGAGATAAGTGAGAAAAGCGGCGTATCAGCGGCCGTAGCCCCGCAGACGGTTGATCTTGCCACGATAGCGGGGAAAGTTAAAATCCCAGTTTTCGCACAGCATGTTGACCCAATAAAGCCCGGCAGAAACACTGGTTTTATTTCTCCCGAGTCCGCAAAGGCAGGCGGAGCAGTCGGGACGCTGGTGAACCACTCGGAACACAAGCTCCCGCACGACCAAGTTAAAGCTGTGGTGACAAGGGCAAAGGAAGCGGGACTTTACACGGTGGCCTGCACTGCTGACATGGAGGAAAGCAGGAAGATAGCTGAGTTCGCGCCTGACATGATCGCAGTGGAGCCGCCAGAGCTCATAGGCTCAGGTATCCCGGTGTCCAAGGCCAAGCCAGATGTTGTGAAGAACTCTGTGAAGGTTGTCAAGGAAATAAATCCCGTCATAAAAGTTCTCTGCGGAGCTGGCATAACATCCGGTGAGGATGTCACAAAAGCGCTGAAACTTGGGGCCGAGGGAGTTTTGATAGCTTCGGGCGTTGTCTGCGCGAAGGACCAGCGGGCGGCCTTCCAAGATATCGTGAATGGTGTGCTCAAGTTTAAAAAGTGATGAATGCCTAAGTGGGAAAGACCTTTTTTCTTCAGGAGAATAATCTCTTTGGGCCGCCGTAGCTCAGCTGGCAGAGCGACGGTCTTGTAAACCGTAGGTCGTGGGATCGTAACCCACCGGCGGCTCCACGCTTTCAAGTGTCAGCTACGTCGGAAAAGCTGGCTCGTACCGAACTCCTAATTCCTTACAGATCGATTCAACCGTCGAGCACGTCTTCCGCCACCATTCTGAATTCACGCTCGCAAGAGCTGGCAATCGCCTCGCTAATCCTAGTCTCTCCTGTTCGATGAAAGGGGTCATTCTCACAAGCACCCATTGCTTCAGGTTGAGTTTGTCATACATTAGCTTGCTTTTATTTTGCCTAGCAATCTCGATAATTCGCCTCAGGCTATTCTCACTATCGTTCACTTCTGGGATGATTGGGCCAAGGAAAATCCATGTTTTGACGCCACGGGACGAAAACTCATCCAGAACTTGAACTCTTGCGTCCGGGGGCGATGCCCGTGGCTCAATTTTACTCGCAAGCCCTCGATCCATTGTTGTTATCGTCACGCCAACATCGAATTTTTCGGGAACAATAAGGTCAGCGTCTCGTAAAACAAGACTTGACTTTGTCTGAATCGAGACCGGAAAATCGTGCTTGGATAATATCTCGATACACTTTCGGGTGAACTCGAGCTTTGCCTCAAGCGGCTGGTAGGGGTCGGTCACCGTGCTCACCCCTGCAGTGCCCTTGGGCTTTCGCCTTACCTCGCGTCCCAGTACCTCAACGATATTGTTCTTCGCTCGAACGAACTTTCCCCAGTTCAACCCCATCCACTCGTCACGAAAAGTTGACGGGGAATAACAGTAAGCGCAGCCGTGCTCGCAACCCAGGTAAGGGTTCAGCGAGTACTTCAGCCCGGGAAGTCTGCTGGGGGAGAGGGCGGTTTTGCATTCTATTGACGAATATTTGACACTCATGCTACAAACTCCGTTATCTTTTTCTGAAAGATGGCACGCTTCAGAATTTCACTTGTCTCAATCCACTTACGGAGCGGGACGGTGAGTTTAGTTTGCGCGTAATTCAATGCTGCTTGAAGGCTGTCGAACTTCTGCGGCTCAAGCTGAAGTGCTTTCCGGACGCTTTCACGGGTGAACCAGACCCCCACAGGCAGGATGTAGCCAGGATGGATCTCTCGCAGCACTAACGCTGAGGCTTGTCTCCCCTCCTGATTCAACTTTTCCGCCACGGCGAGCCTGCAGGCGTAATAGCAGCCGCCGATGTCCGGATAAGTTTTTCTCCCCCAATAGGACTCCCAGTCTCCCATCATCGCTGGCGCGGCCGCTCGCTCATCGGGATTCCAAGCGGTTCCTGGAAACCAACATTCTATCCACTCGAAGCTCCACCGCTCGGGCATCAGAATCGCGACGAACCGGTTGTCAAGGTTCTCGAAGGAGTAGACGCGGTACTCGTCGATGGTGTCGTGCTGCCTTACCCGGTCGATGAGTTCCTGAGACAAAATGGAGTCCACGGCAGTTATGCTCCATCGGGTCGGGACAAGCTTTCTTCGCTTGGCGGTACCGAACATCCCCAAACTGAAGGCCCGCTGAATCCTAGTAACCAAGACATCGTCATCATAGAGCCCGACTACTGCATCGGCAGATTTTAAGTCGCGATCGTAAAATGCGTCCTCTATGCGGTGGTCGACGCTCACCTCCGATGCTGTGAAGCTCCTAAGCGGGGCGGAGGGGCCAAACGGCTGGGTTTCCCCGCTCAGTGTTATCACCTTATGAGGCACCCGCGTGAGCACGACTTCGGCATCAACGGATCGTTTTCCCATCGCCAGCTCTTGGAGCGAATCCAGCAGCCTTCCGCCAGTCCTAGCATCGGATACACTTGCTCGCACCTTTCCCCGGATTAAGGCAAATCGGTAGTCGATGATATCCTGAATGCTTTTTCCAACCCACAACTCTGGAGTGTCGAGGATTTCGGTGTCCCCGCGGAAGGGTGGCACCATGGGCCCGATGTACACCTTCGGGTAACCTATGCGGCCCACAAACACCCCGGGAGGCGTGGAACCCTGAATGCGAGGTGAGGTGATGCGCAGGCTGGAGCGAGCAAGCGATTGGGCCTTGGCGATAATCGGGCACTGAAGCTTGCCGCACAGCATCCGCCCGCCCTTGCAGAGCAGACAAATGGAGCTAGAGGGAACTCTGGTTACTTTGATTTCCCTAAATGCTGTGAGTTCGCTCGCTTGTTCAGGCGAGATCACATCGCTGAGCCACCTAGCCTGGGAGAACAACATACTCTCTGAATCCAATTACAAACTTGGCATACAATAAAACTTTAACGCTTCCCTAAAAATGCGGGAAAATCGCACTCAGGGAGCATTCCATTACTTTTTTGTGCT
>CAZKGC010000093.1:0-3151 GCA_964552335.1 Hadarchaeota archaeon (SeqCode)
CCGTAAAGCCCCACTGTGAAATCGCCGATGATCTCGGGATCTGCGAATCCAAGCTACTCAGGCGGAACGGCGAATACTTCCTGCACCTCGTCGTGAAGCGTGAGGTTGAGCCGAAAAATTCCTACTCCTCGGTTCTCGCCGTGGATTTGGGGATCCGACATGTGGCATGTTCTGTGGACACGCGGTCGGGCGAGACCCGCTTCTACGGGCGGGAGCTGAGGCGAGTGAGGGGGCACTACTTCCACCTGAGACGCAAGCTTGGACAGAAAAAGCTGCTGAAAGTGGTGAAACGAATCGGAAACAAAGAGAGCCGCATCACGAACGATCAACTGCACAAAATCGCCAAGGCAATCGTGGACGAGGCGGAGCGGCTGAACGCCATCATCGCAATCGGGAACCCGAAGGGAATCAGGCGCAACGGCAGGGGCAGGCGGTTCAACCGAAAGCTGAACTCTTGGCCGTTTTGGAAGCTCCGGAAATACATCGAATACAAGGCGAACTGGCGAGGGATCGCGGTGGTCGAGGTGAGCGAGGCCTACACCTCACAACGGTGCTGGCGGTGCGGTGTAATCGGCTTGCGGAGCGGAAAACACCACGGGTCGTTCGAGTGTCCCCGATGCGGGTTGAAAGAAAACGCGGACAGGAATGGTGCCTTCAACATAGGCAGACGGGCCTTGGGGCAGGTCTCCAAGGTAGGGGCTGTCGTGAACCAGCCCATAACTGGGGCATTGGGGCAGAGATGGCTTGGTAGCGTCGTTCAAAGTGCGACCCCAGAAACCATCCTTTTCAAAGGGTGGTAGTTCACTGTCCTTTCTCAACCACAATTCTAGACGGCAGGGGAAGCTTCAAGCTCGCTCTCCGGAGCGCTTCCTTTCCGAGGGGCGCGAATTCCGTCATGGTCCTAACAGTCATCAGGCTCTGCCCGACGCTCACCCGCGCGGCAGTCCCTATCGGCCTGCCGAAAGACTGTCTCATGCCGTCTGAGATGCGGTCGGCCCCAGCCCCCGTCGCCGTCGGGTTTTCGCGAAGTATCTGATGGGGGTAGACACGGAGCTTGAGGTGGTAGTTATCTTTCCCCGCTTTAACCTCGAGCATGCGGTTCGCCGCCACGCGCGCGGCCTCAAGGGCGTTGTGTCTTATCTGCCCGGCTTCCTGCGAGATCAGAGACATCTCGACTGGAAAATTGCCTTTAGGGTTACCCATATCGAAGAATATCACCCGTATGCCGGGTACTCCATCTACAAATTCACGCCTGGTGTACGCTGGCCCGCTGAAATGCCTATACGCCCGAGCTGGTCTCAACGGCATTTGAACCCCATTAAGCTCTATTCAATCTTATATTTACCATTAGAGTTTCCTAGGAAAAAGAGGCAAAGCATTTATATATTCCTAGTGGATGGCAAATCGATTCTAAACGTTGGATTGTTGGAAAACCTGACACGATCCTTAAAGTAACTAGATTCCTGCGCGACGACTGAAACTAGGCATGCAGCTCCACAATGTCCTTATCCTGGAGCACGTATTCGCGGGAGACCTGCTGTCCTGGAAACCGTGTAGAGCCCCAAACCCGGGCGAACTTTAGGCTCTTTTCAAAATCTTTGTGCACGGCTCGCGCCACTTGAAGAACCGTGGATCCTCTTGACAGGACGAGTGGGCGTTTCGCGGGCTCCTCATCCGGGCGCTTCGTGTACACGCGGATTAGATCGAGATTCTCGTAAATTGATTTTTTGAGTCCCTTTACAGCAGTTTCCACCGTGACGATTTGGAAAAAAGTCCCGAGCTTGTGCTCCAACAATCTCAGCTTCTCAGCGGCTTCATGCTGATCGTATTTAGTAAGTATGATAAAGGCGCGGCGGTATACAACGGATTCGTCAAGAACCTCCTCGATTTCCTCGCTCTTGACCGGCTCCTCCACGACTACGAAAGCGTTGTGGATGCGGTGGTCTTGTAGGATGCGTTTGATTTCCGCCTCGCCGCCCTCCACCATCTCGGCTCCCCTAATCTCTATCCCTCCTATTGATCGACGCTGAACGGTGATTTTGGGTGGCCTTTGGTTGAGTCTGATGCCCGTTGCGCCAAGCTCATCGACTAAGACTTGAATCTGCTGGAGTGGATCGGCAGAAGCGTCAATAACGAGGGCAATAACGTCCGCGTTCCGGGCGGCGCTGAGAGGTTGTGCCCCGAGTCCCTTTCCTAGGCTCGAACCCTCAACGATGGCTGGCACTTCAACGAGTTGAACCTGTACATCCTCGAACTGCATCATTCCAGGCACGGGCTCACGGGTGGTGAAAGGGTAATCCGCCACCTCCGGGTTGGCGCTCGTTAGCCTTCTAAGCAGCCACGACTTCCCGGAGTTGGGAAGTCCCACAAGAGCCACCTGCGCCGCTCCCTCCTTCTTGACCGCAAAACTCGGACCGCCACCCCTGCCGACCTTGCTCTCACGCTTTTCTTGTAATTCTCTTCGAAGCTTGGCTAGGCGCTGCTTGAGAGTCTTGAGAAGTTTTTCCGTTCCTTTGTGCTTTGGAGCGACGCGGATGAGTTCCTCCGTTGCCAAAATTCGCTCTTCCAAGGTGCGCGCCTGGAGATAGCGTTCTTCGGCTTTGAAATACTCTGGTGGCAGGTTAGTGGGCATCTCGACACCAAATTCTCATTCACAGAGCCGAAATATTTGGATATCGAAAAGTTCTGAATCGATGGTAGAATGAACTGGAGTTGCCGTTATCTCCGCTGATTGAAGGACGAAAAGCAAAAAATCGTGAAAGCGAAAACGAATAATAGTGGGTAGAAGTCGCTCTAGAAGTTGTCGAAAGCCCAGCTCTGACCGTTTTTACATATAGTTCCACTTTTGATATATCTCTACTTTTTAAAAAATCTATAAATAGCGTAACCGTGGCAAGTAAAGAGTGGCGGGAACAGAAGCCTGCAGAGGAGGTCGAACCGGAGTCTACGGACAACGGGGAGCCGTGTGAAAACCTGGGCGAAAAACCGGGGAAGAACGCGGATAACCTCCGTGGAAGAGCGGAGGAAGATAACGACTGCAGGAAAAAGATCCTGACCTGAAAAAACAACGAGCTAGTGAAGTGGTCGAGATTCGCGAACTCGTTGGAGGAATAAGGGAAGGATCGAAGTTTCCGCCTTTTTTATTTAAATA
>CAZKGC010000094.1:0-3116 GCA_964552335.1 Hadarchaeota archaeon (SeqCode)
TATTTATACTACCTGGGAGCCAGGTAGAGCTGAGAAAAGAAGAAGGATCCCCCGCGTTTTTAAAACATTTTCCAAGAAGTATAATCCCTCTCTCAACAGCTTTGTGTTATCTAGTAACCATGTTGTCTCTCTAGCGTCTAGCAATGAACGAAACTTTTTTCCTTTTTTTGCTTCCTTTGGGTTTTACATAAAATGAAACTCTTCTTCTAGGCATGTTATCCATTTCTTTTTCATTCTCCACATTAATATTTTTACTCCAAACGCCGAACAAAAGCCGATAAATCCTCATTTTGGAAAAAGAAGCCAATATTATTAATTTAACGTACATTTAATGTAACTTACTTTCCTCAAAAAGTCTCGCTGACTCATCTATTTTTACTCTTTCCTCTATTTTTTCCTTGATCTCCCCAATCTGCACATTTATTCATTTGTTCAAGTCATCACGGGAAGTAAGTGGCTTTTTCTATGGAATGCGATTCCAACCTAGACGCTCTCTACAAAAAGACATTCGGTTTTAGTATCAGAGCGCTTTGTCGAGCAAAAACGCCTAAAGAACGTTTAAAGATATGTGGTATTTCTGAGAAAACTCTGTCTAAAATAATCGAATTAGCCAAGACCCGAGTACATAACAAGTCATAAAATTGAAACAAAAAATGCCAAAGGAGCTTTGGGCTAAGAGATTGTCGTTTTTCAGGTGGGATACACTTTAAAGTCCACCCATCGACGATTTTTTGTGCAGAGAGCAAATTAAGAGAAAATTTCTTCGGCAAAAGCGAATTATTGTACAAAGCCCGAGCGAACAAAATCTATAAAATCATCTAGATCATCAACAAAAAGAACCAACCCAAGACAAATTAAATAGCTACCAAGATTCTTTGTGTCTCTCCTTCGAGATGCGAGGAATACGCAACCGCCCAAAGCAGACAACATGCCAATTTGCCAGTGATGGATTCTTGTATTATTTATGTAAACGGGCTCATGCCCAGCGCCTTTCCAAGCCTCAATCAGCGTGGTAGCTGTGACACCTCCAAGAATTCCGCTAAGCACCAGTTCTTGGCGCTCTGGCTGTTTTGTCTCGACATCTTCCAAGCTTATCTCTCCCTCCTAAGTTCAGCCAATAATGCAAACAACAAAACAATGCCCAACGCGATTAGAATAGCTTCCGACAGGCCAAGCTCTTTGGATTTTTTCTTTAGCTCCTGTTCCACCTCATCTGGCAACTTGCAGTACTTTTGCTTCAGTTCAGCGTTTGTAAGTAAATAGTCCACAAGGGCCGGATCATCTTTGAGTATCTGCACTAGGCGGTTTGGATCCATTTTGAGTTCTTGCCAAAGTTTTGTTCGATTCATCATTTCATCACTTTAATATATTGTGTTTTACTGTTATATATAACTATTGTGTGTTACTTTTTACAGACATACTTTTTAAACACGCTTCAGACTTTTTAAACAGACATCACTTATTAAACAAAGCCCCACCAACTTGAAGAACGGTGGGTGATTGAAGGAACCTAAACGCATCGAACTCCCCCGCGAGGTATGGATGGGCCCCCGAGTGCTCACTCAGGTGGTCGATGTCTGCAGGCGGCTTTGTCCTGGCAGGCGGGCCCTCATCGTTGCGGACCAGACAACTTTCAGGCTGGTTGGTGGTGAGGTCGAGCGGCTGCTGAGGCGCGCGAAATTTGAAGCTGGACACATCTTGATAAAACAGGCTGATATGGCGACCGTTGCAAATGTCAGAAAACTCACGAGGAGGAAGGCCGATTTTCTCATCGGGGTCGGCGGCGGGAAGTGCATTGATGTCGCCAAGCTCGCGTCCTTCCAAGAAAGCAAACCATTTGTGTCTGTGCCAACCGCCGCATCTCACGATGGGATTGCCTCATCTAGGGCGTCAATTAGAGGTGGACGAAAACCGACCTCAATCGAAACCCATGCTCCGATCGCAATCATTGCCGATACCCTCGTGATTAAACGCGCACCACATCGTCTACTGGCCGCGGGCTGTGGAGACTTGATCGCAAACCTCACGGCAGTCCGGGACTGGCAGCTGGCAAATCGCCTCAGGGGGGAACCATACAGCGAGTACGCTGCGACCCTCTCGCTCGTGAGCGCCCAGATAGTGATGGACAACGCCGAGATCATCAGGCGCCATACGGAAGAGAGCGTGAGAAAGGTGGTGAAGGCGCTCATCTCCAGCAGCGTGGCGATGGCGATAGCAGGGAGCAGCAGGCCGGCGAGCGGGGCGGAACACCTCTTCAGCCATGCCCTCGACATCACGGCCCCGAAGCCAGCTCTCCACGGCGAGCAGTGCGGGCTTGGGTCGATCATGATGGCCTACCTACATGGAGAGGATTGGCAGGCGATCAAGGGGGCGCTTCAGACGATTGGGGCCCCGACCAACGCGAGAGAACTCGGAATCCCGCCCAGACACATCGTCAAGGCGCTTACTATTGCGCACCGAATAAGACCAGAGCGCTACACGATTTTGAAAGATGGTCTGAAGCCTCGCGCGGCCGAAGGGCTGGCTAAGATCACCGGAGTTATCTAGTTGCCCTTTTGACGGTTATCCTGTCGCCCGTCTTGACCTTTCGGAAATTCTCGATGCCGCTTTTGATCCTAGCGAATGTGTTCACAGGGCTGATTGGCTGAGAGCGGCCGAAGAAGATGCAGAAACCCGGGCCCTCGGGCCAGTAGGAAACATCGCCAGCGATTGTTTTTGGGGTTGAATTTTCATGTAGAATTTTCACAGGGATTTCAAAGTAGACCTCCTCCTTCCAGGTCTCGAGCTCAGCTTCGAATGGTAAAGCTTTCCAAACTGCTTCACAAGTTTTAGGGTACAGCTTTTCGAGAAGCTCGGCCTCGACCTCAAAGTCGCAGCAGGCAATGACCAGCTTCCTCACCACGATTTGACCTCGAGGATTATGTGCAATTTTTCCCCTTATAAGCAACTTCCACCCAAAGGCTCGGCGGGAAAACTACGCGAAAAACAAAAAGAAAAGGACAAGACACCCTCCCGACGGTATTTAGTTCTTCTCTTCTTCTGATAAAAAACTTTCGGCGGGCGCAGTACTCCCGCAAGTAACTTTTCCTTTAGCACCTAAAATCCATTCTGGAAGG
>CAZKGC010000095.1:0-2876 GCA_964552335.1 Hadarchaeota archaeon (SeqCode)
GTTTTTACCGTCGGCGGCTACCTGAGCGGATTTTTTGAAGACGCGATGGAGCCAATCAAGGGTGCGTTTGGAGGTGGGGTGGGGGAGTTGATCGGAGAGGGGCTTCTCGGCGGATTGATAGCCGGAATCGCCATAGTGCTTCCTTTCATCCTGCCGTTCTATCTGATCCTGACCCTTTTGGAGGACTCGGGATACTTGCCCCGCGCCGCGTTCATGATGGACAGCTTCATGCACAAGATGGGAATTCACGGCAAAGCCTTCATCCCGTTCATCCTGGGCTACGGCTGCAACGTTCCCGCGTGCTTGGGCTGTAGGATAATGGAGACTGAACGCGAGCGGACAATCGCCGCGTTCGTCGTGACATTGGTTCCTTGTGCTGCCGTGACTGTTGTGGTCTTGGGTTTGGTCGGGGCATACGTTGGGATACATTGGGCGCTAGCACTATACGCACTTAACATAGTGATAATTTTTATCTTGGGAAGGATTGCGTTCAAGGTTCTACCAGGCGAACCCATGAGCCTGATTATGGAGATGCCGCCCTACCACAAGCCGCATGCGCGCACGGTGCTGAAGGAGACTTGGATGAGGGTGAAGGACTTTATTTACATCGCGTTCCCGCTGATAATTATTGGCAGCGTCGTACTCTCAGGGTTGAAGGTCGGGGGGGTGTTAGAACCTATCGGGAATGCATTGAGTCCGGTTACGGTTGGATGGCTGGGGCTACCTGCAATCGCCGGAGTCCTGCTCATCTTCGGGGTTCTCAGAAAGGAGCTCACGCTAGTCATGCTTGCGACCCTCATGGGCACGTCGAATTTCGGAGCAGTTCTGACTCCAACCCAGATGATCGTCTTTGCCATAGTCGTGATGTACTACATCCCCTGCGTCGCGACCATCGCAGCCTTGGTGAAGGAGCTGGGGTGGAAGAAGGCGGCATACATCACGGTGTTCGAGATAGCGTTCGCCCTCTTCCTTGGCGGCATCGCGTTCAGGCTGCTGACTCTAGCGTAAGAAATGGTCATGATGCTGAGCCTTTCCCTTCTGTGAATTCTGGGTAGAAAAAAGAGGGTTTAAATATTCTGTGCATAAGAACATAATCTGATGAAACCATGCTATCAGAAACTCCGATTGACCTAAAAAAGATAAAGAAGGGGGATCTGGACAGGGAGATACTCAGGGTCGGGATAATCGCAGAGTTAGATGCTATAAATCTCTACGAGCAGATGGCGGCCATGACAGATAATGAAAACCTCAAAGAAATCCTTTTGGACATAGCAAAAGAAGAGAAGACACACATGGGTGAATTCCAAGCACTGCTGTTGAAAGAAGACAAAGAACAGGAGAAAGAGCTAGAAAAGGGTAAAAAGGAAGTTGAAGAGCTGACGGAAAAATAATTGCCTTTCCCAAACAGAACAGACATTGATTAACATGCGACGAAGATGGTGCCGTCGATGGTCTGGCCCGGGGAGACCCATGAAGCCCAGGTTAGTGCGGGTGATGTCGGGGACCACACAATTTGGCCCGATAAATTCAGCCGGTTTACTCACGGCCGCAGGCGAGCCGATTTACATAACTTATGACGAGTTCGAAGCGTTCCGCCTTATTTATTATGAAGGGCTTAACCAGGAAGAAGCCGCCGAACGGATGCAAATCTCACGTGGAACGGTGTGGCGCTGTTTGGAGAGCGCCAGAGATAAGGTCGCCCGCATGCTAGTCGAACGCCGCCCTCTTGTGATCACGCCCGAGCCTCCCCCGCCCCCGGAGGAGTCGGGCACTTGAGTCGATAGGGGCTGTCAGTTTCGATTGAGTGTCAGGTGTGATGAAAAATGAAACTGAAAATCACCTACGACAACGAGGCGAAGCCGGGGTTCGAAAAGGGTTGGGGCTTCTCCTGCCTGATCGAGCTCGAGGACGAGAAGATATTGTTCGACACGGGCTGGGACGGGAACGTGCTGCTCTCGAACTTGGAGAAACTGGGGGTTCGGCCGGAGGAGATAAAGAGAGCGGTCATTTCCCACGCTCACTGGGATCACTTGGGGGGCTTACCCCACATACGGAGGCCAGACATGCAGGTATACGTACCCCAATCTTTCTCAAAGCGGCTGAGGGGCGAGCTCGCCTCCCGCTTCGACCTGCATGAGGTGAAGGACGCCCAGCAGATACGTGAGGGAGTCTGGACCACGGGTGAGTTAGGGAAAGGGATCAAGGAACAAGCACTCGTCTTAAAGGCGAGTAAAGGATTGGTGATTATCGTTGGGTGTTCTCATCCTGGAGTTCGAAAAATTTTCTCGGCTGCTTCAAAGTTTGGGAAGATACGAGGCGTGGTGGGTGGGATGCACGGCTTCAAAGATTACGAAGTCCTGAAGGGTTTGAAGCTAATCGCCCCTTCGCACTGTACTGTCAATAAGAGAAAAATCGCGGAGCTATTTCCTGAAGCTTACGTGGAAGGAAAAGCTGGCTTGGAAATCACTCTGGGTTAAGTAAACTAAAAATGTGCTATTGCACCAAAAAGCTTATATATAATTATGTGCAATAACACAAAACAGAGGTGTAACAAATGTGGGGTCCAGGTTTCGGTTGGGGAAGAGGTCGAGGTGGTGGCCGCGGCTGGTCTGGTCCTTGGCCAGGCAGGGGACCTTTCAGCTATTTACCCCCTTGGCAGAGGCCGGGCTGGACGTTCGGCTTCGGAAGAGGATTCGGCAGGGGATTCGGATGGGGTGGCAATCCATACGTTTGCGCACGGTTCCCATGGCTCCCCAGATGGTGGTGGGCCAACCCGAGCGCCTACGGGTCCCCCAGCTATGGATATAGTTATCCAGGGTATGGGTTCTCAGGCTACGGATACCCCTACGCGACCTATCCGCAGTACCCCTACTCGG
>CAZKGC010000096.1:0-457 GCA_964552335.1 Hadarchaeota archaeon (SeqCode)
AATTAATGTTAGGTTGTTTTTAATAGTATCATGAAAAATTCGGAAAATGAAGCGCGATTAGGAAAAAGCAATGGAGTATAAGAGATTTCGTATACCGAACCGAGACGTAAAATTGACGCTGGCAGAGACCGCAGTCACCTGTACGAGGGTTTTCCAGCGACTTTTTGACCTCAAGCAACTTGGACTGGCACATCTGGTCTATCCTGCTGCCACACATACTCGAGCTGGGCATAGCATTGAATGTCTTGACGAGGCAGCCAAGCTATTGAAATCTATAGGGGTCGAAGAACAAGGTGACAACTGGAATGAAGTGCGGATGGCAGCACTTTTACACGACGTGGGACATGTTCCTTTCAGCCACACCTTGGAAGACGAAAATGAGGTTCTACCGAAACATGATAAGGGCGATAGAATCAAACATGTGCTTGATACTTTGAAGAAGGATGTAAACACCGAA
>CAZKGC010000096.1:467-2862 GCA_964552335.1 Hadarchaeota archaeon (SeqCode)
AAACAAAAGAGATAATAGAACAAACTGCCCCAATTCTCTTGGCTATCTCAGCAAAGAGCGAAGAGAAGCAAGATTGGAGAAGTGACCTTGTGGGCAACACGGTTTGCGCCGATCTTCTGGCCTATATAAGCACTGACGCTGCGTGGACCGGGATTGAAAAACGTCCTGGGTACTATCGTGTGTATGACTATTTCGTTAGAGCGAACAAACCACTACCTGACGGAACCTCTCAGGAAAGGCTGTGTATCCGACTCACAAAAGGCGGCCTCCGTACCGACATTGTCTCTGCCATTCTTGATCTCCTAGACATGAGGTACGCCTTGACCGAACGAGTGTTATTTCATCACGCAAAGGCGATCGCAAGTGCAATGCTTGCTCGTGCCGCGAGGCTAGTGGAGTTACAAGATGACCCAGTACTACTGACGATGGGTGACGAGATGTTCCTAAACTATCTGGAGGATAAGGCGTTCAAACTTTCGGACAGGATTGCAGCGAACGGAGCGAGCATGCTTCTTAAAAATCTTCGGTCTCGCAGTCTTTATAAACGCATTTTCAAAATCCAGAGGCAGGCGATGGATGAATGGGACAGGAGCAACAGCATGACAGATGCAGATTCCTTTTGTATTCGGTGGCGTGCTCCCAAAGCAATTGAGTGCCTACTCAGTATGATTGAGGACAGGTTTGGACTTACGCGAGGATCGCTGGTCCTATGGTGCCCGGAAGGAAGGTCTGGCATGAAGCTCGCGAAGGTTAATGTGGTTTGGGAGCAGTCAGGTGGATGGCGCACCCCTGTTGAACTCCGAAGCGAACAAGTTCAGCGTCAGTTTCCAGGAGTTCATAATCGCGTCGAGACCATAGAGAAGCAGTACTTGGACCTTTGGACATTCTGGGTTGGAATTCATCCCGAGCAAATCGGCAAATCTCCCGCCGTTGTCGATGCCTTGTCAAGCGAACTTGGGATTGCATGCGATCCTGTGTTCATCGAGACATATGCAAAGACACGGTTGGCGGGCTTTGCACCGGCTGCCAGCCTCTACGGGAAATTGGATGGAACGTGGCGGACACAGGTTATGCCGGCGGCTTCACAACAACTCTTAAACATTGCAGCGCGTCCAGGGACCGAAGTCGATGCGTCTGTGGTCACTGAGGCTATACACGACGTGTCGGGAAAAAGAAGAACCTTAACCAAGAAACAGGCTGAGAAGAAAAAGCCTGAACAGCCCACCCTACCTAACATTGGTGAATTGAAATCGGAAGAACGGAAGGAGTGAGTATGGATCGGTCTAGTCTGGTTCGCAAGTGGTTGGCCGTTGAAGGACAGTTCCGTAACGAAGCGGTTCATGAGGCATCTCGCCTCCTACTCCAAGAGTATATGAGGCAGTGGGAACACTTGATTCCTGTGGAACTTCATAGACTTGCTGCCACGCTGCGTTCTGAGATCGTCAGGATAAAGGAACTTGAGGGGGAAGCCATTTTGATGCCGTCACAGGAAGGATTTCGCATTCTTGTCAATGCGACATTGCCAACCGGACGGTACAGAACCTCTATTGCCCATGAGTTGGCACACACGCTTTTCTACACAGATTCTGAGGAGTATCCGCCCTGCAGATGTGTGCCACACAGTCAGCAGGAAGAGGATTTCTGCTTCGATGTAGCGCGCAATCTGCTTGCACCAAAGGAGCATCTGGAAGCTATAGGTATTCTGCGCGAAAGTGACCCTGCTGTGATATTCAAGAAGCTGACAGGTGTTCTTCTTCTGAGCCGGCCGTTGGCTGCTAGGCTGATGCTTGCAGAGCTTACGCTCGCTAGAGGGATCGCGGGTCGTTGGGTCCGTACCGCCAGTGGTTGGAAACAGCAATATCCTTCGTCCACAGCAACACCATCCCTCTCTCAGCGAGAGCGGGGGAAACTTAGGATGGTAGCTTCCCAGTATCTACAATGTCCGGGGAAACAACCTCACGCTACAAAAATCATATCTGTGGATGAGAAATCTGGAGAAGGTATTTTCCTAGTCGTGACAACATTATGAGCAGTTGATTCTCGGCAGCAAGGGAAAAGATTTATACGTTTAGTTCAACTTTACGCGCAAGTTCCTTGCGGTATTTTCTCTGGATTGGTGCTACAATGTCCTTGATGAATTCATTAACTTGTTGTGGCGCCCTGCCGATATAATGCTTCGGGTCTAATACTTTTTCAAAATTGACACTGCTAAAGGCAATATCCGCTTTTAGCCGGCTGATTAAATCATTGGGTCTGCCGAATTTCTTTACCTGCGCTGCGGCGGCTTGTGAATGTAATCTTATTTTTTCGTGCAGCTCCTGTCTGTTTCCGCCGGCCTTAACCGCCGCCATCAGGATATTTTCGGTGGCCATAAAAGGCAGCTCCGCTGCAACGT
>CAZKGC010000097.1:0-2759 GCA_964552335.1 Hadarchaeota archaeon (SeqCode)
AAGCAAAGACTCCCACAGAGTTTATGAGGGAGCTCGACCGCGTGTCCTCACTTTTACTGGCCACCCGACCCACCGCCGTATCTCTCCCCAACGCGGTCAAGTTCGTCAAGCTTGGAGCGAAGCAGGCGAAGGGCATGAGTCTCCAAGCTTTGCGGGGGGCGATAATCTCACGTGCGGACGAGTTCATCAAAAATTCCAACGAGGCGGTCGAACGCATCGGGGAGATAGGGGCACGAAGGATTTCTAACGGTGATGTGATACTCACTCACTGCAACAGCGACTGCGCGCTCGCTGTAATCAAAACGTCTTTCAAACAGGGAAAACATATCAAGGCTTTCGTCACCGAGTCCCGTCCGATGCGGCAGGGGTTGATAAGCATTAGAGAACTCAGCAGGGCAGGCATCCCGACAACGCTGATAGTCGACTCAGCGGTGAGACATTTCATCCGTGACATCGACAAGGTGATCGTGGGAGCCGACAGCATCGCGGCGAACGGAGCAGTTATCAACAAAATAGGGACTTCGCAGATCGCGCTCATCGCTCACGAGGCTCGCGTGCCGTTCTTCGTCGCGGCCGAGAGCTACAAGTTTCACCCTGGAACTTTTGTCGGTCAGTTGGTGGAGATAGAAGAGCGGGATCAAAAGGAAGTCGTGGACCCCAGACGATTCCCCCACGTCAAGATACGCAACCCGGTTTTCGATGTCACACCGTCGGAGTATGTTGACCTCATCGTGACCGAGCGTGGTATAATCCCACCATCGGCCGCTTACACTGTAATCCAAGACCTCTTCGGGTGGAAGCCTGGAGAAGAATTTGTCTAAAATTTATCTGGCTGAGTTAAATCTCCATTTCCAAGGATTCTAAGACTAGTCCTTCCTCTTGGGTCGGAGAGATCACAATTTCTGCCTGTTCTAAAATAGTCGCTTTAGAAAATTCCTTGAAAAGATGGGAAAAACTTTCTGTGGTGAGATGAGAATTTGCTCCGATCTTTATAAAAATTTTATTTATCTTCTTCGCCTGATTTTCTTTGGCGATACTCAACGCTTTTTCTGCTAACTCTTTCACTAATTTTAGTTCATGCATGCTGGGCCCTTTCTATTACGGGTGTAATAGGGATAGAAGCTGCATGCGGGTATCGGAAAGCTTTTGTGCAATCAGTTCCGCTACCCGTTTCATTACCAGATATCCCCGACGACAATCTTTTTTGAAAATCTTATTCTCCAATTCATCGGCGACAATGCTGACAACTTTTACCCTGTCCAAACAACGCGCTGCGGTTGTAAATTTGCGGACACGTAGTAGAGAGGGATAGCCAAAAAATCTACCCCTGGTCATAGTGTAGACGGGGGCTCTTTTTCCAGGATAAATTGTTATTTCGGTGGAAACTCTTCCTTCTAAAACCATGTATATTTTTTCTGCTTTGTCTCCTTCTTTAAAAATCAAGTCGCCCTGTTCGAATTCCTCGATCTTCGCCAACTTAGCTATGTCTTTCAGTTCCTCCAACTTTAGGAATTCAAAGATATCCATTCCCTTCAAAATTTCAGGTGTAACTGCCATCCTATTCCCTTATTTGATTGTCTATTTCTTTTAAAACTCTTTCGACCAAAACGGGCATTTTTTCTTCAATAATCTCGCTCAAGCTATCGCCACGGGAAACTTCCTTGGGTTGAATACCAACAATCCTAACGTTGCCAAAATTATAACCAATTTTCTTACCCACCTGTATGATATCAATTAGACCTATCTCATGAAGGGAAAATTTCTCGCCGTAGGGTAGAGAAAGAATCTGTTCAGCATTGAAACTGGCAACATGGCCTGGTTCTTTTCCCATGTCCACGGCGTCCACGATCACGACTTTTTCAAACCCCTTTATCTCCTCCAGAAGGTCGAATCCTAATGTGGCCCCATCTACAAGCTTTATACCATTGTCCAAGTTTCTGCTTCTCAAGTACTCAATGCACCTGACGCCCACACCTTCGTCTTTTAAAAGAATATTCCCCAAACCGATGACGAGTTTATTTTCATTCAATGAAATCAACCTTCAGCATGTGGGTCGAACAAGATATACAGGGATCATAAGCCCTGACCAGCATCTCCAAAAGAAGTGTGATCTCCTCTCTGGGTCTGTCGAGTATCTCCGGTACCAACTTCTTCATATCCGCCTCAATGTTGGCTAAGTTTTGAGCTGTGGGAATGATGCAGTTTGCCGATTCAATCAAGCCATCGTCATTGAATTTGTATTCATGAACGAGGAGTCCGCGAGGAGCTTCAACTACACCAACACCCCAGCTTTTCTTGATTTGCGGAAGTTTTGTTGCCCACCCTGCAACCGGCGGCCGCTCCTCCCTTTCATCCTTTATTCCTCGAGATAACAACTCTTCGATCAATTTTATTGTAGACTCAATACAATGCACACTTTCAACTATCTGGGCGAGAGTTATTTGGTAGGGATTGTAACTCGGAGCCTGTAATCCAAGTTTTTCTGCCGCTTCCTTTGCCTTCGGCATCAGCTGATCAGAATTGTTGTTAAACCGGGATAGAGCACCCACCATATACGGTTTTACGGGCCCGAAAGCGTGTTTTGCCGTGGAATGATCGACAACGTGTTCGGCCATTTTAAGTTTGTAATCTCTGTGTTTGTATTCCCCGGTTTCGGAAGATTTTATCATCCCGTCATAAAAGGCGTATTCATCCGGGTGGGTTAAACACACGTTGTCGGTTTTTCTTTCAAGTTGTGGAATCTTTAATTTAGAGAAAAA
>CAZKGC010000098.1:0-2240 GCA_964552335.1 Hadarchaeota archaeon (SeqCode)
AAGAAATGATCAGCGAATTTTGTCCCAAAGCCCCACCCAAAGCCTCGGCGGGAAAATGGAGGAAAAAGGACAGCTGATGGGTGTGCCGATAAAGCTGGTCATGGCCTTGGTGATCGGTACGATGGTGATGGGGATTCTGATGCAGTTCGTGGGGACGGCCGAGCGAATTGTGCTGCGGGACATGGACGTTAGGTTCACGACATCGAGTAACCGCCTTACCGTGAAGGTCTATGATGCAGCGAGCGGCGATAATTTGGGAGGTCCGACCGTAGTGGTTAAGTACCCGGGCGGCATGAAGGCCCACACCTTGGGGACAAACTCGAACCAGTACACCTTCACCATTCCGTTGAACGGTGCAGATGTCATCGTGGCGACCGTGCAAGTGACGCGCAACGGCTACATCCCGTGGGAAGGGCAGGTCGCTGTAGGATAGTGGCCTCATGCAGCGTGACGCTCGGGGCGTGGAGGCCCTGCCAGTAGCGTTGCTGCTTGGTGCCGTGCTGGGGGCGAGCGCCTTGGCAATAGGGTTTGCCTGCCTTGATCAAGCACAGAGGCTAGATGAGCGGCAACGGGCGATAGACGGCTTCAACCTCTTCATCGAGCGAACTCGGATGCTCAGCGCGGGAGGTGTGGGCAGTGTTCAGTTGATCGAACTCGAGCTGGGTGGATGCCAAATCATTCTGGAAGGAGAACTCGTTCAGCTCGTGACGGGCGGAGAAGTCGTGCGGAGCGATGTCCTTCCCATACCGGTCTCTACGCCCACGTTTCAACTAGGCACCGGCACCTATCTAATCGAACTCAAGCGCGGAGCGGATGGAAAGTGCTTCTTGAGGCTGGAGGTGGCTTGAGTGGATGATCGCGGGCTGCTAACCAGTTTCTTGATCTGCAAGATAGGAGTCGCGCTCGCGGCTTTGGCTTTTCTTGGAATAATTTTGTCAATGCAAGCGGGTGTCGGTCGTCTCGCCGAGCGAGAAGATCTGACCCAAGTCGCCGATGCCATCGCTGGCGCCATCAAGGCAATAGATTCCCTACCCGGCGAAGCCGAGATGCGACGCGATCTGCCAGCGATTTCCCAGCAGTTCGAGGTGGTCGTGACGGGTGGGCGAGATAACGGGGCGCAGGTGCTCCGCGTGCACGTTATTGCGGATGGCGAAGTTGAGCGGGTGCTCGCACTCACGAACCAAGTAAACGAAGGAGAGTTCACGCTCACGATGAAAAATCCGAGTACAATTCACCTCACGAAAGCTGGCGCAATCCAGCTGGGGCTGATTTAGATGGTGTTTTCGATCGGTGAAGATCTTTTTTCAGTTCTTGTAGCTGTAGGACTTGTCGCCGTGTTCGTAACTGCTTTGGCCCACTCCTATCACTTATATGCTGAACGGCGGAACGCTTCCGAAGATTTCGACCTAGCGCTAGATATCGCCGAACAGCTCAGGGACCAGGTACTCGTGGGAGAGAACGGCCAGCTTGGATTGCTGGAACTCTCGCATGAAAGGCTTGAAAACTATTCCCAAATTTTGGTCGTGCAGGGAATAAACCTGCGGGTAGAAGTTGGGATCCTGGAAGGAGAACTCCTTTTCGCCCACGGCCCAGAACCGAACCCTCTTGAACAATATTTCTCACCGCCGATCGGAGTCAGTTTTCCCGTCGCCGTTGCCCAAAGCTTTGGTTCCGCCAGAACATGCGAGTTCTCGGTTGAGGTCTGGAGGGATTGATGTGGAAGAAAAAGGATTTGGTTACATTGTTGATATGCTCGTCTTCGCCCTTCTGGTCTCCACCGCCATTCTGCTATTGGCTGCGGCAAGTCCAATCGACCCGAGGGCCGAGAGTACCCGCTACGCCGCCAGCTTCGCGCAGAGTACCCTGCTGTCGCTCCAGAATTCGACCGTCGACCAGTTCGGTGGTTTCGAGTACAGGCTGGGCGCTTTTGGTTCCGAACTTAATATGCCAGTTGTTGGAGATTCGGCAAAACGTGAACTGAACCACAAGAGCCTTGCGCAGCTTCTGGCCGAGGACGCTCTTCTCAACCTGCACGTGGAGGTGGCGGACACAGATCTCGCGCTCTTGCGGCCTAACCAGGATATAGATGAGAAGCTCAGGGAATTCCTCAGATCGGCGCTGGATCGGATAATCGGCGGACGCTTCGGCTACAGGCTGCATGCGAGGACCGAACCCATCAACTTGGAATTCGCGAGAGTTCATTTCGAAACCGAGGTAGTGGATTTGACCCAAGCCCGAAC
>CAZKGC010000098.1:2250-2749 GCA_964552335.1 Hadarchaeota archaeon (SeqCode)
GCTCTGCTCCGAAACCATGATGCTCTCGTTGCCAGCATCGCAGGAGGAGGTGATTCAGCGCATCGAGGGAGTGTTGGGCATCGACTTGTTTGGGCTGAGGTTGGAAGCTGATCCCATCATCGAGGTGATTTTGGAGCTGTGGTCCATTGAGGGAGCAAGTGAGGTGGGGAATAGAGGGGACTCTGGCGAAACTTTCACAGCTAGAACAGGTTATAACAAATGCCTCAGCAGAACTCGATGCCAGCGGACTGGAAGCCTCGTTGAACTGGCTTTTCGAGCAGGTCACAACTTCGACTGAGGCCTTGCTTTCCGAACTCAGCCCGCTGCGATGGGTCACGTTTGAGAGCTACCGAGAAGACCCGCCTCAGCGCATTGAGGAGAGAGTGCCTGTTTACATTGACGATAATTCGGGTGGGACAATCGGTGTGTTGAAATTTGTGTTAGAAGAAGCTAGAGGCAACCTTAATGAAATGAAGCAGCTCTCGCAACAGTACGAGCA
>CAZKGC010000099.1:0-1215 GCA_964552335.1 Hadarchaeota archaeon (SeqCode)
GCTATTCCTCCCTCGCGGTGGTACGGTCTGCTGAGCGGCCTGATCACTTCCGGCCTCGGCACCTTCACAAATTTCAGGTTCTCGCGTACGCTGCGCCCCGTGACCGTGAGAGGGCTTCCGCGGACGAGTTTTCCCAGCCGCTTCATCACCGCGGGCACCCCACCGGCCCGCTCTAGGTCCAGCATCACGTTGGGGCCCTCTGGACGCATGTTGCAGATGTGCGGAGTTCTGCGGCTCAGGCGGTCGAACGTGTCCAGGTTGAGTTTTATTCCCGCCTCGTGGGCCATCGCTGGGAGGTGGAGCACGGTGTTGGTCGAACCGCCGATGGCCATGTCGACGATGACCGCGTTCTCGAATGCCGCGCGCGTCATGATCTTTCGTGGTGTTATTCCTTGGCGCAGGAGTTTCACCACCTGCGAGCCGCTCTGCTTCGCGAGCCTGTGCTTTTTCGTGTCTATTGCATGAGCGGTCGCCACTCCGGGCAGCGAGATCCCCAGCGCCTCTGTCAAACATGCCATCGTGTTCGCGGTGAAAAGCCCCGCGCAGGAGCCGGGGCCAGGGCAGCATCGGGCCTCGATCTCACGTGCCTCCCGCTCGGTCATCTTTCCCGCCTTGACAGCACCCACCGCCTCGAACGCGTTTATTATGTCCAGACGGCGCCCCTGCAACTCTCCTGGGAGCATCGGGCCGCCCGTGACCATTATTGCCGGGATGCCGACACGCGCGATCGCCATCAGCATTCCGGGGACGATCTTGTCGCAGGTCGCCAACCCCACCACGGCATCGAAGCGATGGGCCTCAAGCATCAGCTCCACGCTGTCGGCGATCACCTCGCGCGACGGAAGCGAGTAGCACATCCCGCGGGTGCCCATCGCTATCCCGTCACATATCGCGATCGTGTTGAACTCGAAAGGAGTGCCGCCCGCCTCGCGGATGCCAGCTGCTACGTCGGCAGCCAATCCCCTGAGGTGCTGGTGCCCCGGAACCACGTTGGTGTAGGAGTTGGCGATGGCGACGAAGGGGCGCTCGATGTCCGCGTCCGTGAGACCATCGGCCTTCAAAAGAGCGCGCCTGGGAAGGCTTTCGAGACCTGCGACAACCTCACGGCTTCTGAGCTTCATCGGTCCTGCCTCCGAGAAGGTTTCGGCGGGGGTATATTTAACTTTATGACATTGAATTTTTTCGACGACGCGAGGATTGAATTTTTCCTTTATA
>CAZKGC010000099.1:1225-2552 GCA_964552335.1 Hadarchaeota archaeon (SeqCode)
CCATCGAATTTATTCGTTGGTGTGGGAAGTGAATTTTCAAGTTGTCCTGTACCCAAATTTTCTGTCATATCTTTTGTGATTTAAAACTTCAAGGATAATGCTTACGAGCCGGATTTCATTCCCCACAATCGTGTAGATCATCCGCCAGTACCTGTCCAAGTCAAGTTTCCACAGGTTAGTCACACCATGTTTGGCGATATACTCACGGGGTATGAGTCGTTTTGGGATTCTTTTCCCGGCCTCTCGATTTCGCTTCAGCTTTGCAACACCTTTGTCGATTATCTTCACGAGATACCTTGCCTCGCCGTCTCCGCCTTCAGCCTTTTCATTGAGCCTCGCATAGTCTTCGCTGAACTCCCTCGAAAAACGCACCTCGTACAATGGCTACACCTTCTTGCTCTCCGCCAACAGTTTCCTCATCTTTGGTGTCTCAGCGAAAACCCAAACGACCCGACCGTCCCTCGTCACGATTATTTTGTTTGACCGCTGGAGGTACTCGATGACCAGATTAAAGGTCTGGTACATCACCTTCTTGGGAAGCCGCCTGAGCAGCTCGGCCTTCGTGGGGTACTCCTTGGCGCTCCTGATGGCGTCCTCGATCATCATGACCGTGTCCAGACGGGGGTAATGGATTATCTTTAACTGCTTCGGCACGCCTCTCCCGCTTAAATGTTGACTATATAAGTTTATATAATTGGTGAAATTCGTTTCTTTCATCATTTCCGCCGAGTCTTTGGGCGGAGGTCCTTTATAAACGGATAAAATGGCACGGCATTAGGGATTTGAACCCCGGGTTGTATCTCACGTTTTTTAAATCTACCGAAACTCCCCTAACGAACCAAAATTTGCTATTAAAACTAGAGCGACTCGACCTCTGCAATCCCTTGAAAGTGCTTATCCCAAGTTACGATCTTTGCGCCAGCTGCACGCGCGGTAGCTAGCACGATGGAGTCCGCCAGCCCCCAGCCCTTAACTTTCTTTTTCATGTCAACATCTATCTTCGCAGCCTCGACCGCCAGAGCATCGTTAACATCAATGACCGCGCACCTCGATAGGATAAACGACCTTCTATCCTCCGCCCGGTCTATTCCGTCTACCTTGATCGACTTGGAGTAGATCTCAGCGATGTTTATGGCAGAAACTAGGCACTCGTTTGCGGCATCCCCCACGATCTTTTTAACTTTCTCTCCTCGCTCGCTTCCCATGAAATATTCCATCCAAGCGAAGGAGTCCACCAAATAGCGCACGGTTTCACAGCCTTTCCACATGATCTCTTAAATCGCCCAAGTCAACCTTCCGCATCGTCCCGAAGAGATCCTTGCGTGGC
>CAZKGC010000100.1:0-2506 GCA_964552335.1 Hadarchaeota archaeon (SeqCode)
TGAACTTGAGGCAGGGAAATCGTTCGCGCTTCTGGGATGGTTGTCTTCTGACTGATTTTACTCGGATTGCATCGGGGGAGATATTCAGGGAAGAGAGGGGAGCGAGATTGCGGCACAGGACCAACAGAAAGGACTGGTATCTTTTTGAAAAATGGGGGAAGTCCTTTTGCACAGGATGCGGAAGGTGTGGGAAGGCTTGCCTCACAAAAATTGTTGATCCTTTGGATATCGAAAACGAACTTTGGGAAAGGAAGGGACAAAAATGACGATTTATAAACCAGAACTGGCCAGAATAAATAAAATCGAAAAGCTGGCTAAAACAGAAACTCTTTTTGAGATCGAGCTTCTTTCAGGAAAGAGCCTCGGTCATCAACCAGGGCAATTTGTGGAGGTTTCGGTTTTTGGCGTTGGAGAAGCCCCTTTTTGCGTATCGTCTGCCCCTTCTGATTTACCTACATTTCAACTTTGCGTTCGGGCAATAGGTAATGTTACCAATGCTTTGCGCAACAAAAAACCGGGAGATAAAATTGGAATTCGTGGCCCCTTTGGTAAAGGATTTGAACTTGGGCATTTCAAAGGCAAGGACATACTTTTTGTGGCAGGAGGAATAGGACTGGTTCCCCTTCGTTCTCTTATTTGGAGTGTTTTGAATTCCCGAAAAGATTACGGAAAAGTTTACATCCTCTATGGCGCAAGAAGACCGCAGGAACTTCTTTTCAGGGAAGAGTTGAAGAACTGGGAAGAAAGAAAGGATGTCGAGTATTACGTAACAGTCGACGTTTGGGAAGAGAATTGGCAAGGGCACGTAGGAGTCATCACCACACTTTTCCCGTACATCAAGTTTGACCCTATGAAAACCCAAGCGGCTATAGTTGGCCCACCAATTATGTATCGCTTTGTCATAAGAGAGTTGAAAAACCGTAGAGTTCCCGATGAGAACATTTGGGTATCATTAGAACGAAAGATGAAATGTGGGGTTGGGAAATGCGGGCACTGCCAGATCAACAATATCTATGTTTGTCAGGATGGCCCAGTTTTCAATTACAAACGAATCAGGGATCTGCCGGAGGCGATATGATGAAAAAACCAAAGGTAGGATTTTTTGAATTCACCTGTTGCGAGGGGTGTCAGTTGACAGTTCTTTCCTTAGGGGATAAACTCCTAGACTTGTTTGAATCGATTGACATAGTAAACTTCCGTGAAGCCTCGAGCTACAAGGGGCAGGATTATGAGATCGCTTTCATTGAGGGTTCGGTTTCCACTTCCAAAGATATTGAAAGGGTCAGGGAGATCAGGAAGAACGCAAAAATATGTGTGGCTTTGGGCGCATGTGCCCATCTGGGTGGGGTCAATGTCATAAGAAACTTTCACAACCAAGCCGATGTCCGATGGAGGACCTATGGTGATAAGGCATGGCTTTTTGATTCCATATTGGCCCAGCCCATCGAGGCAGTTATCAAGGTAGATTACGTTATTCCAGAATGTCCTATTGATAAAAAAGAGTTTTTGCGGGTCGTGTCTTCAATCTTGCTCAGTAAGAAGCCATTCATCCCCGATTATCCTGTTTGCGTTGAGTGTAAGATGAAAGGAAATGTTTGTCTGTTCCACAAACAGAACCCCATCGCCTGTATGGGCCCGGTAACGCGGGCAGGTTGCGATGCCGCCTGCCCATCAGTTGGAAATGCCTGTGAGGGGTGTCGGGGATTGATTCCTGATCCCAATATAGGTGCTTGGGAAGAGGTCTTGGAAGAATATGGAATTTCCGCCGAAGATATATTGAAATTTTATCGCATGTACAACGGGCTGAGCGGGGTTAAGTAAATGAGCGGAAAAAATGTCCGTGTAGATGTCCACCACATAGCCAGAGTGGAAGGCCACGGAAACATCTTGGTGGATGTGGAAAGCGGGGAGTTGAAAGAGGTTAAACTTGAGATCGTTGAGTCGCCCCGTTTTTTTGAAGCGATGTTGGTCAATCGGCGTTTTTCCGAAGCCGTGCACATCACTAGCCGTATCTGCGGCATCTGTGCGATATCACACACGAACGCTTCTTTGAAGGCGATTGAAGACGCTTTGGGAATCAAACCCAGTTGGCAGACAGAAATCTTGAGGAAAATTTTGACGGCGGCGGAAATTGTCGATTCTCATGTTCTTCACGGCTTCTTCCTTGCCGCCCCCGACTTTGTGGGGACACACTCAGTTATCCCGTTAGCCTCAACTTCCCCAGAGGTGGTAAAAACCGCCATTCGCTGGAAAAAACTTGCCCATGATATCTGCGATGTAATCGCTGGACGGCACACTCATCCCATCTCCATGGTTGTAGACGGCTTCACTAACTTGGTAACCGAGGATCAAATGCTGGAGCTTCTGGCTAAAGTAAAAGAAGCTTTAGAACAGGATGTCCCGAAGACAGTTGAGTTTTTCTCTAAATTGAAGATTCCGCAACTTGAAAGAAAAACCGACAACGTGTGTTTAACCCACCCAGATGAATACGCCTTTTATGACGGGA
>CAZKGC010000101.1:0-1185 GCA_964552335.1 Hadarchaeota archaeon (SeqCode)
AAAGAGGTGACAGAAGAAAAATCAAGCTCACGTTAGAAAATTATGCAACACAGCAGCAGAACCCATCGCCTTATAAGTTATTTATTTTAAAGGTATATCATACAATTTATAGACATGAAGAAATGTTTGATGGAAGTTGAAAAATGGCACCGTTAAAAGAAAACCCGGCACCGCATGATGAGGACTTGATAAAGAAGCTAAATGCGATAGCCCTCTCGCTTAGGAGAGACTCTCTGATCATGACGACAAAGGCCAGTTCGGGGCATATAGGCGGATCCCTTTCAGCCGCCGACATTGTGGCAGCTTTGTATTTTCACCACCTCAGGCATGACCCCAAAAATCCAAATTGGGAGGACAGGGATAGGTTCATATTATCTAAGGGTCATGCTTGCCCGGTAGTTTATGCAGCATTGGCAAAGGCAGGGTATTTCCCAAGAGAAGAGCTGTGGACACTAAGGAAAATCGGAAGCATCCTTCAAGGGCATCCTGACATGAGAAGAACACCGGGTATAGAAGCGTCTACCGGAACTCTCGGTCAAGGTTTATCCATAGGCGAAGGAATGGCCTTGGCGGCTAGGTTAGACGGGAAAGCATATCGAGTGTACGTCTTGCTCGGCGATGGGGAACTAGATGAAGGGCAAGTTTGGGAAGCGGCGATGTCGGCATCACACTACCGGATAGACAACTTGACCGCGATAGTGGATCTCAACTCTCACCAGTTGAGCGGCCCCACCGATAAAATCATGTCTCTCAAACCCGTAGCCGATAAATGGCGGGCATTCGGTTGGCACGTGATCGAAATCGATGGCTGCCAGATGAAGCAAATCCTCGACTCGCTCGACGAAGCGGAAAGGATAAAAGGCAAGCCTACTGTGATTATCGCTCACACGAACAAAGGCAAAGGTGTTTCATGCGTCGAAAGATCCTTCGCCGAGGGGCACTGCGAGTATCACGGGATCCCCTTGACCGAATCGGAACTAGCCCAAGCTTTGGAGGAACTGCATGAGTGAGCGTTTGGAAGCAACCCGAAATGCGTATGGGAAGGCTTTGGTCGAACTTGGGCGGGTCAACAAAAATGTGGTGGTCTTGGATGCGGATCTCTCACCCTCGACTAAAACCTGCGAATTCGCTGAAGAATTTCCAGAGCGATTTTTCGATGTGGGGGTAGCTGAGGCAAACTTGATC
>CAZKGC010000101.1:1216-2477 GCA_964552335.1 Hadarchaeota archaeon (SeqCode)
GCAATCTGCTGCCTACCCCAAGCTCAACGTGAAACTCGTGGTGACTCACGGGGGGATAAGCGTGGGGGAAGATGGGGTATCTCACTTCTGCATCGAGGACATAGCCATCATGCGCTCTTTACCCAACGTGACGGTCGTGGTTCCAGCAGATGGAATCGAAACGAGAGTCGCTACCAAAGCGATTGCAGAATACGAAGGACCTGTTTTCATGAGGTTGAGCCGCCCCAAAACACCCTTGATTTACGAAGATAATTATCGGTACGCTGGCACGGATTTGACTTTCCAGTTGGGCAAAAGCGTGATTCTAAAAGAGGGTGGAGATGTGACAATCGTGGCAACGGGCCTAATGGTGTCCGAGGCGTTAACTGCAGCTTCCGATTTGGCGAAGGAAGGCATGGACGCCGGCGTGATCAATGTCCACACAATTAAACCCCTTGACCAAGAGGCAATTTTGGCGGCGGCAAAAGAAAGTGGCGCGGTGGTAACGGCCGAGGAGCACACCATCTTCGGAGGTTTGGGAGGGGCGGTGGCGGAAGTGCTTGTGGAGAACTCCCCCGTACCTATGGCGAGGGTGGGCCTTAGAGATACGTTCGGCGAATCAGGCCCCTGGAAGGAACTGTTCGCCAAGTATGGTCTGACTTCCTCCGATATTGTAAAGAAGGCCAAGGAAGTTATTAAAAGGAGGGGCTAGATGGAATTAAAAATAGCGGTCTCGTTGCTCTCCGCGGACTTCAGCAGGCTAAGGGAAGAGGTTAAAAATGCCGAGGAGGAAGGTGCAGACCTCATCCACTGGGACATCATGGATGGCCACTTCGTGCCTAATATCACCTTCGGGCCAGCGATAGTTCAGGCGCTAAGGAACAAAACAAAGTTACCGTTTGCTGTTCACCTCATGATTGAGAACCCGTATAATTACACTAAAAAGTTTGCCGAAATCGGTGGCGACATCATATATGTTCATGCTGAGGCGTGTGATCATTTGCAGCATACTGTCCGGGCTATCAAGGAGTTGGGTGTAAAAGTAGGGGTGGCACTCAACCCTGCAACCCCGCTGAACGCAATTGAATACGTGTTAGACGATCTCGATGCCGTCCTGCTCATGACGGTGAATCCTGGCTTTGGAGGTCAAGAATTCATTCCGGCTGTGCTGCCAAAGATTCGGGAAGCTAGGCGAATGGTCGAGGCGCGCGGATTAAACGTCGATATCGCAGTGGATGGGGGGATAAACGAAAAAACAGCACCGCTGGTCGTGGAGGCTGGG
>CAZKGC010000102.1:0-2432 GCA_964552335.1 Hadarchaeota archaeon (SeqCode)
GGCGGTATTTCTCACGCACGCGCTGCTCGTCCATGACGTAAAGGGGGGTTCCAAACTCCTCTGCCAGCTCTAAAGCATCAATACCTCCGATCACGAGGTGCCCTTCAGAATTCACATTGAAGTGCGACTTAAGCATCAACATTTCCGCTCCACCTCACGAAGGGCTTCCTCGAAGATGTCCAAGCCGAGTTCAAGTTCCTGTCGGTTTATGACAAGCGGTGGGGCTATTCGGATCGCCGATTGTCCGCCTCTGAAGATAATGAGTCCTCTGTTCAAAGCTTCTTTTACAAGCATATCCCTTTCCTCGACTGCAAACTCTTTTGTGCGTTTGTCTTTCACCAACTCAACCGCCAAGAGCAGGCCTTTCCCCCTGACATCTCCGACAAGTTTCGACCTCTCCTCCAGCTCATGTAATCTCTTCAACGTCAGATCACCCAGCTCTGCCGCCCGTTCGACAAGTTTCTGTTCTTCCAAGATATTCAGGCCTTCGATGGCGGCTACACATGCGATTATATTACCTCCAAAGGTAGAGGCGTGCGCTCCTGGTTCCCAGTCCATGACTTCCGCGTCCGCTATCGTTGCACCTATCGGGGCTATTCCTCCTGCCAGCGCTTTCGCCACGCACACGATATCTGGGACAACTCCCCAGTGCTCCATCGCGAACATCTTGCCCGTGCGCCCCAGCCCCGTCTGGATCTCGTCGGCGATGAAGAGCCAGTCATTTTCCTCACAGAGTTCCTTCAACATTGGATAAAAGTCAGGCGGAGGAATGACGTAACCTGCCGTACCCTGAATCGGCTCAGTTATGACCGCTGCAACTTTCTCCGCCGGAATATCCTTCTTCAAACGTTTCCGTATGTATTCGATGCACTTCGCACCGCAATCGGAGTTTCCAAATGGACCACGATAGGGGTCGGGAAACGGCACGAAGCTGACACCGGGAACGAGAGGTGCGAAGTAACGGTGGCGCATTGTACCAGCGGAGGACAGACTCATTGCTCCAAATGTGCGTCCGTGGAAACTCCCGGTGAATGATATCATGCGCGGGCGGCGGGTATGCCAGCGTGCACATTTGAACGCTGCCTCAACCGACTCTGCGCCACTGTTTCCGAAATAAACACGTTTCTCGAATTTGCCCTGGGTGATGGCCACAAGACGCTCCGCCAACTCAACCTGCGCCTCATAGTAGAAATCCGTCCCTGCGAAGTGGGTGAGTTTTCTTAGCTGCCGCTCGACTGCCCGGATCAATCTTGGGTGCGAATAGCCGTAGTTTAAGACGAACATGCCTGAGGATAAATCAAGCAAAACGTTTCCATCGACATCCCTAACATAACAGCCCCAACCCTCAGCTGCCACGATCGGCTCGGTCCGGGTGTAAGACGGAGACATCACTAGCTCGTCCCTTACCACGAGCTTTTTCGCACTTGGGCCGGGAATCGGTTTGACTATCCGCGGTCCACCTTTAATCCATGCAGGTTTCGGCAGAGCACCACCTCACAGGTTTACTCAAATAGCATCTAATTAAATTTGCGGGAAAGGCTGATTTTAGAATGCTTTTTAACTCATGGCTGGTGTTTTCATTAGTGGGAGTCATTATGCAGAAATTGGCGCGCGTCAAAAAAACTGATGTTAGGGTTGTGCTCCCAAAGCGAAAGCCCGATTCCCATAAGGGCGACTTTGGCAGGTTACTGATAGTCGGGGGCGGGTCGCGCTACGTTGGGGCACCGGCGCTCGTGGGACTGGCCGCGCTGCGCTCAGGAGTCGACATAGCAATCATCGCAGCTCCTGAAAAAACAGCCTGGACCATCAACTCCTTCTCACCAGACCTGATCACAATCAAACTCCCATGCCGTGACCTAGAATCATCCGCTCTTTCAGAGATTTTGAGTGAGATGGAACGTTCGACCGCTGTAGTTGTTGGACCGGGACTGGGCACGCTAGCAAAAACCCGCGATGCTGTAATTGAACTCGCGCGCGCGCTCAGAGAAAAACATCCAACCCTGCCTGTCCTTTTTGATGCAGACGGGTTGAAAGCTCTTGCATCTGAGCGAGGACTTGCACAGGGGATGCCTTGGGTCATGACGCCGCACGCCGGAGAGTTCAAGATACTAACTGGCTCTGACCTCCCCTCCGACATACAAGGACGCGTCGAGCAAGTCAAGCTAGCGGCGAAGGAGTTCGGTTGTGTGATACTGCTGAAATCGCACGTTGATATCATCGCCTCTGCATCTGGAGACCTGAAGCTGAACTACACGGGCAATCCAGGCATGACAGTCGGAGGTACCGGCGACGTGCTGTCCGGGATTGTGGGGGCCTTCCTAGCTCAAGGAGCTGACCCATTCAGGGCCGCGGTTGCCGGAGCTTGGGTATGCGGGCGGGCGGGCGATCTCTGCCTCAGGGAAAAAGGTTATGAATTTGTAGCGTCAGACCTA
>CAZKGC010000103.1:0-2308 GCA_964552335.1 Hadarchaeota archaeon (SeqCode)
AGCACATGGAGCCGGACGACCGACACCTTCATGCGGACATCGTCGGCGCGCCTCACGTGGTGGTCAAGTCCAGCGGCAGGGAAGTTCCCGAGACGACCATCAGGGAGGCGGCTGAATTTGCGGCCATGCATTCCCGGGCGTGGAGGGAAGGTTTAGGCGCCCTGGATGTTTACTGGGTGATGCCCGAGCAGGTCTCAAGGCGGGCACCTCCCGGCACCCGCCTACCCAAGGGCAGCTACATGATAAAAGGCGAACGCAACTTCCTGAAGGTCCCGGTCAGGGCGAGCGTTGGAGTGCTGGCCTTGGAAGGTGAGCAGGTCGTGACATGCGGACCATCTAGTGCGATGGAAAAACACTCGCGGGTCGTGGTGGAAGTATCGCCGGGTGAGTCAAAAAAGTCGGACCTAGCGCGAGAAATCCAATCGCGATTGAGAGCTGCTGGCATCGAAGTTTCGGTTGACGAGATCGAGCGGGCTTTACCTCCTGGCGGGGGCGAGGTCCAAAGGTGAACGCGTGGGCAAGCGAACATTAGCACTAGCAATCGGTTTGCTGATATTTGGCTGTTTGATTGCTTCAGAAATTGGTCATGCCCAACAGAATTTTGTTTACACCATAGAAGTGGATGGAACCATCGACGCCGGCATCTCAAACTTCGTCAGAAAAGCTATCGATCGGGCGGAGCGGGAAAACGTTCCATTGATAATCAAACTTAATACACCCGGAGGACTGCTCTTAGCCACCGAGGAAATTGTTGGGCGGATGATGACCTCTGAGGTGATGATAGTTGTCTGGGTAACACCTCGGGGGGCGTGGGGCTTTTCCGCCGGTACATTCATCCTCATGGCATCGCACGTTGCGGTGATGGACAACGCCACGGCCATCGGCGCCGCGCAGCCCAGGCCCGAAGACCCGAAGGTGACTGCGGCGATGGCGGAGTGGATTGGGTCGATAGCTAAGGATCGAGGGCGCCCTGAAAATATCGCAAAGCTCTTCGTGACCGAGAGTAAAACGATGGACCCAGAGGAAGCGTACGAAAGTGATATCATCGAGTTCCGTGCTTCGAGCATCGGCCAAATTTTGGATAATATCGGTATCTCGGATGCAAACATCGAGCAGATAAATATGGGCATATTCGAAAAAATACTCCGGGTCCTGAGCAACCCAGATGTGGCGTCCATGTTGTTTATACTGGGATTCTTCGGCCTGCTCTTCGAAATCACGACACCGGGGATAGGAGTCCCTGGAGTGGCCGGGGTGATATGTCTGCTGCTCGCTCTTTGGGGCTTGGGTGCGCTTCAGATAAACTACGTTGGGATCGCGCTCGTCCTACTGGGCATTGCTCTGGTCGCGGCGGAGATATTCACGCCTGGTTTTGGTGTGTTTGGGATCGGCGGAGGGGTGGCCCTCATCTTGGGGTTCATGATGGTAGGGGTACATAGGGAGCCGTGGATTGAGATCTCTGGAGATTTAATTAAGGGGGTGGCCATAGCTTTACTCATCGCCTTTGCTATTTTCATCCTGCTGGTCAAACGTACTATGAAGAAGCCACCCGCCGTGGGCAAGGAGGAGTTAATCGGCCAAATTGGGGTCGCTGTAACTGGCATCGCTCCGAGAGGGTTGATAAAGCTGAGAGGCGAACTCTGGACGGCCACCTCAAAAGAGCCCGTAGAAGAGGGAGAACAAGTCGTCGTCAGGGATGTAAAGGGAGTGGTGCTCGTCGTCCGAAAACGCAAAAGGCGGAAAAAGAAGTGATTTATTTTTGCTTTGTTTTTTGAAGCGCAGATGCCAAGCCGGCTACCTCTCCTAGCTGGGCCCCAAGCTGGGAGGGGCTTACCACTATCAAGTTCTTCTCCCGGGCTATCTCGGTCAAGGTCTGGAGTTCTCGGAGTCTAAGCGCTGCCGGGTTCTGCTCGTATTGCTTGGCCGCTTCTGTCATCTTCGCCGCCGCCTCGAACTCACCTTGCGCCATTATCACCCTCGACCGTCGTTCTCGCTCCGCCTCCGCCTGCTTCGCTACCGCGCGAAGCATCTCCTCGGGGAGGCTCACGTCCCTTACCGTTACCGCGCTGACCTTTATTCCCCAAGCGTCGGTGGCTTCATCAAGAATCTTTTGGAGCCTCGCGTTCAACTCATCACGTTTGGTTAACAACTCGTCAAGCTCCGATTGTCCGAGTATATCGCGCAACATAGTTTGGGCGAGCAAACTCGTAGCAATGATGTAGCGCTCGACCTTCATGATCGCATCACTCGGGTTTACCACTCGCATGTAAACGACAGCATCAACGCTGACACTCACGTTATCCTTGGT
>CAZKGC010000104.1:0-2227 GCA_964552335.1 Hadarchaeota archaeon (SeqCode)
AGGGTTTGATTTTTCTCCCCTATCTAGCTGGGGAGAGAACCCCTCACGGAGACCCCAATGCGAGGGGCGTTTTCTTCGGGCTTACCCTACACCACGGAAAGCCCCACTTGGTAAGATCCGTCATGGAAGGTGTGGCGTATGGGATGAGGGACTCATTGGAGATAATGAGGGGACTCGGGATCAAGATCAACCAAATTCGCGTCTTGGGAGGTGGGGCTCGGAGCGGCCTGTGGCGTCAGATTCAAGCGGACGTGTATGGAACGGAGCTCGTCACGATAAATGTAGAAGAGGGGCCAGCTTTTGGCGCGGCCCTATTAGCTGGAGTTGGGGCAGAGGTATACAGCAGCGTCGGCAAGGCGTGCGAAAGGACAATCAAAAAAGTAAGCCGAACGGGGCCGATAAAAGAAAATCTAAAGGTTTACGATAAATATTATGAAATCTATAGGTCTCTTTACCCCGCATTAAAAAGTTGCTTCGACAAAACAGCAGAGGTAACCATGGAAGGATAGGCGGGGGTAGAGTTTATAAAGGCTAGAGTACACGACATTTTTGGTGATTGAGGTTGCCGTTTAAACTCGAGGACTTTCATGGGAAGCACCCTTTCCCTCCAAAAGAGAAAAAGCCCATTCTTATAACGCGCGATAAAATAGTAACCTTTGCATACGGTAAGAAGCCTCACCTAGATTTTAATTGGTTGTTGGTTAGTACAGATAAAATTCATGTGGGTATTTACCAAATACCACCTGGAGGAAGGTTCGAGCCTCCAGACATTCACGCAGGAGATGAGCTATATTACATCTTAAAGGGTACCCTCACGATGTTTAACCCTGAGACTGGGGATGTACACAAGGTTTCAAAGGGAGAAGTTCTCTTGATCCCAAAGGACGGATGGCACCAAGGTCACAACTTCACGGATGAAGTGGTCACGATACTGTTTTCCATAGCGCCTCTGATGTGGGATCCGAAAAAGGGTCCGCCAGCGGAGTTCCCAGGTAAACCGAAACTGTATAAGGTGCCTTGAGGTGTCGAAATGGGACTTGAGGGTCTAGGTAAATGGCCGCTTCCGGGAGAGGAAGCTCGACGTAAACCGGTGAGAATGACTGTTGTAACGGAAGATACGGCGTTGCGGGTCATTCATGGCAAAGAGCACCGGATACCCATAACCTTTTTCGTCAGCAACGATTTGATCCACCTAGGAAAAATTGCCGTGCCCCCTCACACATTCTCCGAGCCTGAGAGTCACAAGGGGGATGAACTTGTCTACGCCCTTGAAGGAAGTTTAACTATTGACCTGCCCGAAACTGCCCAGGGCTTTGAGGTTTGCGAAGGCGAAGCGTTCTTTATCCCGGAGAAGGTAAAACACGAATATCACAACTTTACCGATAAGGTTGTCAAAGCAGTATTCATCATCGCTCCCCAATTATGAATTCTGTTGTTTTTATTGCCCCTAACTTTAGACGAAGTTATCTATCTGAGGTACCGTCCGCTAAAGAACCATAACCCTTTTCACATACTTCTGGGGGCTTCTGGGGGGATTAGCCTACCACTCCTTCAAACTCCCCTCTGTTATGGTGGTAGGTCTTCCAGCCAAAGTAATTGATAAATACTTCCTCCAGTATCCTCGCTACTTTAGAGTAGCTTATGGCAACGTGATGCTCGAAGCCATTTTTGCACAAGTATTTCAATAATCCTTGTAGATTCTTGATCTTCGCGACTCCCCATCCTCCAAAAGTCTCCAGGAGGTTCTCGGTGATCTCACCTTCCACCAAGTATGTTCGAATACAGCCTGCCCTGTCATCTGTCGTTATTCTGCATAAGGTTATATGACCGGGCTTAATCCTCCCGACACATGTTCCAAAAGTATTCTTCTTTCCAACGGTCCCCGCGAGGATATCCTGAAAACTCATTTTGGGGGATTGAAAAATACTCTTAGGAAAGTTGCTACAATGGAATAACACAGCTTTATCCAGGTCATCTCCATAGTTATTGTTCCAATCGACTATAGCACTGGGTGTTTCAGATGCCAGCTGGAGAGCATACATAGATAATGCTCCGGTGGCATCGACCTCACAGGCGCTGGGAACCCGAGCTTCTGACATCATGCTCATAATGGTACAGGGTACTACCCCATAGTGCTCTTCGAGGGCGGTCCAGCATTGGATGGCAACAGCATTTAGGTTGTTATCCTTAATCCAATCGGAGATCACAATGCCGAGTTTCGCCATCT
>CAZKGC010000105.1:0-2168 GCA_964552335.1 Hadarchaeota archaeon (SeqCode)
AATATAAAAATTTTCCTTTTAATCAATAAAATCCCGTAAATAACAACCATAATTTATTTTTAAAGCCGAATAATACTTTAATTTTACAATAACTCGATTATCTTAAAGTAAATTGGAAACAAAGAGCGCTTTTACCCACTTTAATTGCTAGATTCTCGATGCCTAAACATATACAAAATAAATTTAAAATTTTCCGTGCTTCATCGCCACGTTACAGGCCCCCTCACTAGTCACCGCGCACGGCCCCACTGGGTGCTCCTGAGTGCAGGCCTTGCCGAAAAGCGGGCATTCGCTCGGATAAATCACTCCTCTCAGGACTTCCCCGCACCTGCACCCCTTTGCAAACTCCGCAAAATCTTTGACTTGGACGCCAAACTTTTTGCGTGCGTCATAATTTCGAAACTCCTCTTTAAGCTCAAATGCTGATCTCGGCACCACTGGGAACCCACGCCACAGCTTGTCCACAACTTCAAACACCTTCTGCATCTTCTCCTGCGCGATCACATTTCCCCCAGGTCGAACCGAACGGGTGTATTCGATCTCGACCTCATGCCTTCCCTCGCGTAGCTGTTTCAACAACATCCATATCCCCAATAGAACGTCGACGGGCTCAAATCCCGAAATCACCTGGGGTACCTTGTAGTGCTCCGAGAGCGGCTCGTAGGGCTTAGAACCAATCACGGTAGAAACATGCCCGGGGCAGATGAAGCCGTCTATGGTTGTTTCACCCGATGCCAGCAAAAACTCCATTGCTGGAGGGATAAGGCGATGGCAGATAAGCAGGCTAAAGTTCTCGGGTGGTTTTCGGAGCACCTCGGCGGCGGTCGAGGGGGCCGTGGTTTCAAAACCTATTGCGACATGTACAACCTCCTGCTTGGGATTCCGGCGTGCTATTTCAACAGCATCCGCCACACCATAGACGATTCGAACGTCGGCACCGTCGGTCTTTGCCATCGCCAGCGAGTTCTTAGCGCCGGGCACGCGAAACATGTCACCAAAAGTTGTGATTAAAATGCCTTGCCTCGCGAGTTCAATAGCTTCATCAATTTCAGCTGCTAGTGTGCAACAGACCGGGCATCCTGGCCCGCTGAACACTTCTAAATTATCGGGAAGTAGCGACCTGAGCCCAAAACGGGCGATTGTCTGTTCGTGCGAGCCGCATACATGAACAAACTTCACATGTCTGCTGGGCATGAGTTCCCGTATAGCGCTGACGATTTTAGCAGCCAATTCCTTATCTCGGTATTTTTCGAGCAATGCGCTAACCACTTTCCCAACCCAAAGACATTTTAATTAGCGATACATCCTATAACCACGGTGGATTATTGAAGATTTTAGCCGCAGCCGATTTCCACGGAGCCTCAAACGCTGAACACAACCTTTCCAAATTCCTTGAGCAAGGCTACGACTGCCTCGTGCTGATCGGCGACCTGACCCAATTCGGCCCTCCCGAAGTGGCCCAGAGCCTCCTCGAAAAGGCCAAGGCAGCTAATGTGCCCACATTTGCGGTGCCGGGGAACTGCGACCCAAAGCAAATTCTGCAGGTGCTTGACAAATACGGGGCAAACCTCCACGGAAAGTGTGAAAAATTTAGGGACATCGCCTTTGCCGGGCTTGGTGGTTCCAACCTGACTCCATTCAATACACCTTTCGAACTCACCGAGGTAGAAATCCGAGAAGAGTTAGCAGCTCTCCCCTCATGTTGGGGCAAAAAATGGGTACTTGTGACTCATGCCCCGCCCTACGAAACAAAACTTGACAATATACAGGCAGGCATCCATGTTGGAAGTAAAAGTATCAGACAATATATCGAGCAAAAACAACCTACAGTTCATCTGTGCGCTCATGTGCACGAAGCTCGCGGCATCGACGAACTTGGGCGAACATTGATGGTCAACCCGGGGCCGATCTGCAAGGGGTTTGCGGCTAAGATAATCATCACCGAAGATGATAAAGCCAGCGCCCACCTCCTCCAACTTTGATCTCGTTTTGGGGTGGAAGATGTGGAAGCCCAGAAGGGTCAAAAACACTGCCCGAGATGCGGTTCGGTCTCGCTGAGGTGGGCCTCGGGGCTTCCCCAGCTCTGGTCAATCTACGACTGCCAAGAATGCGGGTACCGCGGAACTCTCGTCATCGAGGATGGGAAGCTCGCTCAAAAGATAAGAAAG
>CAZKGC010000106.1:0-2161 GCA_964552335.1 Hadarchaeota archaeon (SeqCode)
ATACAATTTATCTTCTTAGTTAATAAAAAAATGACATATTATCAAAATAAAGCCATATTTTTCCAGAAAAGTTGATTTTAGCGGTTTAATAAAGAGAAATTTGCGGAATACTTTCGGTGACCCCCCTCTTCTCAAACTGCTTAAAAACAGCTGACAAGGGCCCATTGGGGGGAACATGTACTACCAGCGCATTGACGTAAGACAGGCGATAACAAATTTCGCGAATGCTAGCGGGAGCGGTAGCCTTCGAGAAGGTGCTTTTTACAATAGCAGGGCCAAAACCCTACAGCGCTATTTCAACGAGGGCGAGGCACGGCGTCCGGTAATTTTAGATAAACCGGAAGAGTTGGATCATGCACTGGCGTTGGGCGCGTCAGCATTCTATTGCTCCAATTGGCGATATCAAAGACAGGACTTTTCTCGCCCAATAGGCCACGATTTGGTCTGGACTACTAGGGCAAAACGAGGCGGGCTGGAGTTCGCTGGAGTGGCAACTATTTGGGTGCTCGAGGCATTAGCAGACGCCGGTGTTTCGGAACCATGGGTGAAATACAGCGGAAGGCTCGGCTTTGACTTGGTGATACCTTTGGACATGATTCCGTGCGAAGTCCGGGTGGGTGGCGCGGATAGTTTAGCGAACTTGCAGGAAGAACTTACGAATTATATTGGGGGCTATTTGCGTGAGAGACTTCCAAATGTAATCGTCGACGGTGTCACTTCCCCCATCGAAATAAAAAAAGGAGAAAAAACCTGCCTCCTCTCCGAGTTCCGGGTCAGGCGAGGCCTATTGTTGGCGCCGATGAGCCTGTGTCCGGAAACAGGGCTTGCTTCAGTTCCAGTAGACCCGAGACAGATAGCCGAGTTTTCGGTATTTGATGCTAGCCCCCAAAACGCACAGGGGCTTCAATGGGCGCAACCTTCGAAGGTAGCGCACGAGCTGGTAAAACACACCCACGCATGGCAGCAAGCCCCCGCTCAGACGAAGCTTGCAGCGGCTTAGTCAGAGTAACACATTAATCAGACAGAATGTTTTTAATGTTGGGGCTGTTGTGGGCGGGGACTTAGCAAGTAAAGTGAATGAATTGAAGAATGGCGCGGTGGGCAAACTTATAGCCCAGAGGACACAAGAGTTCAAAAATTTGGGCCGCAAGGGAAACAAGGAGTGGTTTTCAGAGCTTTGTTTCTGCATCCTCACAGCGAATTCCACGGCCAAATTGGGCATCAAGATTCAGAGCGAGCTCGGCGGTAAAGGTTTCCTAGAATTTTCGGGAGCAGAACTTAGGAAAAAACTTAGACAACTCGGGCATAGGTTCCCAAATACCAGGACGCGTTTTATTGTTGAAGCGCGTAAGTTCCACAATATTAAAACCATTATTAAAAATTTCAAAGATGCGCGGCAGGCCCGTGAGTGGCTTCAGAGAAACATCAAAGGAATTGGGTGGAAGGAATCGTCGCATTTTTTGCGCAACGTGGGTTTCGGCGACGTGGCGATTCTTGACCGGCATGTGCTCGCCGTGCTGCGTGAGTATAAGTTGATTGATGAAGTGCCGCGCGCGTTGATGCACGATCGTTATTTGAAGATAGAAGAAAAATTGAGGAAGCTCGCGCGGGAACTCAACATTTCCCTCGGTGAACTCGACCTTTACCTCTGGTGCATGAAAACGGGCAACGTTCTGAAATAATCAGTCTGGTTTCTCTTAGGTTTATTTTAGGCGATTGGCAAGAAAAGCGTTGGCAGATGAGAGCAAGCATTGTAAAAAAATGCGCCGAGATAAGGGCCACGAACGTCTCTATGATCACGGGCGACGTAGCCCGTCCAGACCACCTTTTGGGCAGCCCGCCGAACCACATCGTTCCGACCCTTCACGGATCGTGCGGATTGCTCTTGCGAGTTCTCCACGCCGTAATCAATTGAGAGCCTTCGAATCAACCCTGTCAGCCTGCTGTTCAGGACCTTACGAGCTTGGCCTCGCTCTATAATTTCCTTACCAGTGGGATCCACCAGGACCGACTCTAGAAGCCCTCCCGGTTTGCCCTCTCGGCGCATATAAAACTAAATATTAGCCCCATAAAAGACTTTCTTTTTTGGGTTCTGGTGCGTCTGCGGGTGGCGGGTGGTTTTCTGGCTGTTTTTGACCTTGGATGGTGCACGGGGGTGGCG
>CAZKGC010000107.1:0-2139 GCA_964552335.1 Hadarchaeota archaeon (SeqCode)
AATTCCCTCTCCCTTTATAACGAGGATTGAATCCAAACTCTCATTTCACCGGGTTCACGGTTATCCCATGCGTAGTAAGGAATCGCTTTGAATTTGATTGGTTTAGTGCTCGTTTCGCTGGCGCGCTGATAGAGTTTCTCGCCCCAGTCCTCGAAATTTGGAGTTCGCCCTTCTCCCTTAATCGTGACCACGCCGCCTAAAATTTCAGGTTCAAAGGCTGCGTCGACCGAAGAGTCCGAGGGGAGACTAATTTGATGAAGGGGGCGGGAGTTGTCAACCTCTTCGAGACAATAGATCACGGGGCCTCGCTGGAGAGCTATCTGGCCAATGTCCGAACGAACGGCGGGATGGGCCTTTATTTGCTCTACGGGCATGGACAAAACCAGTTCAACGTGGTCCCCATCGTTCCAAGTCCGATCTATTTTAACGTAGCCGTTTTGGATATTCTTCTCGACATCCACAACAGATCCATTAACTTCGAGAGTTGCGTTCCGACACCAGTCCGGAATGCGGAGGTTTAGAGTGAATTTGGAGGGAGTCTCGACCGAAATGTCTATTTTTACAGTTCCTTCCCAAGGGTATTCGGTTTCTTGTTTTATTGTGATTGTATTCCCGTTTAGGGTTGTTTCTCCGGTGCTGGAGATGTATAGGTTTACGAAAATGGAATTGTCATTTTTTAGGTAAATGTAATTTTCTAGTGATGCAAGAAGCCGGGCGAGGTTTGGGGGACAGCAGGCGCACTCGAACCATCCTTGGCGATGGTGGTTCCCGTCGCTGGCTAGTGGATTGATATAGAAGAATTTCACTCCGTCAATCGACACCCCGGAAAGGAGTCCATTGTAGAGCGCTCGTTCCATCACGTCAGCAAATCGTGCCTCGCCAGTCAATTGGAGCATACGATGATTCCACATGACACTCCCGATGGCGGCACAGGTTTCCGCATAAGCATCTCGATTTGGTAAATCATAATCGGAGGTGAAACGCTCCCCCTCGGAACTCGAGCCGATTCCTCCAGTTATGTACATACGTTTTCTCGTCATGTTTTGCCACAAACGTTCTAATGCTCGGATTAGTTCTTGTTCGCCGGTTTCGAGTGCTATATCCGCCATTCCGCAATACAGATACATTGCTCTCACAGAGTGACCCACTGCTTCACTCTGTTCTCGAACCGGGCGATGATCTTGAGCATAGTGGCCGGTATACCTTCCTGATTCAGCGAATAGATATTGGTAAATCTGTTTGATGGTCTCCCCTCCTGCGAATTTGATGGTCTCTCCTCCTGCGATAGACCCGAGGTTCTCTAGCTCCTTCTTGAAAGGAGAATTCTCTTGCCCGCGCTGATCGACGAAAAATTGGGCTAATTTAAGATACTTTTCCTCCCCAGTGACTCGATAAAGGCCTACTAGAGCTAGTTCGATTTCTGGATGGCCCGGGTAACCGATTCTTTTGTTCGGTCCAAATATATTGTCAATGTGGTCGGCGTACTTCCGGGCTACTTCAAGTAGGCTTTCCTTCCCAGTAGCACGATAGTGGGCCGTAGCGGCTTGAATTAAGTGGCCAGCACAATATAATTCATGCATTATGCCTAGCGCGGTCAACTTCTTATCCGGTTCCCCCAAGATGAAATAGGTGTCAAGATAGCCATCTTCCTCTTGGGCATCGGCAATTACGGAGATTACTTCATTCACTTGATCTTCCAGTTTTGGATCGTCGTGCTTACCCAAGACATAACTGGCCGCTTCCAACCACTTGTAAACAGTCTCGTCATTAAACCACAGGCCTTGGAACTCGCCCTCTTTCGCACCTGCCGCTTTCCTGAAATTGTCGATGTACCCCGCCTTTTCCAGTTGCTCATGTATATGTCTTAGGGTTACCTCTCGGTTCACTTGGAGACGCGGAGTCCAGAATTTGTCATCAATATTGACCTTCGGCATTTCAAAGGGCTTTAATCTTTTGATTGATTCTTGGCTCATGGTACAACCGTTTCAAACTTTTAATCCTGTTTACAACTTTCTGTATAAAAATCTTCCTAGTGTGGTCTTGTTTCGTTATCGGGGTACATAGAAGTTGAGTATAAAAAAATTTCCATCGTCACCCTGAAGCTTTCATGCAAAAAACTTTAAATGACAACATATAAAT
>CAZKGC010000108.1:0-2126 GCA_964552335.1 Hadarchaeota archaeon (SeqCode)
TTTCGCGCCTGCTGCGCCCCGTAGGGCCTGGGGCCTTGTCTCAGTCCCCATCTCCGGGCTCCGACTCCCATCGCCCGTACCCGTTGTAGGTTTGGTGGTCCGTTACACCGCCAACAGCCTGATAGGCCGCAGTCCCATCCTCGGGCCCCAGAGGATTTAGGCAAGGAGGCATTCCAGCGTCCCCCACCTATCTGGAATTATCGCCAGTTTCCCGGCGTTGTTCCCGTCCCGAGGGTAGGTTAACTACGTGTTACTGAGCCGTGTGCGGGGCCATCCCTTTCGGAACGCCCACCACTCGCATGGCTTAGCCGAACCCCAATAGCAGTGGCCTCCGGCAGAATCAACCGGAGTTAGTTGGCCACAAAGACTCGAAATTGGCTTGGATACCGAACCTATCTCGGACCCGAGCTCCTCCAGTAGCCTGGCTTGTTCGGATCCACATTTTTGAATCCACATCAAGAGGACGATCTCTCATTGCGGGGCTATGCACGCTGTGCCCCATACTCCGATCGACGCCGTTCACATCGCGATGTGGACGTTAGTTACTATGGTATTTTTCCTACTTAAAACTTACTTTGGGGAGATAACGGAGCTTGGTCTAAGCTTTTTGCTTCGCCTTGGGCCGCTTTTTCTCCGAGCTCCCGGTATGCTTCGTTAACCGCCCATAGTTGCTCGAGATCCTCAGCAAGGATACAAAATTAGGTGAAGTCGCAACCACCAAATCTAAGATCTAAATGGAGTACGATGGAGAGGAAGCAAACACAGGATCCGTATGTTTGCCAGATAAAATTTTCAACATTGCGTGGCGGAACGGAAAAATCCTTGAAATTTCGGCGATGGAGTACAGCAAATGTGTCAAGTGTCTTAAGGATACGTTTGATATGGCTTGGAGATATTCTGAAAAATAAGACACCTAAGCAAGGATATAACCAAACTGGTAGAACAGCCAAGGTAGCAAAAGACAGCACCGCCAATAACTAGCAAAGTTTACGGGAAACTTATCGCGCTGTTCGGGCAGGCGGCCTCGCAAGCTCGACATTCGATACAATCGTCGGGGCGCGCGACAACCGCTTTTCCTTTCACAATGTCGATAACGTTAACAGGGCAGACTTCTGCGCAAGCCCCAGCGCCCTTACACTTCTTCAAATCGACAACAGGTGGCATCTTCACCCCTCTTTTCGCTGTTTCAGAAGAGTGACTATATAACCTGCTATTCTGTTCCTCACGGACTTGTTCAGGTGCCCCAAGACTAAGACTTCGTCCACGAACTTGCGATTCCCTTCAAAATCCGTCGAAAATTTATCGGGATAACGCTCGATCAACTCACGCGCCGCGCGCTTTATGTATAGTGCTCTTACCCTTCCCAAAGTAATCCCCTCGTCTGTTTGGCTTTACTGGCCCCTCTAAAAACCTTTTCTTGGCCGTCAAACTTCCTTCGCCAAGCGCAAAGCCAATCCAGCCACCTCCATGGGCGAAGTTCCAAGCAATCTCACCATCGCTTCTTTACCGGGGGCACCCTTGTCAAATATTACTTGGGGCACTTTGCCGATTTTTTTGATTGCTTGCTCGGTTCCCCAAATCATCGTCTTCGCACCTCTTGGCTCCCTGCTTCGGTCAAACGTGCTGATTGTGAATCCAAGTTTCCTGCACGCACGCAAAATTTCCGGAGAGAATCTGATGTTCAAGCCAGCTCGGATTTTTGGGTTATAACGCATAGCGGTCAGCACGATGTTGGCGACATGCTCGGAACCGCCTAATTTTGGAAAACCAGTCAAACGCGCCTGCCCGCCCGACTTCACTATTCTCCCAGAAAGCCCGACCACTTCGGAGGTCTCCCTTGCTCCCGGCAGGGCCATCACAATGTTTGACCCGACCTCGGGCAGGAGCTCGACGAACCTTGGATCTTCCACGAGGACATGAGCGGCCCGCCACACCTCCTCAAGCGAGCGTCCCTTTTCCGCGCTTAAAAAAAGTGTCGCCATCTGGTTGACCGGCATGACACCTTTTCCAACCCTCAACCTGCCCTCGATTGCTGTCTTAATGAATTCCCTTGCGTTAGCGACCGCTTCCTGCAAACTTTCTCCTTTCGCGAGTTCCGCCGTTATCGCTGCGGCGAACGAACAACC
>CAZKGC010000109.1:0-1996 GCA_964552335.1 Hadarchaeota archaeon (SeqCode)
GGGCGCTTGAGGCGACGATGGATGGCTTCAGGGTTGCGCGGATGTCGGAGGCCGCACGCACCGGAGACATCTTCATAACCACGACCGGAAGCGTCAGCGTAATTCGGGGGGAGCACATGCGCCGGATGCACGACGGGGCGATCCTCTGCAACGCGGGGCACTTCAACGTGGAGATAAACATCAAAGCACTTGAGAAGCTTGCGGTAAAAAGGCGTGAAGTTTTGGAGGATGTGGAGGAGTTCCGGTTCAAAGACGGTAGGCGGCTTTACCTGCTTGCCGAAGGGCGTCTGGTGAATCTCGCCGGCAAACGCTCGCTCGGCCACCCGATGGAGATAATGGACATGAGTTTCGCGTTGCAGGCGTTGAGCGTCGCCTACCTTGCTAAACACGGTAGGGAGTTAAAGCCGGGGGTCCACGATGTCCCGGAAAAGATAGACAAAAAGGTGGCTGAACTGAAGCTTCGCTCGCTTGGAATAAAGCTTGAACAGCCCACCCGCGAGCAAATCAAATATGCTAAGTCTTGGCTACTGGGCACGTGAAGATACGGTAGGAAGTACTTACGAAAGCTAGGGTGAGTTCAGAAAGCAGGGAAAAATCCCTTAATCCGTGGATTGCCGGTCTGCAACCAATGAAATAGGGGATGTTACCGACGATATCACATAGTGAATGATTGCTAGCCTCATTTAAAATCGAGCTTGGCCCCAAATTTTCCATCGTTTATTTTGATGGTGAGTTCAAATTTTTTAGGGAAAAATCTAGATCTCGGAGGACCGCTTTCTGCTTTCTCTATTTGAGACCTGAGCAAACCTATTCTTTCTAGTTCTCGAAGGTCTCTTAAAGCCGAGGATTGTGTTTTATTAAACTTTTCGCTCACTTCAGCTGCGGTTAAGCCCTCAGAACTTATTATCGAGAGAACTTTGAGCTTAGGTCTCGATAATTTATCTACCACTTCGATAGCAGCCTCCATAAATGTCACTTTTTAGGTTTTAATCTTATTTTAGCATGAACCTGTAAGCTTATAAACTAATTAGATTATATACTTATAAGAAAATAAACTTATAAGCCAAAAAGTAAAAAAGGAAAGGGGATATGAGTGATAGCAACGATGGCAGAAAAAGCCAGAAAAACATTTCATGCCATCCATAAAGAATATCTCAGGAACTCCCCTAAAGAAGCCATAGAAAAAACAAAAGACTGGATGGAAACTGGAGATTCTATCATTTCTGCTGCATTTGATGTGGCGACAGGAAAACACATGGTCGAACTCTCTCAAAGAGAATTAGCTATGAAGTTCTTAGGATCAGAAGGTGCGGTCTTAGAAATAAAGCGGGCGGCTATTTCTGGTTTCTTGACTGAAAACGAAGCTCACAAGTTAACAAAAAAATTAGTTGAAATAGTAAAGACAATGGAGAACGATTTTTCTGACTTATGGGGAAGGGAATCTATTCTTTATGATTTGTGGAGAACCCAGAATTTTCTCGACAAGCGACATTACCTTTCTTTCCTAAACTGGTTCAATAACGGCAAAGATATGGAAAGAAGTAAACAGCGAACGGATTAACATTTTTGTATAAACTATCTTACAATCATCGATATTTGCCGGATTCAAAACCTCTGAGGATGTGTTCATTTTCATCTTAAAACACTAAGGGCCGCTGCGACGGCGTCTCGCTGGTCGCCATTTGCGGATCCTGGAATAATCCGATCCGCCATGCTTCGTATGGACTCTCTCAACCCCTCTTTGAATGGCAGGTTCAAATCGGACGCGACCTGCTTCATGCCACCTAACGCGCGCTTCGCGGCTGCATACAAAGCTTTGAGTGGCAGGTTCAAATCGGACGCGACCTGCTTCGCGTCTTTCATTTCCACCTTAGCACCTGACAATCTTGCTGATAAAATAGCGGCAGTTTCTATTCGGATTTTGGTTGGATTGGGTGGTCTCCAACCAGGTCTCCTTCTAGGTGCTTCCCACCCACTAGGTGAAAAAAAACATACT
>CAZKGC010000110.1:0-1936 GCA_964552335.1 Hadarchaeota archaeon (SeqCode)
AGTCACAATGTCGCCAACTTTACGCTGCCTCATCTCATCCGCCGCCCGAACCAGCGCGCGGAGCTCTTCACCATCAGCCCGTAGTAAAAGATCTCCATCAGCTACGCTCAGCTCTTCGCCAGCCAGTACGCGTTGTAAAATTTCTTCAAAATATGGCTCAGCAGGCGCGGTACCCTTCTTCGTCAGCAAGCTCGCGGACGTGTTCTCTAACCTCCTCAGACATGAATCTCTCATCCTTCACATAGCGCGGATAAATCGGCAAACGCTCGCGCGGCATGAATCCCGCACGCTTGATCGCGGCCCGAAGTTCGGCGACGCTCGGCCAAGGCTGTTCTGGGTTGATGAAGTCAGGCGTCACGGGTGAGATGCCTCCTAGGTCGTTCGCCCCAGCTAGCAGAAGAGGGCCAACATTTGATACTAGGTTGGGTGGCACCTGAATATTCATGTCGGGCATGATTGAGCGCGCGATGGCGACGGTCGCGAATAGTTCCGATTCGCTTGGCCGTGGGCGATTTTCCATTGGAGTGCCCGGCTTCGGATCAAATGGTTGGATGATGATTTCTTGAATATGATCATAACGTTTGTGGAGTTTCCGGACGGTGAGTAGCGATCGAATTCTGTCCTCGAATTTTTCTCCTATCCCTATGAGCAGCCCGGTGGTGAACGGGATTCGAAGTTTTCCAGCAACTTCTATAACCTTAAGGCGGCGCCGAGGGTTCTTACCCAGGCTGTTTTGATGTACTGAAAGGTCTGCGACACACTCGAGCATCAATCCCATGCTCGCGTTGCAGCGGCGCAGGCGTCGTAGCTCTCGTTCGCTCAGCAATCCCGCGTTTGTGTGGGGAAGCATTCCGAGTTCCAAAATTTGTTCACATAAATCTTCGATGTAATCCACCATGTTTTCGTACCCCAGTGCATCGAGTTTTTCTCTGGCCTCGGCATGAACATCGGGCCGTTCGCCGAGGGTTAGCAGGGCTTCGGAACAGCCCGCGGCCTTTGCCCTCTTTGCCAGCTCGATGACATCTTCAGGCGACATGAACCAAGCTCCATCGTTAGGATCACGCCTAAAACCACAGTATGCGCAGCGATTCCGGCACAGGTTCGTGATAGGCAGAAAGACATTGCGAGAGTAACTAGCTGTGGGTGCGGATTCCAAATAATCACCTATAAAAATATTAGCTCGTTTATAAATGTTCTTGGTCTGCATGAGCACTTGGGCTATCATTCCGGTCAAGTATCTGAGCGAAGCTAAGTCGAGTTTGAGTATGGTGTTGGGACCAGAGCAACGACAGCAGCTTGTGCTCTCGATGCTTGCCGATGTGCTCAACGCCGTCAAGCAGGCCTCATCCATCTCAGGTGCGGCCGTGGTCTCGCCAGACAAAAAGGTGCTTGATTTTGCCAGTTTGCATGGAGCTACCGATATAGTCGAGTCAGGCTTGGAGCTGAATGCGGCACTCAAGTATGCGATAAAATATATTGTGAGGCAGGACGCAATCTCTGTGCTTATATTACCGGGGGATCTACCGCTTCTGAAAAGCGCTGACGTCGAGAACCTGACTGCGATGGCTACCGCACAGCGCGATGTCGTGATAGCTCCTTCAAAGGCCAATGGCACCAATGCCCTCCTCATCCGCCCTCCAGACCTCATCGACCTCAGGTTTGGAGGCGAGAGTTTTCCGTTGCACGTACAGGAGGCCTTTCGGGCAGGGGTGAAGCCGCGCATCTACCGGTCCCCAAGTGTTGCCACCGATATAGATGAACCTGCAGACTTGTTGAGCATTGAGACATTGGGTTTAGGTACTCGTTCGCATGATTTTTTGTTCTCCCTAAGGAGTGGTGTTTAGACAAGGTCTTGATTTTAGACCAAAATGTCTTCAGTACCTTCCGAATGTATTTATGACGCGGGAAAAATCTACATACGTGAGCTGAGGTAATC
>CAZKGC010000111.1:0-1212 GCA_964552335.1 Hadarchaeota archaeon (SeqCode)
GAGTACACATCTTGGACGGGTAGTCGAAGCGGCTTACCGGTAGGCTTTTCAGGGATGGTGAAGTTGTCGAGCGCGGCGAAAAATATCGGTCCGGTATACCACTTTATCTTGTCGCTGGGTTTTGTCACGTTTTCACCGTAGAACGCCGCCGCTGGCACGAACGCGAATTTCTCGAGGTTCCTATAACCAACTGCTCTCAACAGGTCGGTCACTTCAGACTTGAGTTTGTTGAACACATCTTCCTTGTATCCAACGAGGTCCATCTTGTTTATCACTATAACCAACTGTCCAACGCCGAGGGTGAATGCGAGAGCCGCGTGCTCTCGGGTCTGGGGCATGATGCCGTCGTCCGCTGCCACGACCAAAATCGCGGCATCCGCTTGGCTCGCGCCGGTGATCATGTTTTTGACGAAGTCGCGGTGTCCGGGAGCGTCGATGATAGTGAAGTAATACTTATCTGTTTCAAATTTCTTGTGAGCTAAATCGATCGTTAATCCTCTCTCTCGCTCTTCCTTAAGGGCGTCCATCACCCAGGCAAATTTGAACGTCTTGCCCTTATCGCCCATGGCCTCGAACTTTCTTATGTCCTCCTCTTTCACCATTCCCTTCTCGTACAACATCCTGCCCACTAGCGTAGACTTACCGTGGTCCACATGGCCTATTGTTATCAGGTTCAGGTGTGGTTTCGCCATTTTTTACCTCCTTCTTCACTCAGCTATTTCAATTCACGTGTATATTTAAAAAGCCTTTGGGTTCAAGTACAGGGGCGAGCAGTCCACAAATATCTCTTATCTGGCTCCCTTTGCTATCCGCTCGGTTTCCTCCTTACGCGATACAGCGAAACTCTTCATGTCATTATTTGCAGCGAGGATGAGCTCTTCCGCTAGGCATTCTTCCATCGGCTTTTTATCGGTGAACGACGTCGCGAAGGCCCCCGCCGCCAAATTCCTCAGCGCAATGTCGAGTCTTCGTTGAGGGGCGGAATCGACAGCAACGTAATAAGTCATCCCTCCGTAACTTATGCGCGTCGTCTCATCACGCGGGGCTGAGTTTTGAACCGCGTCTATCAGTATTTGAATGGGGTTTTTCTTCGTTCGCTCTGCAACTCTCTTGAAAGATTTTTTGACGATGTTGTAAGCCTTGTGTTTTTTCCCACACGCCCCTTCTCCGCGAATCACCTTGCCTTTGAGTTTTCCTGCGCCGGGTCCAGAT
>CAZKGC010000111.1:1222-1829 GCA_964552335.1 Hadarchaeota archaeon (SeqCode)
TCGCATGATTTTGTTTATCAGACGTTCAACAATTGATATCTTTGCTTTTCCAAATTGCTTGCGCGCATGTTTTCCCCCGTTATGTAAAACTAGCGGGGGTTCCAGACGAATGTACTGTTTAAGCCCGGGATCCTTTATCTCGACATCTTCGACTGTCCATTCATCAAAATATTTGAGTGCCAAGCCATCACCGGGTTGGTTTCTCCTTTCGCCCCTTCACAAGTTCTTTCAGCGAAATACCATTCACCTTTGTAACTTTGTATCGGACTCCGGGTATGTCGCCATATGCTCCGCCCTTCGCCCCCCCTATGCCTTCGATCACAACTTCATCGTGCTCATCTATAAACCCAATCGCGCCGTCACCGGGAGCGAATGCCGTGACCTGGCGCCCGTTTTTGACCAGCTGAACTCTACAACATTTCCGAATAGCGGAGTTGGGTTGTTTGGCCTCGACTCCGACTTTTTCGAGGACGATGCCCTTGGCCTGTGGTGAACCCTCGAGAGGGTCGGCTTTTTCATCGAGCATCAATACTCGGCGCTGGTACTGGGCGCTCTTCCACCTGAACTTCTGTCGCTCTGAGCGCACCTTCCTAGCCGCAAATTCTCC